>CAMPGL010000203.1 GCA_946885435.1 uncultured Brevundimonas sp. | reverse complement strand
TCCCGCAAGGGGAGAAGGGACGTTGACCGCGCCTCGCCTGGCGAGGGGGTGAGCCCTTCATCTCTTGGAGAGATCGTGGCCGGTCGGGAGAGGAGGGCGTCAAGGACGCTTCGCGCCGCCGGAGGCGGTGGCCCGCAGGGCCATCCTTGACTCCCTCCGGCCGACCGGCAGGCTGGCTTTCAAGAGGTGAAGGGGGCGGTGTGGGAGCGCTCCGAAAGGGTACGTTTCCCCGTTTGGCTGGCGACTAAGCGGGCGTCCGTCTGCGAACGCTGGCGAGAATGTATTCGACCGCCAAGGCCCGATCTTCCGGCCAGACAACAAGCCATCCCTTCTGCCGAAACTGGCCCCGAAGGCTGTCCGGCGCGGTCTGCTCGTCCTGTTCACCGACCCACACGCGAAGGCAGCCCTTGGAGTTCTTCGGATCGATCCGGCAGAGCTGAACACCGTCCTTCCGATAGGGCCATCCGTCGCGCACTTGCGACCGCTCCAGTCCCAGATGCGTGAGCGCGTGGTCGAGTTCGGCGAAAACGGCCTTCAGTGAAGGCGCGACGGTCAGGGCCGAACCGCTTGCCGTGGGTGCGGGTCCCTGCTGACGAGGCGCTGCCGGTTTCACACCTTGCCCGGCACGCCCAGCGCGCCATGCGGCGAGCCGACTCTTTTCCTGTTCGGTCGCTTCATCAGGCTTGAAGCGACCATCGAGCCACCGGTTGTAGGAGCCGTATCGGTTGCTGAAGCCGTGGGGGCCACAGGCGATGCCGACGCGCAGGATTTCGGCGGCGTCGGGGCCGCGGGTCCAGACGTAGACGACCTGATGCGATTTCCAGGCCGGGTCGATCTCGAACTGTCCGCCCCGATAGGCGCCGGCGAGGACAAGACCGAGGGATCGCAATTCAGATGAGTTGGACATGGGTGCTCCAATGAGGAAGGGGATGCACCACCGGCGTTTGAGGTCACCGTTTACCTGCGGACCGTTGGAGCCGTCCTGCACTCATCGACTGTCAGAGCCGTCGCATCGCTCGTGGTGAGAGGAGCGTCTCGGAAAGCCGTCCAGGCTGCAAGCCGCTGTGGGGCGACGGGCAGGCGGGCTTTCAAGAGATAAGGCGCCGGTGTGGCGGGACCACTGTCCTTTGTCGATCGGCTACGCCGCTGTTCCTTCAGTAAGATATACTGTCGCTATGACCGATTCCGATCTTCCTGAGTTGGACTACGAGCGCGCTCTCTACCTCCAGAATCTTCTGATCACGCACGCGACCGGCGGCTTAGGAGACGAGAGCGAGTACGCCGCGCTGCGCCGTCAGTTCATGCAGGACCCGGACACCAAGGACTTGGTTCCAGCCTTCGTGCGAACCTGCCGTGACCTCTCGTCCTTCTGGGGCTGGGTAAAGTATGAGGAAGGCACGTACGCCGCGCGGCGAAAGCTGATCAGAAGCGCCTTTGTCCAGCTGCTCGATAAGCTGGAGGGAGCGCGTGGCTCACCCCTCGATTCAGAAGCATCTGAGACGCTGTCTAGGTTCGATGCAGAGGGTGTGGCCGCCGTCTGGGAGAAGGCGCTCGCTCGTCGCGCGAGCGACCCTGAAGGTGCTATCACCGCTGCGCGTACGTTGTTGGAAACGGTGTGCAAGCACATCCTCGATGAGGCGGGAGTGACATATGGAGACAAAGACGATCTCCCGAGACTCTACGGCGAAGCCTCGAAGGCCCTGAAGATCGCCCCCTCTCAGCACACGGAAGAGGTCTTCAAGCAAATCCTCGGCGGTTGCACGAGCGTGGTGATTGGTCTCGGGACCATCAGGAACCGGATCAGTGACTCACATGGCCAAGGCAAGCGAGCCGTCCGGCCAGCGCCGCGTCACGCACAACTCGCCGTGAACCTAGCGGGGGCCATGGCGACATATCTCGTTGAGACGTGGGCGGCCCGCGCAACCCCTGACGCCTAATGCACCCGCGCCTTCCCGATCACCAACCCGCCCTCGCCCGCTGACACCCCGATCACCCCGCCGTCCTCGATCTCGCCGGCCAGCAGCTTGCGCGCGATCGGGTCGACCAGCTCCTTCTGGATGACGCGCTTGAGCGGCCGGGCGCCGTAGACCGGGTCGTAGCCGTGGTCGGCGAGCCAGGCGAGGGCGCTGTCGTCGAGGTCCAGCGTCAGGCGGCGGTCGGCGAGCAGGCGCTCGAAACGCTGGAGCTGGATGCGGACGATGCCGCCCATCTGTTCGCGGCCGAGGCGGCGGAACAGGATGATCTCGTCGATGCGGTTCAGGAACTCGGGCCGGAAGTGGGCGCGGACGGCCTCCATGACCATCGGGCGGACGGCCTCGACGTCCTGACCCTCGGGCTGGTCCGCGAGGGCGGCCGAGCCCAGGTTGGAGGTCATGATGATCAGGGTGTTGCTGAAGTTGACCACGCGGCCCTGGCCGTCGGTGAGGCGGCCGTCGTCGAGCACCTGGAGCAGGGTGTTGAAGACGTCGGGGTGGGCCTTTTCGACCTCGTCGAACAGGACGACCTGATAG
>CAMPGL010000202.1 GCA_946885435.1 uncultured Brevundimonas sp. | reverse complement strand
GCCGCCTGGCCGATCTGGCCGTCCTGGGCCGCGACGGACGCCGTGTTCACGATCAGGCCGCGCTCGCCGTCGTCCATCGGATCCAGCGTCAGCATGCCCGCCGCCGCCCGCGACAGGCAGCGGAACGAGCCGATCAGATTGATCTGGAGCACCCGCTCGAAGGCGGCCATGTCGTGCGCCTTGATGACCGAGGGGTCGGCCTTGTCGCGGCCGACGGTCTTCTGGCCGATGGCGATGCCGGCGCAGTTGACCAGGACGCGCTCCTGACCGTGGACCGCGCGCGCCTTGGCGAAGCCCTGGTCGACGCTCTCGTCCGACGACACGTCGACCTTGCAATAGACACCACCGATCTCGCGGGCGACCGTGGTTCCGACCGCCTCGTTCAGGTCGAAGATCGCGACCTTCACGCCCTGGGCCGCCAGCGCCCGCGCCGTCGCCTCGCCGAGACCCGAGGCGCCGCCGGTGACGACCGCCGAGATCGAACCATCGAGTTTCATGCGGATTGATCCTATGTTCTTTGGTGAAAGGCGAACGCGCCGAGCGCGAGGATTTAGCCGTCATGGCGAGCAAGGCCAACACCGCGAACAGCCCCGAGGCGACCATCGACCCGTCGAAGGCGCTGGTTCCGGCTGTCGTCCAGGTCAACGAGGCGCACGTGCGCCGGGGCTTCTGGCCCAAGCTGGCGAAGAGCGCCGCCCGCATTCCCTTCGCCCGCGATCTCGTGGCCGTCTGGTACTGCGCGCGCGACCCCGAGACGCCCGCCGCCGCCAAGGGGGTCATGCTGGCGGCGCTCGCCTATTTCGTCCTGCCGACCGACGCCATCCCCGACGTTCTGGCCGGCGTCGGCTTCACCGATGACGCCGCCGTCATCGCCGCGGTCCTGTCGATGCTGGGCGCCAATCTGAAGCCCCGCCACCGGCTGAAGGCGCGCGAGACTCTCAAGCGGCTCGGCGACTAGCGCTGGGAGCGGATCCAGCCGGTGATCGACAGCCGCGGCGCGCCCGCGAACGGCGCCACGATCGACACCGCATGCTGCGCCGGCACCTTGAAGACGTTCAGGCTGTTGAAGGCCGGGGTGAAGGCCTCCTCGACGTGGCCGTCCTCGCCGATGAACTGGAGCAGACCGCCCCAGTCGGTGCGCCACTCGCGGCTCAGGCCCAGCACATAGGCGTACAGCCGGCCGTGCTCGTCGCGCCTATCGTCGTGGCGGGTGAGGAAGTGACCCTGCACATACCGCGTCGCCTGGGCGTCGACGAAGACGGCGCTGGCGTCGCCCGTCAGCCTGCGTGCGAACTCCAGGAACGGCCCGTTCAGGAAGTCGTCGGCCTCGATAAGGACCTGCGGGACCGGCGCTCCTGCGGCCCGCATCTCGGTGATGCGAAACCGGTCGAAGAGATACTGAAAGCCGCGCGAGGCCTCGCTCCAGACCTGCTGGTAGAGGCCGTCCTGCTGCTGAGGGGGGAAGCTCTCGAACGTGGCGACGGGGACATCCGCGCCCCGCCCGCCGATGTTGATCGAGCGGCTCCATGGCGTCTCGCGCTCCAGCGCCGCCTGCAACCGCTGAGCAGTGGGCGCCGCCAGTGCGTCGGCGACGTGGACCCGCCCGTGCGAGGCCAGGCGCGCCGAATATCCCTCCAGCGCGAGGTCCGAATTCATCGCGAAGGTCATTCGATCTCCACGACCACCTTGCCCGTGGCGCGCCGCTCGCCGAGCGCGGCGATGGCCTCGCCCGCCCGGGCGAAGGGAAACATCTCCGACACGCGGGGTCGGATCTTGCCCTCGGTGTAGAGGCGCGTGAGGTCCGCCATGTTGGCGGCGTGCAGCTCGGGCTCGCGCTCGACGTGCGCGCCCCAGAAGACGCCGATCACCGAGACCGATTTCAGCAGCGTCAGGTTCAGGGGCAGGGACGGTATGCCCGCGGGGAAACCCACAACCAGGAACCGCCCGTTCCAGTCCATGGCCCTGAGCGCCGGCTCTGCGTAGCCGCCGCCGACCACATCCAGCACCACGTCGGGCCCGTCGCGGCCGCAGGCCAGCTTGATCTCGCCGGACAGCTCCTTCTGGGCCGCCTTGTCCATCTCGCCCGACGGATAGATCAGGCCGTTGTCGGCGCCGAGATCCAGGGCGAACTGCACCTTGTCGTTGGTCGAGGCCGCGGCCACGACGCGCGCGCCCATGGCCTTGCCCAGCTCGACCGCGGCCGAGCCGACGCCGCCGGCCGCGCCCGGGATGAACAGGGTCTCGCCCGGCTTCAGCCCCGCCCGGTCCTTTAGGGCGTAGTAGGCAGTGCCATAGGTCATCAGGAAGCCGGCGGCCTCGGTGAAGGGCATGGCGTCGGGAATCTTCATGCAGCGCCCGGCGTGGACGGCGACGCGTTCCTGGAGGCCGCCCCAGCCGGTCATGGCGAGCACCCGGTCGCCGCGGCGGAACCCGGTCACGCCCTCGCCCACGACGTCGACGACACCCGCGATCTCCCCGCCCGGCGCGAAGGGGCGCTGCGGCTTGAACTGGTATTTGTCCTCGATGATCAGG
>CAMPGL010000201.1 GCA_946885435.1 uncultured Brevundimonas sp. | reverse complement strand
TCGAGGCCGGCAGCCTTGCGGCGCCCATGCTCGGGGTGGAGGGCGACTGCCCCGAGGTCCCGAGCCTGGCCGGATGGCGCCCGGCGCCGCTGGGGCTGGAGCTAACCGACGCCGCCGGCTTCGCCGTGCTGAGCTTCGAGCAGGTTGCGCCGCAAGAATATTTGTCATCAGCCTCGGGGGCGCGGCTCACCCGTCGATGATCGACCCACCGCGTCTGTCAGTCCTGCGAAGTGGGCCAACCGCGTCTGCGGCAATGAGCGGAGTAGGGTCGTCGGCTGCGGGCCGCAGTATATCCGGAAGGCTGCCAATCCCTAACCGAAGTTAGGTATTGGAAGAACAGAACCCAGAGAGAAATCGGCTAATATCCCGCATCGTCTACCGGGAAGTTGGCGACACTCACACTTTGCCGGCCGATAGGCGCTTGGCGCAAAGCGTTCTCTTCGCATGAGGAGACGGGCCAAAGCACCACGGGGACGCGTTATGGCGCGTCTCGGTCCGCTCTAGCGACACCAAACCCCAAGGTTCATGTGACTTATATGAGAGAGCCGGTCCGGGGAGGCATAGGGGGCTGATCTCGACTTATTTACTCGCTCTGGCGTCGGCATGGGGCAACGCCATACAGCGCACGCAGACCGCCAATCCGCGCGAGTGCTGATATATGAGAGGAAAAAGATGTCGGCCTGTTAGGCTCAACTAGGCTCCGAGGCCGCCAGGGCGCGAGCCAGAGCCAGCAAAGCTCGCCGATGACCCGGGTCCTCGATCGCGAGAAACGCTTCGACGAGTTCGTAGGTGCCAGCCTCGCCGTAACGAGCCAGCGGGGTTTTGTCGGACTGAGTGGCTCGCTCTTGTCCCAACAACAATATGGATGGCTCCACTCCTACCGCCTTGGCGGCCCTCACCAGCGTAGAAGCCGCCAATCTATTTTCGCCCGTCTCATACTTCTGGATCTGTTGGTACGTCACACCCAAGGCCTCCCCCAAGGCATACTGGGCAAGCCCAGCCGCCTTTCGCAACAGGCGCAACCGTGCGCCTACCTCGACGTCAATGGGATCCGCCATTCTCAATTCCTTGCAAGCCTAGGGCGACCCGAGGCTTGGGCGCCTCGCGTCGGCCCCAACTACAGCTTCACACGGGATCAGCAGCAAGGAGAGATTCGCTAGCCTGGAGCTCGCCTTATATGATGGCCCCAGATCGGACCAGAAGCGAAACCGCGGACTGGGTCCTTGACCAACAGTAAAGCGCACACATGACCGACGCTGCCGCCCATCTCGAATATATCGGTCAAATGGCCGACCAGCTCGCAGACATCTCCCGCGGGTTAGAGCAGCATGAACTCGCCGCGCTCTTGCGCGAGGCGGCTGACAGAGCTGATCGAGAGTGGCTTGCCGTCGTGACCGCTAGCTCGCCCGAGGGCGCTGAGCGTTGAGGGCCAGTCACCCCGAACTGCCGTTGACGGCAAGCCGAGCGAGTGAGGAAGGCCCCAATGAGGTCCGTTTTCGCAAAACGAACTGCTAGGGGGGCTGCCCAAAACTTTCTTGGTGCTGGTTCGCCACCCTTTGTCGATCTCAAAACGCTCTCAGCCTGAGGCGCATTCGGAGACTTCTTCCACTGCGACGTCGAGTTTCTGAAGATCCCGACCTCCAGGTCGGTGCCACTACATCGAGCAAGACCAAGTGCTCACTAGACGCCCGCCTCCCATCTGAGTCCGCGCCGATACGATGCTGGCAGCAGGCGGACCTCTCCTGAGCAGCGCTTGAAGCTACGGACGTCTCTCGGGATTGATTTCGCGCTCCTGGTCCTATCGAGACACATCCGCCCGAGATGCCTCCTAATAAGGAGTCAATAAGCGCTATCGGCTCCCCGCCTTCCGGCACGCCCCATCGACAGGCTTAGGCCGCGCTGGCTTCCGACGCTTCTTCGGCGAGGATGGTCAGGCCTTGCGGGGTCACGTCGGCGAAGCCGCCCTTGACCGAGAAAACGCGCCGGTTCGCGCCGACGTAGACGGTGACCGCGCCCTCGCGAAGCGCCGTCATGAAGGGCGCGTGGTTCGGCAGGACGCCGAAGTCGCCCTCGACGCCGGGCGCGTCGACCTGATCGACCTGGCCGGCGAAGACCTCGCGCTCGGGCGCGACCAGGGAGAAGTTCAGCTTGTCGGCCATGGTCAGCCGTTCCCTTCCGTGCCTCCGATCGCGGCGTCGAACGCCGCGGTCGCGGTTTCAAACTTGTCCCGGCAGCCGGGATTGCAGAAGCCGACCACCTGACCGCGATAGAGAGTCAGGGAATCGGCGCTGACGGGGTCGCCCGACCAGGGACAGCGCGCGTTGACGCTGTCCTCCAGCCGGAGCGGGGCCCCTGCGGTCATCAGGCCTCGGCCGCCATCTTCTCGGCCTTGGCGACGACTTCGTCGAAGCCGCCGACCATGTAGAAGGCCGCTTCCGGATAGGCGTCGCCTTCACCGTCGCAGATGCGGCGGAAGGACGAGATGGTGTCTTCCAGCGAGACGAACTTGCCGGGCGAGTTGGTGAACTGCTCGGCCACGAAGAA
>CAMPGL010000200.1 GCA_946885435.1 uncultured Brevundimonas sp. | reverse complement strand
GGGACGCGGAGGTGGACGGCGTTCGCCATCTCGCGGCGGACCAGTTCCTCGGCGGCGGACCGCTCCCCGGGGGCGATCTCCAGCACGATTTCGTCGTGGACCTGGAGGAGCATGCGGGAGGCGAGGCCCGCCTCCTTCAGGGCGTCGTCGACCTTGAGCATGGCGATCTTGACGATGTCGGCCGCGGTGCCCTGGATGGGCGCGTTGAGGGCCATCCGCTCTGCGGCCTCGCGGCGCTGGCGGTTGTCGCTGTTGAGGTCGGGGAGGTAGCGGCGGCGTCCGAAGAGAGTCGCCGTGTACCCCGTGGCCCGGGCCTCGTCGACCGCCCGGCGCAGATAGTCCCGTACTCCGCCGAACCGCTCGAAGTACGCGTCCATCAGGGCGCGGGCCTCCGCCGCCTCGATGTTCAGCTGCTGGGACAGGCCGAAGGCGGACAGTCCGTAGGCGAGGCCGTACGACATGGCCTTGATCTTGCGGCGCATCTCGGCGTCGACCCCGGTCGGCTCGACCGCGAAGACCTGGGAGGCGGCCGTGGTGTGCAGGTCCTCGCCGGAGGTGAAGGCCTCGATCAGGCCCTCGTCCTCGGAGAGGTGCGCCATGACACGCAGCTCGATCTGGCTGTAGTCGGCCGTCATCAGCGACTCGAAGCCCTCGCCGACGACGAAACCGCGGCGGATGGCGCGGCCCTCGTCGGTGCGGACCGGAATGTTCTGCAGGTTCGGGTCGGTCGAGGACAGGCGGCCGGTGGCGGCGACCGTCTGGTTGAAGGTGGTGTGGATGCGGCCGTCCGCGGCGATCGTCTTGATCAGGCCCTCGACGGTCACGCGGAGCTTGGCCTGCTCGCGGTGGCGGAGCATGATCACCGGAAGCTCGTTGTCCGTCTGGCCGGCGAGCCAGGCGAGGGCGTCGGCGTCCGTGGTGTAGCCGGTCTTGGTCCGCTTGGTCTTGGGCAGGGCCAGCTCGCCGAAGAGGACCTCCTGGAGCTGCTTGGGCGAGCCCAGGTTGAACTCGTGTCCGGCCGCCGCGTGGGCCTCCTTGACCGCCTGCTGGACGGCGCCGGCGAACATCTGCTCCATGGCCTCCAGGTGGGACCGGTCCGCCGCGATGCCGTGCCGTTCCATGCGGGCGAGCAGCGCGGACGTGGGCAGCTCCATGTCACGCAGCAGGTCGGCGGCGCCGACCTCCTCCAGACGGCCTTCGAAGGCCTGGCCCAGGTCGAGGACGGCCCGGGCCTGGATCATCAGGGCCTCGGCCTCGGCGCCCTCGTCCGCTCCGAAGGCGAGCTGGCCGTCGGCCGCGGCGGCCGGGGTCAGCTCGCGGTGCAGGTACTCCAGGGACAGTGCGTCCAGGTCGAAGGAGCGGCGGCCCGGCTTGACCAGGTAGGCGGCGAGCGCGGTGTCCATGGTGACGCCCTCGACGCTCCAGCCGTGCTCGGCGAAGACGCGCATGGCGCCCTTGGCGTTGTGGAGGACCTTGGGCCGCCCGGCGTCGGCGAGCCAGGCCGCGAAGGCCTGCTCGTCGGCCTCGTCGAGCTCGGAGGGGTCGAACCAGGCGGCGGGGCCCTCGGGCGCGGCGAGGGCGACCTCGGCGACCGAGCCGGTGCCGAGCGCCCAGGTGTCGACCGTGGCGATGCCGAGGGGCTGGGTGCCGTGCTCGGTGAGCCAGGCGGACAGCTCGCCGGTGCCGAGCACCGTGCCGTCCAGCTCCACGCCCTCGGCGCTGACCGGGGTGGTCTCGGCCTCCTCGGCGCCCGGGTCGACGGCGAAGAGCCGCTCGCGCAGCGACGGGTTACGGATCTCCAGGGTGTCCAGGATCATCGCGACGGCCTTGCGGTCGTAGGCCGCGCGCTCCAGCTCGGTGACCCCCTTGGGGAGCTCGACCCGGCGCTCCAGCTCGGTGAGCCGGCGGTTGAGCTTGACGGACTCCAGGTGGTCGCGGAGGTTCTGGCCGGCCTTGCCCTTGACCTCCTCGACGCGCTCGACGAGCTCGGCGAAGGAGCCGAACTGGTTGATCCACTTCGCGGCGGTCTTCTCGCCGACGCCGGGGATGCCGGGGAGATTGTCGGAGGGGTCGCCGCGCAGGGCCGCGAAGTCGGGGTACTGCGCGGGCGTCAGCCCGTACTTCTCGAACACCTTCTCCGGGGTGAACCGGGTCAGCTCGGAGACGCCCTTGGTCGGGTACAGCACGGTGGTGTGCTCGCTGACCAGCTGGAAGGAGTCGCGGTCGCCGGTGACGATCAGCACCTCGAAGCCCTCGGCCTCGGCCTGGGTGGCGAGCGTGGCGATGACGTCGTCCGCCTCGAAGCCGTCCACCGCGAAGCGCTGGGCGCCCATCGCGTCCAGGAGCTCGCCGATCAGCTCGACCTGGCCCTTGAACTCGTCCGGGGTCTTGGAGCGGTTCGCCTTGTACTCCGTGAACTCCTGGGACCGCCAGGTCTTGCGGGAGACGTCGAAGGCGACCGCGAAGTGCGTGGGCGCCTCGTCGCGCAGCGTGTTGGCGAGCATCGACGCGAAGCCGTAGATCGCGTTCGTCGGCTGGCCCGTCGC
>CAMPGL010000199.1 GCA_946885435.1 uncultured Brevundimonas sp. | reverse complement strand
CTCGGCCATGCCGATGTTCAAGGCGCTCAAGGCCTGCCCCGAGGCCGTCGTCATCAAGCCCGACTTCGCCAAGTACAAGCACGAGAGCCGCCGCATCCTCGGCGCGCTGGGCGAGCTCACGCCCCTGGTCCAGCCCCTGTCGCTCGACGAGGCCTGGGCCGACCTGTCCGGCACAGAGCGGCTGAACGGCGGTCCGCCTGCTTTCCAGCTGGCCCGCCTGCAACGTTGGATCGAGGCCGAGACCGGCCTGACGGTCTCCATCGGCCTGGCGGCCAACCGCTTCCTGGCCAAGATCGCCTCGGACATCGACAAGCCGCGTGGCTTCACGGTGATCGGCCAGGAAGAGGCTCCCGCCTTCCTGGCGCCTCGGCCGGTCAACATCCTGCCGGGCGTGGGGCCCGTCTTTGCGAAAAGCCTTATATCGGACGGCTACCGCACCGTCGGCGACCTGGCCCGCGCGGACGTCAAGCAGCTCGCCGCGCGCTACGGCGACCATGGCCTGCGCCTGCATGCCCTGGCCCACGCCCGCGATAGCCGCCCGGTCGACCCCGAGTCCGACCGCCGCGGCATGAGCGCGGAGACCACCTTCAACGAGGACCTGTCGGACGTGAAGGCGCTGGAGGACGAGCTTTGGCCGCTCTGCGACAAGCTCGCGTCAAAGGCCCGCCGCACCGGCGTCGCCGGCCGGGTCCTGGTGCTCAAGCTGCGCCGCACCGACTTCCGCATCCTGACTCGCCGCCGCACCCTGCCCGAGCCGACCCAGACGGCCCGCACCATGTTCGCCCACGCCCGCGAGCTACTGGCCCGCGAGATCGGCATCCCCTACCGCCTGATCGGTGTCGGTCTGGCCGAACTGGTGGAGCCGGGCGATCTCCCGGCCGACCTCTTCGGCTCGTCGGAGACCCGCGCGCTCAAGACCGAGCGCGCCGTCGACACCCTCCGCGACCGCTTCGGCGCCGCCGCCGTGACCACGGGACGCGCGATCAAGCGCTGACCTTCAGGATTCAGTGCGCCGCGCCCACAGCAACCACTCGCGGTTGCCGTCGCCGCCGACGACGGGGCTCTCGGTGGTCTCGCGGATCGACCACCCCTGCCCTTCCAGCCAGGCGGAGACGCGGTCCAGCGCGGCCTGGCGCGCCTCAGGGTCTGTGACCACGCCGCCTTTGCCGACTTCGTTGCGGCTTTCCATCTCGAACTGGGGCTTCACCAGGGCGATCAGGTCGGCGTCGGGCCCAGCCAAGGACAGAGGCGCCTCCAGCGCCTTGGCCAGGCCGATGAAGCTGAGGTCGCAGACAATAAGGTCGGGCGCGGCCTCTATGGTCTCAGTGTCCAGATCGCGGATGTCCGTGCCTTCCAGGCTGACCACGCGCGGGTCAGCCGCGACCTTCGCGTGCAACTGGCCTCGGCCCACGTCGACCGCGAACACCTTCGCCGCCCCGCGGGACAGGCAGACCTCGGTGAAGCCGCCGGTCGAGGCGCCGAGATCGAGCACCGTCCGCCCCTCAACCGCCACCGGCCAGAGGTCGAGCGCGGCGACGAGCTTGAGCGCGCCACGCCCCACCCAGTTGTGCGCGGCCTTGGCCGCGATGACCGCATCCTCGGCCACGGCCTGGTGCGCGGAGCGCGCCGGCTGGCCGTCGATGGTCACCCCGCCGGCCTCGATCGCCGCCTGGGCACGGGCCCGGCTGTCGAAGAGCCCGCGCTGGACCAGCAGCTTGTCGAGGCGGAGTTTCAGCCCAACTCCTCCAGCCGCCTCAGGGCGGCCTCCAGCTTGGCGCGCGCGGCCTCACCGTCGGTCAGGCGCTGGCGGTTCTCCTCGACGACCTCGGGCTTGGCCCGCGCGACGAAATCCGGGTTGCCGAGCTTCCTGCGGGTGACGTCGAGGTCCTTGTCGATCGAGGCGATCTCCTTGGCGAGGCGCGCCACCTCGGCGGCCACGTCGATATGCTCGGCGATCGACAGGGCGAAGGTCGCCTCACCGACCACGAAGGGCGCCGAGCCCGCCGGCGCGCCGTCGGCCTCTTCGACGGAGGACACGCGACCGAGCGTCAGGAGGGCCGCGCGGTGCCGCTCCAGGCGTTCACGGGTTCCCGCGTCGGCCCCGACGACGGTCAGGCCGGGCTTGGCGGCGACGGGCACGTTGGCCTCGGCCTTCAGCGAGCGCACCGCCGACACCACCTCGGTCAGCCAGCCGATCTCGTCGCGCGCGGCGGGGTCGACCCAGCTCTCCGGCGCCTCTGGCCAGGCGGCCGAGATCAGCAGGCTCTCGCGCGCCGGGCCGCCGAAGGCCGCCAGCTCGCCCCACAGTTCCTCGGTGATGAAAGGCATGATCGGGTGCAGCAGCAGGCAGCACTGATCCAGCAGCCAGGCCGCCATCGCCCGCGTCTCGGCCTTGGCGGCCTCGTCGGCGCCGTTCAGCACCGGCTTGGCCAGTTCCAGCCACCAGTCGCAGAAGACGTTCCAGACGAAGCGGTAGAGCCCCTGAGCCGCCTCGTCGAAGTGGGCGGCGTCCAGCGCCCGCGCCGTCTCGGCCGCCACCGTCGCCAG
>CAMPGL010000198.1 GCA_946885435.1 uncultured Brevundimonas sp. | reverse complement strand
CTACATCCAGCGCCGCCTGCAGATCGGCTACAACCGCGCCGCCTCGCTGATGGAGCGGATGGAGCAGGAAGGCGTCGTCGGCCCGGCCAATCACGCCGGCAAGCGCGACATCCTGGCGGGCCCGCCACCCTCCTAGGGCGACCTAGCGGCGCGGGAACATGCTCGGGGGCCGCCAGGCTTGCGGCTGGGCCTGCGGGTTCAGCACCGCCAGCGGCGCCTGGGGCCGGAAGAGCTCGGGATAGATCAGCGGCTCGGCCTTCGCTTTGTAGAAGGTGTAGAAGGCCGGCATGGTGATGCGCCGTCCGCGCGTCACCTTCAGCACCCCGTGCTCGTGGTGATAGCCCGCGCTGAAGGCCACCAGCATGCCCTTGGTGGGCTTCAGCACCTTGTCCTGCGCCGTGAAATAGAGCTCCCCGCCTTCGTAGTCGTCGTTCAGATAGACGATGCTCGAGAAGTCTCGCCAGGGCGTGGAATGGGCCGAGCCGTCAGGGTTCGAATTGTCGGTGTGGCAGGGCAGGAAGGAGCCGCGCTCCCAGATATTCAGCTGCACCGTGTCGGTCCAGAGAGGATGGGTGAGGGCGTAGAACTCCTCCAACATCCTGGTGGCGCGCTTCTGGAAGCCGCCCATGATGGCCGCGGCCGAGGCGTCGTGGGCGGCCACGTCGTTCATGTAGACGATGCGGCCCTCCCAGAAGTCGATGCCGATCTTGCGGTGCTTCACCAGGCCATGCAGCCGGTTGAACATGGTCACCAGCCGGTCGCACTCCTTGGCGCTGAGGAAGTCCGGGACGATGATGAAGTCCTGGTCTCCGTATTCGGCCGGGGTGATACGGGCGGTCTGCTCGCCGGGAGTCAGCACGCCCTCCACGACGCGAGCCCGGCCGGCGTGGTTGGCCGGCGTCTGGCCGAGGTCCACCGAGGCCATGCGGCTGTCGGGCGCCCACGCCCTGCGATCGAACATGCACGCTACTCCACGCAACTTTCAGAACATTTCGCTAGCACAGGAAATCGGCTGAGCGGAAATGACAGCGCCTGACGGAACCGGCGAAGCTGAACGACGCTTCATTCCCGCGCCGGACAATGGCCACCTCCCCGCCTTTGCGACGACAACCCCGACCGCTAGAGACGACCCCGAAAGGAGATCAGACTCATGAGCCTGACTCGCAGACACCTGATGGGCGCCGCCGGCGCCTTCACCGCCCTGACGCTCGCAAGTCCGTCGCTGGCCCAGGCCGAGCTGACCGCGGCCCAGCGGGACCTGCTGGAGCGGGCCGAGAGCTATCTGCAGGGGGTGCGTTCGGTGCGCGGTCGTTTCGTCGAGACCGGCCCGCGGGGCCAGACCTCGAACGGAGCCTTCTACCTGCGACGGCCCGGCCGGATGCGCTTCGAGTACGACGCGCCGTCGCGCCTGATCCTCGTCGCCGACGGCACCTTCGTGCACCGCTGGGATCCGCGGCTGGAGACTGACCAGCGGGTGCCCATGAACCAGACGCCGCTGTCGATCCTGCTGGCTGACCGGGTCAGCTTCGGCTCGCGCTACATCCGGGTCGACCGGGTGCAGGCCACCTCGGGCGGCGGCGCCCAGATCACGGTCAGCGACCGGCGTCAGAACCGGCGCGGCTCGCTCACGATGGTGTTCGGCGGTTCGCCCTATCGCCTGCGCGAGTGGACGGTCACGGACGCGCAGGGCGGCCGCACTCGGGTGCAGCTGGTCACGCTGCAGAGCGCCTCGGGCCTGGCCAACAGCCTCTTCCAGGACCCGCACACCTAGTTGACTTTTCTGTTGCGCCGTGTCTTTATGGCAACAGGCGACGGACGGCGGTCCGAAGCCGCGTCGCCGGACAGTCCCCTCCCGGCGGCGGCGTGAGAGACGATCCCTTGGACGCCCGGCTCGAACCTCCCGAGCCGGGCGTCTTTTTCTGCTAAACGAGCGGCATGCTCAGAATCGCGACCTGGAACATCAACTCCGTGCGGCTGCGCGCCGATCAGGTCGTGCGCTTCATCGAGGAGCAGCAGCCGGACGTGCTGATGCTCCAGGAGATCAAGTGCCGCACCGAGGAGTTCCCCTCCTCCTACTTCCGCGACGCCGGCCTGCCCTACCTGCGGGTGCAGGGCCAGAAGGGCTGGCACGGGGTGGCCATCGCCTCGCGCTTCCCCATCGGTGATGTCGAACCCGTCGCAGCCTGCCGCGAGGGCCACGCCCGCTGCGTGGGCGGCCGGGTGCAGGGGATCGAGCTGCACAACTTCTACATTCCCGCCGGCGGTGACGTGGCGGACCGCGAGCTGAACCCCAAGTTCGACCACAAGCTGGATTTCTACGAAAAGCTGACCGCCGAGATGGCCTCGCGCGACAGGCAGCGGCCGCTCGTGCTGGCCGGCGATTTCAACATCGCGCCGGGCGAGAACGACGTCTGGAACCATCGCTACATGTCCAAGATCGTCAGCCACACGCCGCTCGAGGTGGAGACGCTGCGACGCCTTCAGGACGCCGGCGGATTCTCCGACGTGGTCCGCGACCAGATCCCGGAGCCGACCAAGCTGGCCAGCTGGTGGAG
>CAMPGL010000197.1 GCA_946885435.1 uncultured Brevundimonas sp. | reverse complement strand
AGGACGCGGGCCAGGGCCGCGCGCGCGTCGAGGGCCTGCCGCACTGCGACTGGGTCTTGATCGACGCCGGCGACGTCATCGTCCACCTGTTCCGCCCAGAGGTCCGGGCCTTCTACAACATCGAGAAGATCTGGTCCGTCGAAGGCGCCCACCGCGCCGGATCGGCGGGATGATCCGTCACCCCGGAAGCGGCGCAGCCGCTGTCCGGGGCCTGGGCTCGGCGCTTCCGGTGTTTAGGTCCCGGCTCTCCGCTTCGCTTCGGCCGGGATGACATGCACATATTGATCTGCGCCGTCGGCCGGCTCGGCGCGGCGCCTGAGAACCAGCTGGCGCGCGATTATCTGAAGCGCGCCTCGGCCGCGGGCCGGGGCCTCGCCATCCATCCCGTCGAACTGACCGAGGTCGAACCCCGCAAGCCGGGCAAGGCCGCCGAGGCCGAGGTCCTGGCCCTGGCCGCCGGCGAGGGCGCCTATGTCATCGCCTGCGACGAACGCGGCAGGCAGCACCCGTCGCGAAGCCTGGCCGAGAAGATCCGCACCCTGCGCGACCGGGGCGAGCGCCGCCTCGTCTTCCTCATCGGCGGCGCCGACGGCCTGGATGCGGCCCTGGTCGAGCGCGCCGACGAGACCCTCGCCTTCGGACCCCAGACCTGGCCGCACGCGCTTGCGCGGCTCATGCTGGCCGAGCAGGTCTATCGCGCCGTGACGATCCTTTCCGGTTCGCCCTATCATCGCGACTGATGCGCTCCGCCGTCCCTGTCGCCCTTCTCGCCGCCCTGCTGCTCGCCGGTCCCGCCGCCGGCCAGCGCTCGGACGAGCTCGCCCGCGCCCAAGCCGAGCATCAGGACGAACAGCTGCGCGCGCGCCGCCTGCGCGCCGACGCCCGTTCCGTCGAGCTGGAGGTCGAGCGCCTGCGCGTCGAACTGCTGCGGCTCGGCCAGGGCGAGGTCACCGACGTCGAGGCCGTCTCGGATCAGCGCGCCCGCCTGATCGCCATCAACGACCGCGAGACGGCGCTGGCCGTCCGCCTCGGCCGCGAGCGGGGCCGCCAGACCCGCGTGCTCGCCGCGCTCCAGACCTGGGGCCGCGACCCGCCGCCGCCCCTGCTGGTCTCGCCGCGCAGGGCCAATGACGCGGTCCGCGCCCAGATCCTGATGCGCGAGGTCACGCCCGTGCTGGAGGAGCAGGCCCGCCGCCTCGCCGCCGGCCAGGCCGAGCTCAATCGCCTGCGCCGCGAGGCGGTCCTGGCCGCGGGCGCCCTGCTCACGGCCGAAAGCTCGCTGGCCGACCGCCGCGCCGACATCGAGCGTCTGATCGCCGAGAAGCGCGCGCTCGAGACCCTGTTGCTCGCCGACGCCGCCACGGCCGAGGCCCAGGCCCTGGCCGCCGCCGCGCGGGTCCGCGACCTCGGCGGCCTGCTCCGCGAACTCTCGCCCGAAGAGCGTGAGCGGGCCCTGGCCACCCCGCTGCCCGGCGGCCGCTCGCGCCTGATGCGCCCGATCCAGGGGCCGCTGGTGTCGGAGTTCGGCGGCGGCGAGCGCGGCGTCACCTTCGCCGGCGGTCCCCAGACCCTGGTCCGGTCTCCGGCCGAGGGCGTCGTCGAATACGCCGGCCCGCTGGAAGGCTGGGGCGAGGTCGTGGTGCTCCGGCTCGGGCCCGGCTGGCGGCTGGTGCTGGCCGGCATGGGCCGCGCCTCGGCCATGATCGGCGCCCGCGTCGAGGAGGGCGAGCCGCTCGGCCGCCTCCCCGACGAGGACGCCGCAGAACTGTATCTGGAGCTTCGCCGCAACGACCGGCCCGTCGATCCCGCGCCGTGGCTCGACGCGCGAGCCGGGGCCTGATTTGATGCGCCACGATTTTGTCGCGGGCGCGTCGTTCAGTCTTCTCGTCTTCCTCCCCAGCCGTCGGTCTCCGGCCGCCGGCCAGCCTTGGTCCCCAGATGGTTCGCATCCGTAAACTGGCCCTGATCGGCGCTTCCGCCCTGGCCCTCGTCGGCGTCAGCGCCGCGGCCGTCAGCCAGACGCCGCTGGGCGCCCGCGCCGCCGAGACCTACCGGATGCTCGAGCTGTTCGGCGACGTCCTCACCGTCGTCGAGCGGACCTACGTCGTCGAGACCGAGCCCAAGATGCTGATCGAGGCCGCGCTCGACGGCATGCTGAACGCGCTCGATCCGCACTCCAACTACCTCAACGCCGAGGACTTCCAGCGCCTGACCGAGCGCTCGACCGGCGCCTATTCCGGCGTCGGCCTGGAGATCACCTCCGAGAACGGCCTGGTCCGCGTCATCAGCCCGATGGACGGCGGCCCCGCCGCCCGCGCCGGGGTCCAGGCCGGCGACATCATCACCGCCATCGACGGCGAGTCCGCCTCGGGCCTGACCGTTGCCCAGGTCTCGGAGAAACTGCGCGGCGAGGCCGGCGAGACCGTCACCGTCACCTTCCTGCGCGAGGGCGAGGAGCCCCGCGACCTCGTCATCACCCGCGAGATCATCCGCGTGCCCTCGGTCCGCTCCAACATGGAAGGCGAGTTCGGCTACATCCGCATCGCCACCTTCAACGAGAACACCGG
>CAMPGL010000196.1 GCA_946885435.1 uncultured Brevundimonas sp. | reverse complement strand
TGTCCATGGCGTCGCGGAATTTCTGGCGGTCCTCGGCCTTGTCGATGACCTCGGCGCGGGCGCCGATCATCTCGACGCCGTGGCGGGCCAGCGCGCCGGAGCGTTCGAGCGCCAGCGCGGTGTTCAGCGCCGTCTGGCCGCCCATGGTGGGGAGCAGGGCGTCGGGCTTTTCGCGGGCGATGATCTTCTCGACGATCTCGGGCGTGATCGGCTCGATGTAGGTCGCGTCGGCGACCTCCGGATCGGTCATGATCGTGGCCGGGTTCGAGTTGACCAGGATGACCCGATAGCCCTCGGCCTTCAGCGCCTTGCACGCCTGGACGCCCGAATAGTCGAACTCGCACGCCTGACCGATGACGATCGGCCCGGCGCCGATGATCAGGATCGAGGAGATGTCGGTCCGCTTGGGCATGTAATCGCGCGCGCTCTGTGGTCGCGCTGACGGGGTCCGCGCGTCCGGTTCGGGTCGGGTTGAAGGCTAAGAGGCGCGTTTAGACAGGCTTGCCCCCCACCGCAAGCGGCGCCCCGGAACATTCGCCCGATGCCGCGGTTCTGCGGACAAGGCGGCGTTGGATGACCGCCCCACAAACCAGATAGGGAGCTTCCGCCGATGACCGGGAACAATCAGATGAATCAGGACCAGGACCGCCTGCGCCAGCAGCAGGACCAGGGCCGTCAGGACCCGCAGGCCGGCTCCGGCCTCGGCGTCCAGGGCGAGGATCGGAGCTTCGGCTCCGAAGGCCGCACCGACGACGAACGGTCGCAGGGCGCGAGCGCGACCCTGTCGCCGAACCAGGGCGGCACGGTCGGGCAAGGCGGCGGCGTGGACAACGCCGACTTCGCCGCTTCGGGCGGCACGCGCGAGCAGAACCTCGGCCGGTCTGACCAGGCCGGCACGGGCGCGACCCCCGAAGGCGGCGTGCAGAAGGACCGCGGCTAGCGCCAACCCAGGCTAGTTGTGGTTCACAGGCGGCGGGCCCGGTCAGCAAGCCGGGCCCGCCGTGCTGACCGATAGCGGTCTGCAGAACCGCTACAGATAACTCAGCCACCAGTCCTTGCGGCGGCTCTTCAGGTCGCCGAACCAGCGGCAGGCCGGATAGAGGATGGCCAGCACCAGGATCCAGACGGCGTAGACCCAGAACAGGTTGAAGCCCCAACCCGCCGCGATCAGCCGCGACGGATCGGCCATGACGTTCTGGAACAGGCCGAAGGGATGGCCCATGGCCATGCCGACCGCGACCATCAGCAGGTGGGCCAGCAGGATGTGCCCGACATAGACGAAGAAGGGCACGCGGCCGTAGGTCGTGAACAGGCCGGCGACCGGACCCTTGAGCTTCTCCAGCCAGGGCATGATCGCCAGGGCCGGCCCCAGCGTCATCAGCACATAGAGCAGGGACGGCGGGTATTTGGTCGTGTCGAGGTAGTCGCCGACGGTGCGCAGGGCGTTCGACTGGCCGGTCCAGAGATTGGCGTCGCCGTAGAGGTTCGTGGCCCGGATGATCAGGAAGGCCGCGATCATGCCGAGCCCCAGCCAGGTGAGGAACCGGGCCCGCTCTTCCTCGGGCGCGAGAAAGACGGCGCCCAGGCCATAGCCGACGGCCATGACGCCGATCCAGGGCAGGAGGGGATAGGCCACGAAGGCGAGGAACTGGCCGCTGTCGGAAATGATCGGACCGGGGTCGTGCAGGACCATCCAGAGCCAGTCGAACTGGCCGAAGTCCTGCGGTGTCAGCGGATCGAGCAGGTTGTGTCCGACGAGGATCAGCAGGCCGACGGCTAAAACCGCCACGCGCGGCAGCCAGACCAGCGCGGCCAGCACCACCATCGAGGCGCCGATGGCCCAGATGACGATCAGCGCCAGGCCCGGAATGGCGAAGTTCCATGCCCAGTTGATGAGGGTGAATTCCAGCAGGATCAGCCACAGGCCGCGCGTCAGCAGGAAGCGGGACAGCTGCCCCCGGCTGTCGGCGCGCGCGCCGTAGAGGAAGGCCGAGACGCCGGCCAGGAAGACGAAGACCGGGGCGCAGAAATGGGTGATCCAGCGCGTGGCGTAGAGCCAGACCGAAGTCTGCTCGACGTCCAGCGGGTTCATGGTGAAGGCCGCGGCGTGGAAGTAGTCCCGCACGTGGTCCAGCGCCATCAGGACGATGACGATCCCGCGCAGGATGTCGATCGAACGGATGCGGCCGATTCCGTCGATGGGCCGCGCGGGCTCAGGCTCGAGCGCAAGCACCGGCCGCGCCAACGCCGATCGTGCCATGGAAGCCCCCTCCGCCCCGCTGGAAACGCGACGTTACGTCAAGCGAGCGGGCGGTGGAAGCCGCGCGGTTCGTGCTCCTCGGGGTCGCGCCGCGAGCACGTCTGCGTCAGGGCCAGCGGGTGAAGCCCTCGCTCAGCCAGTAGACGACGGGCAAGGCCAGCAGCGCGATCGCGGCAACGCCTGCGGCCACGCTGCCGAGGATAATCAGAGACTTCAGGGCGAGCGTCTTCATTCGGCAAGCCTCGCCCAGGTTACCGGGGGTGGCAAGCGCCGGCGTTACTCGCCTACGACGCCCCCTACCGCGCCGCGTCCATCATCCGGGCGAAGCGCTCGAAGAGGTAGAGGCTGTCGGT
>CAMPGL010000195.1 GCA_946885435.1 uncultured Brevundimonas sp. | reverse complement strand
GTCCGCTTTCGACCCATTGCGGACCTTATCGACTGCCTGCAATCTGCTCAGATGAGATCGAAACAGTCCAAGGGCGATACGGGCCGTTTGACGCTTGGGACCGCTTGCTGTTCTGGCAAAGTGATCCACGAATGCCTGATCATACGCCTCATCAGGGTCTGCGTGATCTGTCTCGGGATAGGAGCTTTCGCAGCTGGCGCGACCTCATGGATGGAAGGGCACGATATTGTTGAGCACGGCTCTCGCGAATTGAGCCCTGTGGACGGCTTCACAGAACCTTTAGAACTCAGAAATGTGGTATTCTACGTTACCGCCCAAAGGAAGGTGCTCTACGATTGGTCTCTAAAGCTGTCGTTCGCTTTTGGCATCTCGACGGTGATCGGGGTGGTGGCGTTGAATGCGTGGGATCGCTGCAATGAAAGCGAGTGTTGAATGCCTGAGCCGTGTAGATCAGCGCCGACGGTCTGTCCCCACTGCCCCACCTTCTTGAAGGAGGTCGCGTAATAGGTCCGCTTTCCACCCATGGCGGACATTCAGAACGTCCGCTTACAGGAACCCGAGGACGTTCGACTGCCCCTGATTAGCGCACCTTGGGGGCCGGCCTGAAATCGTATCCTACCGGGTGCGCCCCAAGGTGCCGGGACTCTCGCTTCGAAGCTGCAGAAGTACCTGTAAGTTCGAAGGAAACCGAGTTTATGAGCGGCGCAAACGCTCATCTCCTACGCCGCCCGTACACTCGCGGGATGGATCGCCTCCTCGTCCGATCACCGCTTCAACCGCCGGACCCGCGTGGCCGGAAATGGCGGAATTTGGCGGTCTGGCGGTGTGTTTTGGCCCGCCATCGCGCCACTCACGTGAACGGCACGACCTTGTTGTTCACGTCGTGGCCGATGTCGGCGCGGCCCAGCCAGGCGATGCCCGCGACCTCGCACCAGTGCCGCGCGATGGCTTCCTCGTCCTGGCCGAAGTCGGGATCGTTCGCCGGGATGTCCGAGCACCGCCCCAGCATCAGCCCCGCCGCCTTTCGCACGGACGGGCTGGACGTGACGTGAAACAGGCTGCGGTCGATCCGGTAGTGGTGCTCGGACACCTCCTCCAGCATCAGGACGCGTCCGGTCGGGTCGGGCTCCAGCGGCGTGCCCAGCAGGCTGGAGAAGACCGTGAGGTTGAAGGCCAGGCTCGGCCGCGTCAGCGCCGCCGGCTCGCAGGCGGCCTCGTCCCCCTCGACCAGCCAGTCCAGCGCCCGGGTCACCGCCGCCTCGCCGCCCGGCCGGACGACGTCGTTGCACATCGGCCCGTGCGCGACCCGGCTGGCCCCGGCCCTGAACAGGCCGGCCATGAGGAAGCCGAGGTCGCTGTAGCCCAGCCAGGGCTTGGCCAACGCCGCGGGCGTCAGCCGCTGGACCGCCGCCTCGGCGATGCGGTTCGAGCCATAGCCCCCGCGCGCAAACCAGACCGCGTCGAAGCCGCGGTCGTTGCCGACCTCGACCACCGCTTCCAGCCTGGCCTTGTCGTCGCCCGCGAAGTGCCCGTGCGACAGGAAGCACTGCGGATGGAAGTGGAGTTCGACCGACCGGCCGGGCCGCGCCTCGGCGATCGCCCTGACCCGTTCGGCGGCCTCGGGCGTGAACCGGCCCGCCGGCGCGACGACAGCGATGCGAAACGGCGCCTCGGCCAATGATCGTCTCCAGATTGCCCGCGCCGGTCGCCCCTTCTAAGGAGGCCCGATGAGCGAGACCTCCTACTTCTTCTGCGGCGTCGGCGGCAGCGGCATGGCGCCCCTGGCCCTCATGATGCGGGCAAGAGGCTTCGCCGTCGAGGGCTCCGACCGTGCGCTCGACCAGTCGCGCGGCTCGGCGAAGTTCGACTTCCTGCGCAGTCGCGGGATCACCCTCTACGCCCAGGACGGGTCGGGTGTGACTCGGCCGGAGCAGTTGGTCGTGGCCTCGGCCGCCGTCGAGGACACGGTGCCCGACCTGGTCGCGGCCCGCGCCGTAGGCGCCGAGGTGCGCCGCCGGCCCCAGCTGCTCGCCGAACTGTTCGGCCAGGCCTCGGCCCGCGTCGGCGTCGCGGGCACCAGCGGCAAGTCCACGGTCACCGCCATGCTGGCCTGGATCCTCGACCGCGCCGGCCTGGACCCCTCGGTCGTCAACGGCGCGGACATGCGCAACTTCGTGACCGAGGAGACGCCCTTCGCCTCCGCGCGCGTCGGCGGCCCGGACCTGTTCGTCGCCGAGATCGACGAGAGCGACGGCTCCATCGCGCTCTATTCCCCGACCGTCGCGGTCGTGAACAACATCAGCCTCGACCACAAGTCGATGGACGAGCTGCGCGAACTGTTCGGCGACTTCACCGGCAAGGCCGACGTCGCCGTCCTGAACCTCGACAACGACGAGACCCGCCGGCTCGCCGAGGCGCGGCGCGGGCGCATTTTCACCTACAGCCTGAACGACCGGCACGCCGATCTGCTCGCCTCGGACGTCGAGCTGCGTCCCGACGGGGTCGGCTTCCGGCTGGAGGAGGGCGGCCGGATCCACGCGGCGGGCCTGCGCACGCCCGGCCTGCACAATGTCTCCAATGCGCTCGCGGCCATCGCCGCCGCCCAGGCCCTGGGCGTCGACCCCGCCCGATCCGTCGAGGCCCTGGCCTCCTTCCGCGGCG
>CAMPGL010000194.1 GCA_946885435.1 uncultured Brevundimonas sp. | reverse complement strand
AAGGTCATGGACGCCTCGGCCATCGCCCTGATGCGTGACTCCGGCATTCCCATCGTGGTCTTTTCGATCCGGGAGGAAGGCTCCCTGCGCAAGACCCTGACCGGCGAGGGGACCTTCACGGTCATCACGTCGAACACCAAGTCAGCCTGACAAGCCATTCAAGAACGAGAGAAAAGACCATGGCCAAGCCTGATCTGAAAACCTACCGCGACCGCATGGACAAGGCGGTCGGCGCGCTGAAGGAAGAGTTCTCCGGCCTGCGCACCGGCCGGGCCAACGCGGGCCTGCTGGAGCCGGTCCAGGTCGAGGCCTACGGCTCGATGTCGCCGCTTCACTCGGTCGCCGCCATCAGCGTGCCCGAGCCGCGCATGATCTCGGTCAGCGTCTGGGACAAGAGCATGGTGACGCCGGTCGAGAAGGCCATCCGCGCCGCCGGCCTGGGCCTCAATCCGATCGTCGACGGCCAGACCCTGCGCATCCCGATCCCGCCGCTGACCGAGGAGCGCCGCAAGGACCTGGTCAAACTGGCCGGCAAATACGCCGAGCAGCAGAAGATCGCCGTCCGCAACGTCCGCCGCGACGCCAACGACGATCTCAAGAAGGCCGAGAAGGCCTCGGAGATCAGCCAGGACGAGCAGAAGAAGATGGAGGCCGAGGTCCAGAAGGACACCGACGCCGCCATCAAGCGGATCGACGAGACCTTGAAGGCCAAGGAAGTTGAGATCATGCAGGTTTGACGGCGCGTTTTGCCGTAGGATACGCGCCGGTCATGCCCGTCGAGCCCCAATCATCGCCGCCCGCGTCTGACGGGCCCCGCCACGTCGCCCTGATCATGGACGGCAACGGGCGCTGGGCTCAGGCGCGTGGGCTGCCGCGGGCCATGGGCCACCGCGAGGGCGTGCAGGCGCTGAAGCGCACGGTGCAGGCCGCACCGGCGCTCGGCATCCGCTGTCTGACCGTCTTCGGTTTCTCGACCGAGAACTGGCGGCGACCGGCGGAAGAGGTGTCCGACCTGATGGGGCTGGTCCGCGCCTATGTGGCCAGCGACCTCAAGCGGCTGGAGCGCGAAGGCGTCAGGGTCCGGATTCTGGGTCGCCGCGAGGGTCTGCCGGAAGATATCGCCCGGATCGTCGAGCGGACCGAGGCGAGCACCGCCCACAACGACAAATTCCTGCTGCAGGTGGCCTTCAACTACGGCGGTCGGGCCGACATCGTCGATGCGGCCCGGCGTCATGTCGATCGCGTCGTGGCCGGCGAGGCGACCGGTCCGCTGGACGAGGAGACGCTGGGGCTGGGGCTGTCCACCGCTGGCGGACCGCCGGTCGACGTCATCGTGCGCACCTCGGGCGAGCAGCGGCTGTCGAACTTCCTGCTGTGGGAGGCGGCCTACGCCGAACTGGTGTTCCAGAACGTGCTGTGGCCCGACTACGGCCCCCAGGCCCTCGCCGACGTCGTCGAGCAATACCGCAACCGGGACCGGCGCTTCGGGGGGCTGTCGGCCGCTCCGGCGCTCGCGGCCGGCTGATGGCGATGCGGGCCGGCGACATAGGCCTCAGGGCCGCGTCGGCCGTGGTGCTGGCTCCGGCGGCGGTCCTCGCCATCTGGGCCGGCGGCCTGTGGTTCCTCGCCCTGATGCTGCTGGCCTGCGCCCTGCTGGCGATCGAGTGGGCGATGATGAGCGCCGCCACCGCCTGGCGGGTGATGGCCGGAGCGGTGGCCTTCGGCCTGTTCGCGGCCGTGGTCTCGGCCCATGTCGAACAGCTCTCGCTGGCCCTCGTCATGCTGGTGTTCTGCGCCGCCGCGGCCGGCCTGTTCGCGCGCAGCCGGGGGCAGGAGGCGCTGGATGCGGCCTACGGCGTCCTCTATCTCGGCTGGCCGGCGGTGCTGCTGATCTGGCTGCGCAACGGCACCGAGGCCAGCGGCCTGGCCTGGACCGTCTCGGCCTTCGCCATCGCCTGGGCCGCGGACATCATGGCCTATCTGGCCGGCAGCGTGATCGGCGGTCCCAAGCTGTGGCCGCGCTTCTCGCCCAACAAGACCTGGTCGGGGTTCATCGGCGGGCTGGCCGCGGGGACCGGCGCCGGCGTGCTGCTGGCGACCTTCCTCGATCTGGGCATAGGGCCGGCCTGGGGCGCGGCGCTCGGTCTTGCAGCGGCGCTGGCCACCATGGCCGGCGACCTGTGGGAATCGGCCCTCAAGCGGCGCTACGGGGTCAAGGACGCGGGCAAGCTCATCCCCGGGCACGGCGGACTGCTGGACCGGGTCGACGGCCTGATGTTCGCGGTCGTGGTGGTCGCCTGCGGCCGCCTGCTGTTCGTGACCTTCGGAGGCGGGGCGTGATCCGCCGGCGCGTCACCGTTCTGGGCTCCACGGGGTCGGTCGGCTCCTCCACCCTGGAGCTGATGGAACAGGCCGAGACGGCCGGGACCGGCGCCTTCGAGGTCGAGGCGCTGACCGGCGGAGCCAATATCGCGCGGCTGGTCGAACAGGCCCGGCGCTGGAAGCCGAAGCTGGCGGTCACCGCCGATCCGGCCCGGCTGGCCGAACTGCGCGACGGGCTGGCCGGAACCGGCGTCGAGGCTGCGGCCGGGGAGGGGGCCGTCATCGAGGCCGCCGCGCGCCCGGCCGACTGGGTCATGGCGGCCATCGTCGGCGCGGCGGGCCTGCGC
>CAMPGL010000193.1 GCA_946885435.1 uncultured Brevundimonas sp. | reverse complement strand
TTCGACCCGGAGACCAAGGCCAAGGGCATCCGGCTGGAGTGGTCGAAATGGCGCCGGCCCGATCCGCAGACCGCCCCCTCGGCGGCCAAGGCGGCGGGCCTCT
This sequence comes from uncultured Brevundimonas sp., assembly GCA_946885435.1. The sequence goes on along the minus strand of CAMPGL010000193.1, from coordinate 2,613 downwards.
ACATGATCTGCACCATGTCCAAGATGGCGGCGGAGAAGCGCGGCTACGCCGACGCCATGATGCTCGACTGGCGCGGCTACGTCGCCGAGGCGACGGGCGCCAACGTCTTCTTCGTGCAGGACGGGGTGATCCACACCCCGCCGGTCGACGCCATCCTGGACGGGATCACCCGCCAGACGGTGATCGAAATGGCTCGAGCCAAGGGCATCGAGGTCAAGGTCCGCTACATCCGGCCCGAGGAGCTATCCGGCTTCACCGAATGCTTCCTGACCGGCACGGCCGCGGAGGTGACGCCGGTGGCCGAGATCGGCGAATACCGCTTCACCCCGGGCGCGTTGTCGCTCGGCCTGATGGAAGACTACGGCCGACTGGTGCGCGGCCTCAGTTAGCGTCCGGCTCGGCCGCGGCGGCCTGGGCCGCCGCACGTTCCGCCCGTCGGCGTTCGGCGGCGCGTCGGCGGCTGCGCAGAATCCACCAGACGACCGGGACGATCACCAGGGCGAAGGGCAGGGCGAAGGCCAGGATGGTCACGATCGCCGCCAGCGCCGTCATGAACACGGTCAGGGCGTTCTCCAGCGCGACGCTCAGCGGGTTGGTCGCCGTGTCCGGCGCCAGCACGCCCTCGGACCGGTAGGTCAGGGTGATCCGCGACATCGACACCCGGGCGCGCATCACCTCCAGCGTCGAACGGGCGGCGTCGATCTCGCCCTGGACGCGGGCCAGCTCGCGCTCGACCTCCAGCGCCGACTGCAGGTCGCCCGTGCGGGTGGCCAGCATGGTCTGGAGCCGGTCGCGCAGGGCGGTCTTGGCGGCCAGGTGCGCCTCGGTGTCGATCAGCGCGCGGGTCAGGTCCTCCGTCGACGTGGACGAGGTGACGATGCGCCCGCCCGCCTGTTCGACGTCACCGGCCAGGCCGTTGCGGAAGGCGGTCAGCCAGCCAGGCTCGGCGCGGAGCTCAAGCGTCGCCTCGGCCATATCCTCGCCGACGCGCCCGGAGCGCGAACCGATCACCTGGCAGCGGGCCGGGCCCGCCTGGACGCAGGCGCGTTCGTGCCGGGCGGCCAGGGCCGCCACGTTGGCCGTCGGCGTCTCCAGATCGTAGGCGTAGGCATAGGCCAGCTGCGGGACCTGGGCTTCGGGAACCTGTGCTGCAGGGGCGGCGGCGTCCGCGCCCCCTGAGCCGCCGGCCCGCGCCATCTCGGGGCTGGCGGGGGCGATCATTTCCATGTCCACCGACGCGTCGGCGCTCGCTTCCCCGCCAGCCGTGCCCACCTGGCCTCCGTCGCAGGCAGCGAGGACGAGGGCGGCGGAGGCGAGAAGCAGGGCGCGGCGCATGGTGTCTCTCCCGATCACGGTTTCGTGATCAGGCGCGCCCCATGTGGCCGGATTTGGGCGAAACCCCGTTCGGAATCAGCGGTAGTTGAAGCTGATTGAAATGCGCTTCCGCTTCGCGGCGTTCGCCGGCACCTCGTGGCGCAGCCAGCTTTCCCACATCAGGACCGTGCCCGGCGCCGGCCGCAGGTAGACGAAGGGGCGGCGATCTTCCGAGGCCGCATCCGTCAAGGTCGGCCGCGCCATCATGAGGGGCAGGCGCGGGTCCTCGAACTTCAGCGCGCTCGCCCCGTCCGGAACCGACACATAGTAGGTACCCGAGATCACGCTGTGTGGGTGGATGTGGCCCGAGTGGCCGCCCTTGGGGTCCAGGACATTGACCCACAGGCTGTCGAGCTTCGGCTTGCGGCCCATGTCCAGCATGAGTTCGCGCGCGAAGGCGGCCGCTTCACGGTCAAGGCGCCGCTTTAGCTCGCCGAAGGCCGGATCGCGAACCGGGAGGTCGTCGAGCGACGCGTAGGAGGTATAGCCCGGATAACCGTGCTCGCGGCTCCACGCGCGACCCGCGCCGTCCTCCTCGGCCAGTTCAAGGCAGGCCCGTTCGAGGTCCGCGTTCAGCTCCGTGAAGTCCGCCTCGGCGGCGAGCGACGATTCGTGGATCAGGGTCGGGAAGAGCAGGCGGGCGGTCATGTGCGGCGCAATAGCACGGCGCCGAACCAAACACGGACCTCGGAGTTTCGCCCTTATCCCGGACCCCAGAGAGGTCGCCGATGACCCAGGCGCCGTTTCCCGAACCCATCCGCCCCGAAGAGCCGAGCGTCTTCGACGATTCGGACTGGACGTCCCACCCACGCGCCATCCGCCGGCTGCCCAACGGGGACCTGGTCACGGCCCGGCGCTATCAGGACGCCCTGGCGCGGCTGGAGGCCGAGCAGGCGCCGTTACTGGAAAACCGATTCTGACGGGAAAAGATGGTCGGAGTGGCAGGATTCGAACCTGCGACCCCTGCGTCCCGAACGCAGTGCTCTACCAGACTGAGCCACACTCCGACTTCACCCCCGGAGGCGTTCCCGCGCCCGAAGGAAGGCGGCTTATAGCGACGGCCCCCGGCGGCGGCAAGCGCCCTTGAAAGGCGTGTTGCAAGGTCCGAACGGTTCGGCTATCTCGCCCGCTCCCGGGGCGAACACCCCGGCGACACCGGTCCTGCTGGGGAATGGTGTAATGGTAACACTGCGGTTTTTGGTACCGTCATTCTAGGTTCGAGTCCTAGTTCCCCAGCCA
>CAMPGL010000192.1 GCA_946885435.1 uncultured Brevundimonas sp. | reverse complement strand
CCGACAAGATGGCCCAGGCCGGCTACCGCGGGCCCAAGCCGCTGACCACCTTCTATTTCTTCCGCTTCTCGATGCCGTTCGTCATGATGGCGATCGCGGTCTTCTACGTCTTCGTGCTGAACGACTTCGGCCTGCCGGTCATGAACAGGCTGGCGATCTGCATGTTCGCGGCGGTGATCGGCTTCTATGGGCCGAACATCTTCCTGGCCAACCGCATTTCCAAGCGCCGCACCTCGATCATGCAGGCCTTTCCGGACGCCCTGGACCTGCTGCTGATCTGCGTCGAGGCGGGCATGTCGATCGAGGCCGCCATCCAGAAGGTCAGCCAGGAGATCGGCGGACAGTCCATCGACCTGGCCGAGGAGATGACCCTGCTGTCGGCCGAGCTCAGCTATCTGCCGGACCGCCGCATGGCCTATGACGGGTTGGCCAGGCGGACCAACCACCCGGGCGTCAAGTCGGTGGCCACAGCCATGACCCAGGCCGAGGTCTACGGCACCCCGCTGGGCTCCGCCCTGCGGACCATGGCCAAGGAGAACCGCGAGATGCGCCTCTCGGCCGCCGAGAAGAAGGCCGCGGCCCTGCCGGCCAAGCTGACCGTGCCGATGATCCTGTTCTTCCTGCCGGTGCTGTTCATCGTCATCCTGACGCCGGCGATCATCAGCATCCAGGACACCATGGCCGGGGCCGGCTAGGTCCGTTCGGCCGCCGTCTTCAGCGCCTCGGCCACGGCGTCGACCGCCGGGCGCAGGATCTTGCGGTGGCGGTCGAAATGCATCTCGCCGCGCAGGCCCGAGAAGATGAAGCCGTTGGCGATGACGCAGCTGCCCGGTCCCAGCTCCTCGATCTCGAAATATCGGATCACGCTGAACCACAGGCCGCGCTTCTCCAGCCAGACCAGCTGGGCGTACGGCTGCCATTCGCCGACCCGGACGACGGTCCGCCGCTCGGGCAGGCCGGGGATGGTCTCGGTCAGCGCGATCGAGCCGCCGTAGGCGATGGTCCCCTCGACCGACGTCTCGATCGGATTCCAGCGATCCCAGCCGGGCAGGTCGGCGATCAGCTCCCAGATGCGGTCCGCGGGCGCGCGGACGCCGATGCGTTTCTCGATGCGGGCGGTTTCCATGCCGTCGCTCTGACACGGCTTGCCGACTCTGAAAAGACCGTCAGCGGTTGCCTTCCGGGCCGGGCTGCGAGGCGGGCGGCGTTTCCGGCGACGGCGTCTCGTCGCGATCGGGCAGGTCGGGCGGGCCGGCGCGCAGGCGGGTGCTGGCGAAACACAGGCCGGTCGCGGCGGCCAGCAGCAGGACGTTGGCGATGAAGGGCGCGGGCTCTGTGATCTCGTACAGGGCCACCCCGATCACCGGCGGGGCGAGGAAACTCAGGCCGGCCAGCGACATCATCAACCCGGCCACCGCCCCCTGTTCGTGCGGGCCCACCGACAGGGACGAGCCGGCGGTGAAGCCCGGGCGGGCGAAGCCGACTCCCATCGAGACCACGGCGTACCCCACCACCACGCCGTAGTAGCCGGGGGCGGCGATGGTCATCACATTGCCGATCAGGGCCAGGGCGGCGCCCCACCGCATCAGATCGGCCGATTGCAGCTTGAGCAGGGGGATCAGGCCCCACTGCACCATCAGGGTCGCGGCGGCGCCCGCCAGCATGGCGATGCTGATGAAGGCGGCGGTCTCGCCCGAGGCGATGCCCTTCAGCGCCAGCTCGTCGATGATGTGGAAGCCCAGCACCGAGATGTTGATGGCCTGCGCCCCGGTCACCAGCAGGCCGTAGAGCAGATAGTCCCGCACGCGCGGGTCCTTCCACAGGCCCTTGGCGGCGTCGGTCTTGCGCCCGCTGCGCGAGGGGGTGCGCACGGCGTCGCCGCTCGGCAGCTTCAGCCAGACCACCACCAGCATGGCCGCGCCGAACAGGGCGAAGGCGTACATCGGACCGGCCAGTCCCACGAACGGCAGGATGAACACCGGCGCCAGCGTCGGCCCGATCACCGTGCCCAGTCCCTGGGCGGAGGCCAGCAGCGACATCGCCTGGGTGCGCTGTTCCGGCCCGGTGCGGTCCGCCACATAGGCCTGCGACGCGATCGGCGCGGCCGAGCCGAACAGGCCGTATATGGTCCGCGCCACGGCCATCAGGGCGAAGGCGACCAGCACCGCCAGCCAGCCCTCGAGGCCCGAACTGGCGGCCAGTCCGAACCCGGCCATCGAGGCGACGAAGCCCGCCAGGCCGATCATGATGACCCGCTTGCGGCCGAGCCTGTCCGAGAGCCGCGCCCAGTAGGGCGAGGTCAGGGTCCACATCAACGCGCTGATCGCGAACGCCGCCGACACCAGGGTGTCGCGCAGCCCGAACTCGCGCCCGATCGTGGGCAGCACCGACTGAAGCCCCATATTGCCCGCCGCGGCGATCAGGCTGACCGCGAACAGGATCATGAAGGCGGGCGAGCGGAGGTTCACACGGCGACCCTAGGCGGAGGCGGGGTCTTGCGGAAGCGCGCGCCGTCCGCAACGGTTGCGCTTCCACAGGGGAAACGCCGCCATGCCCGTCCGCCGCCTGCTCGCCCTCTCCGGCTTCGCCCTTGCGCTCGCCCTGCCCGCCGGAGGCGTTCACGCCCAGTCAGCGGACGCTGTCGCATCGGCGGTCGAGGCGGTGACGCCCCGGGTGGTCGCCTGGCGCCGCGACCTGCACGCCCACCCCGAACTGGGCTTCGCCGA
>CAMPGL010000191.1 GCA_946885435.1 uncultured Brevundimonas sp. | reverse complement strand
AACGGCGCCGAGACCGTCTACTGGAAGACCGGCCACTCCTACATCAAGCGCAAGACGGCCGAACTCGGGGCGCTCGCCGGCTTCGAGAAGAGCGGCCACTTCTTCTTCAACGCCCCCATCGGCCGGGGCTACGACGACGGCATCGTGGCCGCCGCGGCCATCCTGCAGATGCTCGACCGCAACCCGGGCAAGAAGCTCAGCGAACTGAGGAAGGCGCTTCCGGTCGCCCACACCTCGCTCACCATGAGCCCGCATTGCCCGGATGAGCAGAAGTACGAGGTGCTGGAGCGCATCGTCGCCGAGTACGAAAAGCTGGGCGCCGAGGGCGGAGAGATCCTGGGCCGCAAGATCGTCGAGGTCATCACCGTCAACGGCGCGCGGGTGCACCTGGAGGACGGCTCCTGGGTCCTGGTCCGCGCCTCCTCGAACAAGCCCGAGCTGGTCGTCGTGGTCGAAAGCCTCCGGAGCGAGGACGACATGCGCGCCCTGTTCCGCGAGGAGATCAAGCCGCGCCTGGCCCGCTATCCCGAGATCGGCGCCTTCAACCAGGAGATCTGAGGCTAGAGCCTCAGCAGCCAGATCAGCCCGAGGCCGAGCAGCAGCAGCGCCGCCAGCGACAGCGCCACGGCGGCCGCCACGCGCGGGCCGGAGCGCGCCACCATCCTGAGGTCGGTGCTGAGCCCCAGGGCGGCCATGGCCACAAGTGTGAGCAGCCCGGCCGCGTCGTCCAGCGGCCCTAGCCACGCGACCGGGATCAGCCCCGCTGACCTGAACCCCGCCATGGCGAGGAAGCCGAGGATGAACCAGGGGACCAGGCGGTCGAGCCGCAGGCGCGCCCCGGGTTCGCTTCGCCGTCCGGCGCCGGCCATCAGCGCTAGCGCCACGCACAGCGGGCCGAGCGCCAGCACCCGCACCAGCTTGACCAGGGTTCCGAGATCGAGCGCCGCGGCCCCCATCGGCGCGGCGGCGGCCAGCACCTGGGGCACCGCATAGACCGTCAGCCCGGCCAGGGCGCCGCCGGCCGCCTCGCTGAGGCCCAGCAGGGCCGCCAGCACCGGCAGCAGCAGGACCAGCGCCAGGCTGAGGGCGGCCGTGAAGCCAATCGAGACCGACACCTCTTCCGGCTTGGCGCCGATCACCGGCGCGACCGCCGCGATGGCGGAGTTGCCGCAAATCGCGTTGCCGCTGGCCACCAGGATCGCGACCGACTTCGAGAGGCCCAGCGCCCGGCCGATGGCGTAGCCAGCGGCCAGCGCGGCGAGCACCACAGCGAACACGCCGATGATCAGGCCTGGCCCAACCGCCGCCAGCGCCGCGCTACTCAGCGACGCCCCCAGAAGCACGATGGCGACCTCGAGCACCGTGCGGGCGCTGAAGTCGACGCCCGGGCGGACAAGCCGGGGCAGTCCCCAGAGCGTCCTCACCGCGGCGCCGATCAGGAGCGCAATGACCAGCGGCTCGACCCAGGCGCGGCCCGTCAGGTCCGCCTCGAGACGGCCCAGGCCAAGCGCCACGGCCGCCACCCCCGCGCAGAGCAACACGCCCGCGATCAGCCCGAGCGGCGAACCCGATTCGGCTGATGAAGTCCCGGCGGCCATGCTTCACCTAGGCCGCGTCGGGGCCGGCGTCCAATCCTAGGCCGCCGACTGCACCGCGCCGGCGATGTCCTTGACGACCTGGCGGACCAGCCTGGCGTCGTCGCCCTCGGCCATGACCCGTATCAGGGGCTCGGTGCCCGAGGCGCGCACGACGATCCGGCCCGAGCCGTTCAGGCGCGCCTCGGCGTCGGCGATGGCGGCCTTGACCGCGGCGTGCTCCAGCGGCGCGCCGCCCTTGTGGCGCACGTTTTCCAGGAGCTGCGGCACCGGCTCGAACTGGCGGGCCAGCTGGCTCATCGGCTTGCCGCTCTGGACCATGACGGCCAGCACCTGCAGCGCCGCCACAAGCCCGTCGCCGGTCGTCGCATGATCCGACAGGATCAGGTGGCCCGACTGTTCGCCACCCAGGTTGAAGCCACCCGAGCGCATCTTCTCCATGACGTAGCGGTCGCCGACCTTGGTCCGCTCCAGGCCCACGCCCTTGCCCTCGAGAAAGCGCTCCAGCCCCAGGTTGGACATGACGGTCGCGACCACCGACCCGCCCTGGAGCCGGCCGTGTTCGGCCCAGTCGGCGGCGATCAGGGCCATGATCTGGTCGCCGTCGACGACCTGCCCCTTCTCGTCGCAGACGATCAGCCGGTCCGCGTCGCCGTCCAGCGCAATGCCGATGTCGGCGCGATAGGTCTTCACCGCCTCGATCATCGCCTCGGGATGGGTCGAGCCGCACTTCTGGTTGATGTTGGTTCCGTCGGGCGACACCCCCACTGGGAAGACCTCGGCGCCCAGCTCGTACAGGGCCACGGGCGCGACCTTGTAGGCGGCGCCGTTGGCGCAATCGATGACGATGCGCAGGCCCGACAGGTTCTTGCTGCGCGGGAAGGTTGCCTTGACGATCTCCACATAGCGGGCCTGGGCGTCGTCGATCCGCTTGACGCGGCCCAGCCGCTCCGGCCCGGCCAGACCTTCCTGAAGGCCCTGGTCCATGAGCGCCTCGATGGCGGCCTCCTTCTCGTCCGACAGCTTGTAGCCGTCGGGCCCGAACAGCTTGATGCCGTTGTCCTGGAAGGAGTTGTGCGAGGCCGAGATCATCACGCCCAGATCGGCGCGCATGGAGCGGGTCATCATGGCCACGCC
>CAMPGL010000190.1 GCA_946885435.1 uncultured Brevundimonas sp. | reverse complement strand
CCGGCGGTGTGGGCGATGATCTCGTGATCGTTCTCGAGCTTCACGCGGAAGGTCGCGTTCGGCAGCAGCTCGCTGACCGTGCCGGGAAACTCGAGCAGTTCTTCCTTCGCCATGCGGCCTTCCTCGCTCGCGGGATCAAGACCCGTCCGCGCCGAGCGATACGCGGGGCCGGGTGAAATCGGGCGGCTTAATGCACGAAAAGCGTGGGCGCGTCACCCTTTGACGTGGCCATCAACCCCGCCGCGCAAGGGCGCAGACCAGGGTGAACAGCCGACGGCTTGTCTCGTGGTCCATCTCGACCTTGCCCTCGAGCCGCTCGCGCAGGATGCGGGCGCCCTCGTCGTGCAGGCCGCGCCGGCCCATGTCGACGGCCTCGATCTGCACGCTGGAGGCGCCGCGCACCGCCTGAAGGTAGCTCTCGCAGATCAGGTGGTAGTCCTTGATCACGCCCCTCAGCGGCGACAGCGACAGCACGTGTCCGCGCCGATAGTCCGGCCCGACCACCTCCATCTGCAGGCGGTTGTCGCGCAGGCCCAGCGTCAGGTCATAGGGCCCCCCTTCCGCCCCGGCGGGGTGGAAGGCGTTCTCCTCGATCAGGTCGTAGATGGCCACGCGCCGCTCGTGCTCGACCTCGGCGCTGGCGCCCGACAGGCCGTCGGGATCCAGGGCCACGGCCTTCAGCCGATGCGTGACGGCCTCGCTCACGGAGCCTGCTCGTCCGCCGGATGAACCGGGGCCTTCTTGGCCTTCCACGAACTCGTCAGGTCGGCCAGCACGGCGTCGACGCACTCGACGTCGGCCCTGAGGTCCATGCCGCCGGCGAAGACGAAGGTCAGCGACCCGCCCGGGGGCTCGGCCGGCTGGAAGTCCAGCGCCAGCAGCTCCAGCATGATGTCGCGCTGGCGCGGCATGCCGCGCGCCTGGACATTGACCACGTCGCCCAGCTGCACCGCCGCCAGCACCCGCGCGCACTCCGCGTCGGCCTCCCAGCGGAACCGCGTCAGGGTCACGGTCAGGCGCCGCGCCTGCTTCTCCCAGGAGATGTCCTCGGCCCGCACCACCGCGTCCTGCAGCGCCGCCGAGATGATCATCAGGTCATCGGCGTCCTGGGCCAGCAGCCTCAGCGGCGGGATATTGGCGCAAGGGTTGTCAGAGCTCATCCGGCTCCCCCTTGATGCGCCTGACCCGCGCCCCGCAGGCGCCCAGCTTCTCCTCCAGCCGCTCGAAGCCCCGGTCCAGGTGATAGACGCGGCTGACCACCGTCTCGCCCTCGGCCGCCAGGCCCGCGATCACCAGGCTCACCGACGCCCGCAGGTCCGTGGCCATCACCGGCGCCCCGTGCAGGGCGTCCACCCCGCGCACCACCGCCTCGCCGCCCTGCACCGTGATGTCGGCGCCCAGGCGGGCCAACTCGGGCACGTGCATGAAGCGGTTCTCGAAGATCGTCTCGCGGATGTGGCTCTCGCCCTCGGCCAGGGTCATCAGGGCCATGAACTGCGCCTGCAGGTCGGTGGCGAAGCCGGGGAAGACCTCGGTCTCGATATCCACGGCCTTCAGCCGCGCGCCGTTGCGGCGCACGATAACACCGTCGTTGGTGTCCTCGACCTCCGCGCCGGCCTCGCGCAGCTTGTCCGACAAGGCGTCGATGAGGCCTGGGCGCGCCCGCGTCAGCCGCACCTCGCCCCCCGCCATGGCCGCGGCCACCGCATAGGTGCCCATCTCGATCCGGTCCGGGATGACCGACCAGGTCGTGCCGTGCAGGCGCTTCACCCCCTCGACGCGCAGAGTGTCCGAGCCGATGCCAGAGACCTTCGCGCCCATGGCGTTCAGGCATTCGGCCAGGTCGCCGATCTCCGGCTCGCGCGCGGCGTTCCGGATCACCGTCTCGCCCGACGCCAGCACCGCGGCCAGAAGCGCATGCTCGGTCGCGCCCACCGACACGACGGGAAACTCGATCTCGGCCCCGGTCAGGCCGCGCGGCGCCGTCGCATAGACATAGCCTTCGTGGAGCTCGATGCGCGCGCCCAGCGCTTCCAGGGCCTTGAGGTGCAGATCCACCGGCCGCGCGCCGATGGTGCACCCGCCCGGCAGGCTCACCTTGGCGTGGCCCGTGCGCGCCAGGAGCGGCCCCAGCACATTGAAGGAGGCCCGCATCTGCCGGACCAGGTCATAGGGCGCGAACGAGCTCGCGATATCGGCCGCGCACAGCTCGGTGATCTGCTCGCCGTCCTCGTCGCGCTCCTCGACGGTCACGCCCAGTCGCTTCAGCAGCTTGCCCAGGAACCGCGTGTCCGCCAGCCGCGGCATGTTGGTCAGGGTCAGGCATTCGTCGGTCAGCAGCGCGGCCGCCATCAGCTTGATGGCGGAGTTCTTGGCGCCGCTGATCGGGATTTCGCCCTCCAGCCGGGCGCCGCCGACGATGGCGATACGGTCCATACGATCCTGTCCTCGGCCGGACGACGAAGGACGTCCGGGGGCAGGCAGCTTCTACATCAGCCGCCCCCGCGCGCAAGGCGACCCTCAGTCGCCCTTCGGCTCCACGGCCTTCGGCGCCTTGCGCCTGCGCAGATTCGCCCGCAGCGCCTTGGCCAGCGCCTCCTGGCGCGCCGTCTTCGCATCCTTTGGCGGCGGCGGACCGCCCGGTTTGTCGCTCATCCCCAAAAGATAGCGCTTTTCGCTTGGCCCTTCGAACGCTTCTCGCTATAGGGCCGCTTCCTCAGATCAGGCCGCCGTAGCTCAGTGGTAGAGCGCATCCTTGGTAAGGCTGAGGTCG
>CAMPGL010000189.1 GCA_946885435.1 uncultured Brevundimonas sp. | reverse complement strand
AGTCGATCCTGTTCGGCCACGAGAAGGGCAGCTTCACCGGCGCCCACGACAAGCACCTGGGCAAGTTCCAGGAGGCCAACGGCGGCACCCTGTTCCTCGACGAGGTCGGCGAGCTGCCGCTGGACATGCAGGTCAAGCTGCTGCGCGCCCTGCAGGAAGGCGAGATCGACCCGGTCGGCTCCAAGCGGCCGGTCAAGGTCGACGTCCGCATCCTGTCGGCCACCAACCGCGATCTCGGCCAGCAGGTCGACAGCGGCGCCTTCCGCGAGGACCTCTACTACCGGCTGAACGTCTTCCCGATCGAGGCCCCGGCCCTGCGCGAACGCCGCGAGGACATCCCGGCCCTGGTCGAGCATTTCGTGCGCCGCTTCAACGTCGAGGAAGGCCGCCGCGTCGCCGGCGCCAGCCCTGAGACCCTGCGCCTGCTCCAGACCTTCGACTGGCCCGGCAACGTCCGCCAGCTCGAGAACGCCGTCTATCGCGCCATCGTGCTCGCTGACGGGGCCTATCTCCAGCCGCACGACTTCCCGTCGATCTCGGGCGTGAACCCGCCTGCGCCCGACGAGGCGCCGGCCAACCTGTCCGAGGCCGCGATCCTGCACCCCGACGACCTGCCGCCGCTACCCGAGGCGCCGGTCAAGATCCTCGACGAGCGCGGCCACCTGCGCACGCTCGAAGCCATCGAGCGCGACCTGATCCAGCACGCCATCGAGGTCTACGCCGGCCACATGAGCGAGGTGGCCCGCCGCCTCGGCATCGGCCGCTCCACCCTCTACCGCAAGGTGCGCGAACAGGGGCTGGAAGAGGTCCTCAAGGAAGCGAGCTAGCGTCTTCCTCTACCGCTCACCCCGGCGAAGGCCGGGGCCCAGATCATAGGGCTGCGCCGTGCGTCGAGGCCCCCGATCTGGTCTGGCTGGAGCACTGATCGCGCCATGTCCTCTGGACCCCGGCCTTCGCCGGGGTGAGCGGGCTTATGGCGCTCGGAACCGCCCGCTCATCTCCCGCGTGGTCTCCAGTTCCCGCTGGCCGTTTTCGGCCGAGGGCTCGATCTCGGAGGCCTCGAACCACTCGTTCCAGCTGACGATCAGGATCCAGTCGGGCCGGGCGGCCAGCGCCGCCTCCCACAGGGCGCGATAGGTCCGGCCCTGGCGGCGCGCGGTGATCGGCCGGTCGCCGGTGCGGTCGTCTAGGCGGCGGTCGTCGAATCCCGGCAGGACCGTCGCCGTTCGCACCGCCAGCCCGCCTTGCGCCCTAACCCAGCGCTGCATCCACCGCCGCGCCAGCAGCGAAAACGCCGCCCAGGGCCAGCCGTCGGTGACGAAGGTCAGGGAATAGATGTGCAGGGCCTCGAAGGCCCCGCGCCGCGCCTCGATCTCATCAGTGGTGTTGGCCGGGCCGACCACGAAGAAGCCGTTCGGCCGCGCCGCCCGATAGGCCGCCAGCCCCGCCCGCCAGCCCTCCAGGCCGATCTCCTGGATCACCCGGTCGAAGACGAACAGCACCGGCCGGCCTTCATGCCTCAGCCAGCGCGGCGAGGCCGCGTGCCGGTCGTGCAGGCTGGTCAGACGTTCAGCCAGCCCCTCGGCGCTCCCGCCCGACTGCTCCAGATAGGCGCAGACGGAGAACCCTTGCGGCGCCGCGGCCACCAGCGCGTCGAGCACCTGGTCGGTGATGTCGTCGCTGCGCCCCGCCCAGCTGGTGATGAAGCCAGTCACGCCCGACCCCTGCGCCTGTTCGAACTGGCGGGCGATCAGGGCCGGGTCCAGGCTGTCGTAGAGCCCGCCTTCGGGCACATTGGGATGGTTGCGTCCGCCGTCGGCCGAGACGCCCCAGCCTCGATCCCGCCCGTACCAGCCGTAGTGGAAGGCCAGCACCTCGCGCCGCGGCGCCTGCCGCGCGCAGGCCGCCGCCGGGACCAGACCCAGCGCCGCCAGCGCGGCGAGAAATCCGCGCCGTCTCATTCCGGACGCGGCTTCCGTCCGAAGCGCGGCTTGGGCGTCTCGCCCTTCGCCTTGGCCTCGATCTCTTTCAGCTTGCGGCCCTGCATGGCCGAAAGCGGCGCGCCGATCGCGCCCTTTTCAGGGTCGCCGAACGCCCGGCCATAGGTGTCCACCCGCTCGGTGACGGAGCCGAGGAAGTCCTCCTCCCACTCCGACAGGGCTACGCCCGCGCGTTCGGCGGTGCGTTTCGCCCGCTTCAGCGCCCTGAGCGCGCGCCGCTTCGCCGCCTCGCGGGCGGCCTGGTAGGGATTGGCTGGCGGCTTGGCCCTCAGGGCCTCAGATCTCGCCGATGGCGGAGAGATAGAGGTCGAGGATCGCCTCTTCCTCCTGGCGCTTGGCCTTGTCCTGCTTGCGGATGCGCACGACCTTGCGCAGCACCTTCACGTCATAACCCTCGCCCTTGGCCTCGGCGAAGACCTCCTTGATGTCGGCGGCGACGGCGGCCTTGTCCTCCTCGAGGCGTTCGATGCGCTCGATGATGGTGCGCAGGCGGCCCTGCGCCGCGGCGGTCAGGACGTCGGGATTGGCGAAGGAGGCGTCGTCGGCCACGGGCAGGCTCCGGTCGAAAAGGTTAGCGGCCACCTAGCCCCGGGCGGGCCTGAGGCTCAACAGGTCAAAATGAAACAGGCCCCGGACAATCGCCCGAGGCCTGTGGAAATCTCAGTGGATTGCGCTGTGGCGCGGGCCTTAGCCCTGCTTGGCCTTGAAGCGCGGGTCGGTCTTGTTGATCACATAGACGACGCCCTTGCGGCGCACGATCTTGCAGTCGCGGTGACGACCCTTGAGCGACTTGAGCGAGCTGCGGA
>CAMPGL010000188.1 GCA_946885435.1 uncultured Brevundimonas sp. | reverse complement strand
TTCCTCGTCATGCTGATCGAGGCGATGATCCGCCTCCGTCCGTGCGAGGCCAACCCGTGGGGCGAGGGCGCCACGACGCTGGAGTGGACGCTGCCGTCCCCGCCGCCGTTCCACCAGTTCAACACCCCGCCGGTGATCAAGCACGACGACCATCACTAGCGGGCCGGCGGGTCTGATCCGCCGACCGGAAACCTAAGGGGGAGGGGACGGGGGCCGAGAGGCCCGCCGTCCCCGCCGTCCATTTGAGAGCCATGTCAGAAGCCGCCCCCGTCCCGCGCCCGGCCGCCGAGCCGCAGGACTACATCCAGCTCCTGAAGCCGCGGGTCATGTCGCTCGTGGTCTTCACGGCGCTGACCGGGCTCGTGTGCGCGCCGGGCGACATGGCCCCGCTGACCGCCGCCATCGCCGTGCTCTGCATCGCGCTGGGCGCCGGGGCGGCGGGCGCGCTCAACATGGCGCTCGAAGGCTCGACCGACGCCCTGATGCGGCGCACCCGCGGCCGGCCCGTGGCCGCCGGGCGCGTGCCCAAGGGCGACGCCCTGGCCTATGGCGTGATCCTGTCGGTGGCGTCCGTGACCCTGCTGGGGCTGGGCGTGAACTGGATGGCCGGCGGGCTGCTGGCCCTGACCATCGTCTATTACGCCGGGCTCTACACCCTGGTGCTGAAGCGGCGAACGCCCCAGAACATCGTCATCGGCGGCGCGGCCGGCGCCTTCCCGCCAGTGATCGGCTGGGCCGCGGCGACGGGCGAGGCGCCCTGGCAGGCCTGGCTCCTGTTCCTGATCATCTTCCTGTGGACCCCGCCGCACTCCTGGGCGCTGGCGCTCTATTCAGCCGGCGACTACGCCAAGGCCGGCATTCCGATGATGCCGGTGGCAAGGGGCGCGAAGTCGACCCGGCTGCAGATCCTGATCTATTCGCTGGTCTTGGTCCCCGTCGCGGTGCTGCCTGCCTTCGTGGGCCTCGGCGGGATGCTCTATATGGCGGTGTCGGTCGCGGGCGGAGCGCTGTTCCTGCTGCTGGCGGCGCGCCTTTACATGAGCCGGGCCGGCGATACGCCGGACAAGGCCGAGGCTGTCGGCCGCGAGGCCGCGCTGTATGACGTGCGTGCGGAGGCCAAGGCCGCCCGCAACCTGTTCGCCTATTCCATCGTCTATCTCTTCGCCCTGTTCGCGGCCCTGCTGGTCGAACAGGGCCTGACCGCCGGAGCATGACAATGACCCCCGAGGAACTCGCCGCCCGCAAGCGCCGCAACTGGGCCATCGCAGGCGCGCTGGTGCTGTTTGTGGTGCTGGTCTTCACCATCACCGTGCTTCGCCTGATGTCCAACCTGGCTGCGAGCGCGGGATGAACCGGAACGCCAAGGTCGCCCTGATCTGCGTGGCGGTCACCGTCTTCATGACCGGGGCCGCCTTCGCCGCGGTGCCGCTCTATCGCCTGTTCTGCCAGGTGACCGGCTTCGACGGCACGACCATGCGCGCCACCGCCGCGCCCGAGCGCGTGCTGGAGCGCGAGATCACCGTCCGATTCGACACCAATGTGCGCGGCGGCCTGCCCTGGACCTTCGAGGCCGAGCAGGTGCGCCAGACCGTGCGCGTCGGCGAGAGCAAGCTGGCCTTCTTCCGGGTGACCAACACCTCGGACCGGCCGGTGGCCGGCATCGCCGCCTACAACGTCGTGCCCGAGCAGGCCGGCCCGTACTTCCTGAAGCTGCGCTGCTTCTGCTTCGAGGCCCAGACGCTACAGCCCGGCGAGACGATGGAGTTCCCCATCCAGTACTTCATCGACGAGACCATAGAGACCGAGCCCGAGGGCCGCGGAATCCGCGACATCGTGCTCAGCTACACCTTCTATCCGGCCGAAGGTTTCGATGAGGCGCTCGCTGCCTCTGGCGAAGCCGCTTCCGCCTCGCTATAGCCGGACCCACTGGATTCAAGCCCCCAGAGAGACCATGGCCCACGACGCCGTTCGCCACGACTACCACCTGGTCAATCCCAGCCCCTGGCCGCTGGTCGCCTCGATCGCCGTGACGGTGATGTTCGTGGGCGCCGTCGCCTGGATGAAGGGACTGTTCGGCCTGCCTGCTGGCACGTCCTACGTCTTCTTCGCGGGCTTCGCCGGCGTGCTCTATTCGATGGTCGGCTGGTGGGGCGACGTCATCAAGGAAAGCCGTCAGGGCGACCACACGCCGGTGGTGTCGATCGGCCTGCGCTACGGGATGGTGCTGTTCATCGCCTCGGAGATCATGTTCTTCGCGGCCTTCTTCTGGATGTTCTTCGAGATGGCGCTCTGGAACGAGCACCGGACGCTGTCGTCTATCGAGGAAGTCCGCGCCGCTTGGTCCAACTGGCCGCCGCAGGGCGTCGAGACCCTGGACCCCTGGCACCTGCCCTTCCTCAACACCGTGATCCTGCTGCTGTCGGGCACCACGGTGACCTGGGCCCACCACGCGCTGCAGGTCGGCGACCGCAAGGCGGCCAAGATCGGACTGGGCATCACCATCGCGCTTGGCGTGCTGTTCACCGCCGTCCAGGCCTATGAGTACAACCACATCCTGCACGAAGGCCTGTTCTTCAGTGACGAAGCGGCCAACTCCGGCCTCTATGGCTCGGTCTTCTTCCTGGCCACCGGCTTCCACGGCTTCCACGTCCTGATCGGGACGCTGTTCCTGACCGTCTGCCTGCTGCGCCTTCTGGCCGGCCAGTTCACGCCGCAGAAGCATTTCGGCTTCGAGGCGGCGGCCTGGTACTGGCACTTCGTGGACGTGGTCTGGCTATTCCTCTTCGCCTTCGTCTACGTCGCCTTCGGTGGAGGCAGCCACGGCTGAGGCT
>CAMPGL010000187.1 GCA_946885435.1 uncultured Brevundimonas sp. | reverse complement strand
CGTCACGCCCTTGGCCGCCAGCAGGCGGTGCGCGCGGGGCAGGCTCCAGCAGGGCAGGTGCATGAAGACGTGATGCTCGGCGTGGAAATTGACCCAGTAGGGAGCGATGAAGGCGCGCTCCCACCAGCTGGCATGGGTCGTACGCGCTTGGCGCAGCGGGTCGATGGCCGAGTTCTCGACGCAGGCGTGCTCGGCGATGTTCCTCAGGCGGGTGACCAGCGGAAACCAGGTCGCCATCGGCAGCAACCACAGGGCGAGGAAGGCCCACCAGACCCCGGCGAGGCTGAGCGCCAGCAGCAGGGCGCCGTTGAAGGCCAGGAACGGCAGGGCCGACTTGGCCGTGACGCGGGCGCCCTCGGGCGTGTCGTCATCCGCGACCCCGCGTCCGGAGAAGGGGGCGACGCGCTGCTTGAAGAAGGTCTGGCCGGTCAGGTCGCGGACGATCTTGCGGCGCAGGGACGCGCGGGTGGTCGGAAAGGCCGCCGACAGCGGCAGGTCGGGGTCCTCGGCCTGCTGGGCGTACTTGTGGTGCGCCAGGTGATAGGTCCGATAGGCGGGCAGGCTGGCCCCCACCGGCACGGCGCAAAGCCAGTGACCGACCCAGTCGTTCAGCTTCAGGTTCGGATGCAGGCCCGCGTGCGCGGCCTCGTGCATCAGGATGGCCAGACCCAGCTGGCGGGTGCCGATGATCATCACCGCCAGCGGGATCAGCACCGGCCAGAGCACGGCCGCGGCGCCGGCCAGCCCGATCACGCCCCAGCAGTGGACGACCAATAGCAGCCCCTTCCACGACGAACGCGCCGACAGACCCGCCCACTCCTCGGGGGTGAAGAAGGCTTGCGGCTTGAGGCGCGGAACCGCGGGCATGGAGGCAATCTACTCCCATGCCCGCGGGGCCGTGAAGTGAAGTCTAGAACGTCCGGCGCAGGCGGATCTGGATGCGCGATTCCGGCTCCATCGATCGGATCTCGGTGGCCGTCAGGGCGGAGGTGTTGCGCGGTCCGGCGAAGATGTAGCGGGTCTGGTCGTAGCTGCCGAGCATCCAGGCCTGGGCGCGCAGCGTCCACTGGTCGGTCGGCTTGTACTCGATCCAGGCCGAGGCGAAGTCGCGGAAGCGGAAGTGCGAGATCTGGTCGATCCGATAGACCGTGTCCTCGCCCCAGGGCTGGTATTCCAGGCCCCAGTTGATGCGCCAGCTGTCGATGTCCTGCTGGAAGCGGGTGAAGAACTCCTCGGGACGCAGGCCTGAGATGCCGCGCTGTTCGCCCGTCGTCGGGTCGGTGACCTCGCTGTCGCGCCAGGTCAGGGAGTTGGTCAGCTGGCCTCCCGGGATGCCCAGGCGGTCCAGCGGGATGGTCCATTCCGCGGCCAGATAGGTCAGGGTTCCGTCGCCGATGTTGCCCGGGGCCGGGAAGATGTCGACGCCGTCGGTCACCGGGATCACGTCGATCGCGTCCGAGATGATCTGGTGCTGGAGAGTGAGGCTGACGACGCCATCTTCCCAGAAGCGGCGCTCCCAAGCGCCCTCGATGACCCAGGCCGACTGCGGCGCCAGGTCGGCGTTGCCGGCGGAGACGACGTTGTTGGCCAGTTCGGCCGAGGCGGCGAAATCGCCGAAGTTCAGCTGCCCGACCTCGCGCTCGACCCGGAAGCGGAACTGGTCGGCCTCGTTCGGGCTCCAGGTCACCGAGCCGCGCGGCTTCAGGAAGGTGAAGGTGTTTTCGAGGTCGACGCCGCCAGACTGGCTGATGGTCGAACGCTCGACCCGCAGGCCGCCCTCCAGGGTCAGCTGGCTGGTCGGACGCCAGGTCGCCTGGCCGAAGATTTCGCCGCGCAGCTCCTCGACGCGCACGCTGTCCGACGGCAGGGGGATGGGCGTCCCGCCGATCGTCAGGGCCTGCTGGGCGTCCAGGAAGTTGAACGCGCCTTCGGCCCCGCCCTCAAAGGTCAGGGTGTCGCTTTGCTGGAAGGTCGTCGAGCTGCGCAGGATCGTTTCGCCCGAGGTGTTGTCGTAGGCGAAGACCTGATCCAGTCCGGGCAGCAGGAAGCTCTGCTGACCCTCGGACTGGCGTAGCCGCTGGATGAAGCGCGCCTCGGTCCGGACGCGCTCGCTGAGCGGGCGGCTGTAGCGCAGCCCGATCTCGCCGTTCCGGTGATCGGCCGAGTCCGTCAGGAAGCGGTCGCCGGCGGCGCCGTACTGATTCTGCTCGAACTTGAAGCCGTTGTAGCCGGCGCTGCCATTGACCTCGATCTCGCCGCCGAACAGCGGCTGTTGCCAGCGGCCGCGCAGGCTGAGGCCGGAACCGTCGGCCTCGCTCTCGATCCGATCTTCGAACAGAAGCGTGCCGTCCGCCGCATAGCGTCTCAGGTCGCCCGAGCCGACGCCGTCGCTGAGCGAGGTGGTGGAGTTCAGCGCCAGGGAGTACTGCCGCTCGCCGCTCGTGCCCGAGAGCTCGATGCCGAACTGCGGGATGTAGCGACCGTCATCGAAGATGAAGGCGCCGCCATAGGCTGTGACGCGGTGGCTGTCGGTCTGGCGACGGATGACGTTGATGACGGTGGGATAGCCCTGCATGTCGACGCCGGGGGCGCCGCCGCGAATCAGTTCGATCCGGTCGACCTGATCGGCCGGAATGCGCTGGAGCAGACCCGACAGGCTCTCGTCCTTGGAGGCCGGGCGGGAACCGTCGAAGAGGACGTTTCCGACCGCGCCCGAGAAGCCGCGCACCGAGTTGTTCTGGTTGACGGAAAAGCCCGGGATCCGCTGGACCATGTCGAGCGCATTCGCCGGACGGGCGTCGGCGAAGAAGGCCGGCGGATAGATGAGCACGCCCTCGGCGCTCTCGTAGGG
>CAMPGL010000186.1 GCA_946885435.1 uncultured Brevundimonas sp. | reverse complement strand
TGGCTGGGGTCGAACCAGCGGCGGTGGACCTCTGCGGCCGCGAAGACCAGTTCCATGAAGGGACGGGCGAACAGGGCCTCGACCTCCGCCAGCGTCCAGTCGTGCCGCGGCTCGGCCAGGTCCCGCAGCGTCGGCGACAGCGTCCCGTCGGCCATCAGCGAGCGGCCTCGCTGGCGGCCTCGGCCTCGGCGGCGCGGGCGCGCGCCTCTGCGGCGTCCGCTTCGGCGCGAAGCTGTTCCGCCGTCTCCCGTTTGGTCGAGGCCTTGCGGCTCCACATGTTCAGTCCCTCGACCAGGGCCGAGAAGGCCATGGCGGCGTAGATGTAGCCCTTGGGCACGTGCACGCCGAACGCGTCTGCGATCAGCACCATGCCGATCATCAGGAGGAAGCCCAGCGCCAGCATGACCACGGTCGGGTTCTTGTTGATGAAGTTGGCCAGGGGATCGGCGGCCAGCAGCATGACGGTCACCGCCACCAGCACCGCCACAACCATGATCGGCAGATGGTCCGTCATGCCGATGGCGGTCAGGATCGAGTCGATCGAGAAGACCAGGTCGAGCAGGATGATCTGGAAGATCGCCGCCCCGGCGTTGTTGATGACCGCGTGCTTGGCGTCCATCACGTCGTGCGTCGGGGTCGGGTCGACCGTGTGGTGGATCTCCTTGGTCGCCTTCCAGACAAGGAACAGGCCGCCGGCCAGCAGGATCAGGTCCTTCCAGCTGAAAGCGGTCTCGAACGCCGGCTCGCCGTGCTCGCCAATCGGGCCGACCAGGCCCAGGTCGACCACGGTGGCGGTCAGGCCGACCAGCCAGGCTATGATCGACAGCAGCGCCAGCCGCATGATGAGGGCCAGACCGATGCCGATGCGACGCACCCGCTGCCGCTGGTTCTCAGGCAACTTGTTCGAGAGGATCGAGATGAAGATCAGGTTGTCGATCCCCAGCACCACCTCCATGACCACGAGCGTGACCAGCGCGGCCCAGGCGGCCGGATCCGACAACAGGGGAATGATCGAGTCCAAGGCGGCGATCCTGAGAGGGGGTGAATGAGGCTACGCCCTGTTAGGCGGGCCTGCCTCCCGGCGCAACGGCCCGGCGGTCCGACCCGTAAGCGGATCCTTAACCGACACGGCCCAGTCGAGGTCCAACCCAGACGGATCGGGAGGGCGCGATGCGCGCGGTCATGGTCAAGGGCGCTTCGGCCTACGACGGTACGCGCCTATTCATCGACGAAGCGGCGGCCGCCTTCCAGCGCGCGGGGCACACCGTCGAAATCGTCGACCTGACGGTCGAGCCCGACCACTGGGCGGCCCTGGAGCGCGCGGGCGCGGGCGGCGGCGACCTGGTGTTCAGCATCAACTTCCTGGGCGAGTCGCGACGGGCCGACGGGCGCACCGCCGCCCAGGTGGTGGGAGCTCCCCACGTCGTTTGGCACGTCGACTATGTGCTGAGCCAGGAACCCCGGCTGAAGGCCACGCCGCGCGAGACCGCCATGCTGCTGGTCGACCACAGTCAGGTCGACGCGCTGAACAGCGTCATGGGCCAGGATCGGTACGCCCACGTCGGCTTCTGCCCCCACGCCGCCGTGGGCCCGGCCGCGCCGGACGACCCGGATGCGGACGCCTTTCAGGCCCGACGCGACATTCCCATCCTGCTGAGCTGCACCCTGACACGCCCCGGCCCCGCGCCATGGGCCGGGCTCGGCGCGCGCATCAGGGCGGTGTTCGACGACGCCTTCGACCTGGCCATGGCGGCGGACTGGATGCGCCCGCTCGACGCCCTGGATCAGGCCATGCGGGCGCGGGGCATGACGGTCGAGACGCTCGGCCTGACGCAGGGCCGGCTGGCCGCCGCAGCCCTGGACTCGCAGATCCGCCTGACCCGTCGCTTCGCCTTCGTCCGGGCCCTGGCCAAGACCGGCCTGCCGGTCCACATCCGCGGCCGGGGCTGGGAGCGAGACCTATATCGCTTCGGCAAGGCCGCCGCCTTCGGGGGCGAGGCCACGATGGCGGAGGTGGCCGGCCTGATGGCCCGCTCCCGCATTGTCCTGAACACCAACGGCAACTTCGGGGAAGGCTCCCACGAGCGTCCGCTCAGCGCCCTGCTGGCGGGCGCGTGCGTGTTCACGGACGAGAGCCGCTTCTACGCCGAGGCGTTCGGGCAGGATGAGGGGTTGGTCAGCTTCCGATGGTCCGGGCTCGACGACGCCATGGCGCAGCTGGCCGCGCTGCATGCCGACCCGGTCCGGGCCCATGCCCTGGCGCGTGCGGGACAGAAGCGGGTCATGGCCGAACACCTCTGGGACCATCGCGTGCCGGTGATCCTGGACGCGGCCCGTGCGGCCGCAGACCGCTGGCGCGCCGCCGCCTGACGCATAAGGCCCTTCACGGCCGCCGCATCGGTTGCTCCTGCGAAACTTCGATGCTATCAGGCGCCCGGCTTCCGACGGGGCGGTCCGAAAGGGTCTGTCCCGTCGTGTGCTTTTCCAAGCATATCAAGCCCTTAGCGGAGGTGAGCGATCACCGCCGATTTTGACCCGAACGCTGTTCCTTTAGGCGGACCCAAAGTGGCGGACGATCTCAAGGCCGACGAAGTCTCCGAACGCTACGCGCGCGCCCTCTTCGAACTCGCCGAAGAGGCGGGCGAACTGGACGCCGTGCGCGCGGACCTGAAGTCGCTCAAGGCCATGATGGCCGACAGCGGCGACCTGCGCCGTCTGGCGTCGTCGCCGCTCTACTCCGCCGAGGACAAGGGCAAGGCCTTCGTGGCCCTGGCCTCCCAGGCCGGTTTCCAGATGACCACGGCCAAGTTCCTGGGCCTTCTGACCCAGAACGGCCGCGCCGCGGCGCTCGGCGGCGTGATCGCCGCCTATGAGCGCCTGTGGGCGAAGAAGACCGGCGTGGTCGCCGCCGAGGTGACCAGCGCCAAGCCGCTGACCAAG
>CAMPGL010000185.1 GCA_946885435.1 uncultured Brevundimonas sp. | reverse complement strand
GAGGCCGACATGCACAAGTATGCGGTCCAGATCACGGTCGCCGACGTGCGCGACGGCGCCTGCTCGTCCTCGACGCTCAAGGAAGCCGCCTCCTGGGGCAAGGTCTCGACCACCTACGAGCAGATGGTCTTCGCCGAGGCCACCACCGTCGTGCCGCTGATCGGCTCGGACGCCTATCACCGCGGCGCCTGGAAGACCCGCGAGCCCCGGCGCTGGGCCAAGCTGTTCGGCAAGTAGGGGACTGGGAAGGGCCGGAGCGATCCGGCCCTTTCTCTTTGGTCAGTTCGACGTGCGGGTCCAGCCGCGCTCGGCCATGCAGGTGACGAAGGCGGTGGTGCCCTCATCGTCGCCGGCGAGCGAGCGGCACTCGGCCTTGGCGGAGTCGAACGGCTGGGCGTTCTGTCCCTGCCAGCCGTAGTCGTCGGTCGCGTCGAAAACGGTCACGCAACCCGAAAGGGCGAGGGCGGCGGCGATAGAGGCGGGGATGGCCAGACGGGTCATTGAAAATGTCTCCTGATGAAGGGCGCGCTGATGCCACAACGGCCCGGACCTTTGCAGTTAAATCTCTGACAGATCACGGGGACCTCTCAAGGCTTCCGTGCGTTTGCTCTGCCGCGAGAGGAGACCGCCATGACCGAACAGCCCATCGAGCCGCGCGAGCGGGGCGAGGAACAGAATCCCGAGACCGTCTCGCCGCAGCCGGACGTGGAGACGACGGACGACCCGGACGAGGCGAGTAGCCCCTATTCCGACGCCCTGTCGGGATCGGGCGTCGGATCGGACACCCGCGCCGGCTCGCTGCGCGGGGGCTCCGCATCCGGCTCGGAAGTCGACACCGACCAGCAGCGGATCGATGAGGCCCTCAAGACCGAGGGCATGTCCGACGGTGAGCCGAAGAGCGTCGCGGCGGACGATAGTAAAGGGCTGGCGAGCCAGGAGAGCGTCAACAACGTCGGCCAGCCGAACCTCGGAGCCCATGGCGATCCGGCGGAAGGCAAGCGCGGCGGCGACGTGGACGCCGCCAGCGGCTGAGCCGTCTTGCGCCGCCGTCTCGCCTGCGCGAGGGTCCCGCCGCAACACAGGTGAGGGCTCACGGATGCGCACTCTGATCACCTCCGTCGTGCTGGGCGCGGCGACCATCGCTCTGGCGGCCTGCGACGGCGGGGCCGACCGCGAGGAGGTGGCCGTGTCGGGCGCCGTGGTCACCACCGAGGGCTCCGGCGCCGACCAGTCGGTGACGGTCGAGGGCGCCGATGGACAGCGGGTCGTGGTCGGCTCGGGCGCCTCGGCGACGGCGACCTCCGCTCCGGCGTTCGCCCAGCCGTACCCCGGCGCGCAGGTGCAGCAGAGCGTCCAGGTCCCGGGCCAGCAGGGCGGCATGCTGGTGTTCAGCACCGACGCCAATCCGGACACGGTCATCGCCTATTATCAGGCGCGCGCCGAGGAGGCCGGCTTCGTCTCCGGCACCTCGATGACCCAGGACCAGACCCGAATGTACGGGGCCGAGAACCCCGAGGGCGGCGATCTGGCGGTCGTCGTCGCGCCGGTCGACGGCGCCTCGTCCGTGACCGTCACCTGGTCGGCGGGATGATGAGGTCAGCGCTCGTCTCCGCCGGCGTCCTGGCGTTCGCCGCAGCCTGCGCGCCCGTGGGTGCGCGGGTGGCCACCCAGCCGACGCCGGTCGTCGCCGAGGCCGCCCCAGGCGGCTATCTCGCGACGGACGTGGCCCAGCGGATCGGACAGGAGACTCCCCTGCCCCCGCCCGCCGGGTCCGAGGAGGACACGCGGGACCGGGCAGCCTCCGCCGCCCGTTTCGGTGTGGACGGCACGCCGCGCTGGACCCTGGCCCAGAGCCACGCCGAGATTTCGCCCGCGCTTGCGCTGGCGCACTTCGATTGCCCGTTGGGCACCCGCCTGTCGCAGGACCCGCCCCCGACGCTGGTGCGCCTGCTCGCGCGCTCGCTGGAGGACATCAGCACCTCCGCGCGCGTGGCCAAGGCGCGGGTCTTCCGCGCCCGGCCCTTCGTCGACGACCCGTCGGTCGCGACCTGCATCCGTGTGGACGACAGCTATCGAACCAACTCGTCCGCGCCCTCGAGCCACGCCACGGCGGGGATCGTCTACGGCCTGATCCTGGCCGACGCCGCGCCGGACCAGGCGCGGGAACTGCGCGCGCGTGGCGAGGCGATCGGCGAAAGCCGCATCGTCTGCGGCCTGCATTACGCCGCCGACGTCGAGGCCGGTCAGGCGCTCGGCTACGCCCTGTTCGAGGCGATCCAGGCGACGCCCGACTATCAGGCTGACATCGCCGAGGCGCGGCGCGAACTGGCCGCGGCTCGGGCGCTGGGCCGAACCAATCCCGGCTGCGCCGCAGAGCGGCTGGCGCTCGCCGACTAGGACCGCGGGCCTAGCAGCGTGCCGTAAAGGTCGGTCCTCCGATCCCGGAAGAAGCCCCAGGCCGCCCGGTGCCGGTCGATGTAGTCGAGGTCGAAGGTGTGCACGAGCACGCCCTCGTCATCGCGGCCGAAGCTCTCGACCAGGTCACCGCGATGGTCGGCGATGAAGGACGAGCCGTAGAAGCGCTGGCCGACCTCGGTGACGTTCTCCTGGCCGGTGCGGTTGGCGCCGACCACCGGCACGACGTTCGAGACCGCATGGCCCTGCATGGCGCGCCGCCAGGGGTCGGCGGTGTCCAGCTCCTTGTCGTGCGGCTCCGAGCCGATGGCGGTCGGATACATCAGCACCTCGGCGCCCATCAGCATCATGGCCCGCGCGGTCTCGGGGTACCACTGGTCCCAGCAGATGCCGACGCCGACCTTGCCGAAGCGCGTGTCCCAGACCTTGAAGTCGGTGTCGCCCGGCCGGAAATAGTACTTCTCCTGATAACCGGGCCCGTCGGGGATGTGGCTCTTGCGATAGACGCCGAGCGCCGCGCCGTCGGCGT
>CAMPGL010000184.1 GCA_946885435.1 uncultured Brevundimonas sp. | reverse complement strand
CGAGGGTGATGGACTCGATGCCGCGGTGGGCCGCCAGCAGGATGGTCCCGCCGGGGGTCTCGTAGACACCGCGCGACTTCATGCCGACGAAGCGGTTCTCGACCAGGTCGAGGCGGCCCACGCCGTTGTCGTGACCCAGCTGGTTCAGCCGCGCCAGCAGCTCGGCCGGCGACAGGGCCTCGCCGTCGATGGAGACCGCGTCGCCCTTCTCGAAGCCCAGGGTGAAGACGGTCGCCTGGTCAGGCGCCTCCTCCGGGCTGATGGTGCGCATGTGGACGTATTCGGGCGCCTCGACCGCCGGGTCCTCCAGCACCTTCCCCTCGGAGGACGAGTGCAGCAGGTTGGCGTCGACGCTGAACGGGCTTTCGCCGCGCTTGTCCTTGGAGACCGGGATCTGGTGCTGTTCGGCGAAGGCGATCAGGGCCTCACGCGACTTGAAGTCCCATTCGCGCCAGGGAGCGATGACCTGGATGTCGGGCTCCAGGGCATAGTAGCCGAGCTCGAACCGGACCTGGTCGTTGCCCTTGCCGGTGGCGCCGTGACAGACGGCGTCGGCGCCGACCTGGCGGGCGATCTCGATCTGGCGCTTGGCGATGAGCGGTCGGGCGATCGAGGTGCCGAGCAGATACTGGCCCTCGTAGACGGTGTTGGCCCGGAACATCGGGAAGACGAAGTCCCGCACGAACTCCTCGCGCAGGTCGTCGATGAAGATGTTCTCCGGCTTGATGCCGAGCTTCAGCGCCTTCTCACGCGCGGGCCCCAGCTCCTCGCCCTGGCCGAGGTCGGCGGTGAAGGTCACGACCTCCGCGCCGTATTCGGTCTGGAGCCACTTCAGGATGATCGAGGTGTCGAGGCCGCCGGAATAGGCGAGGACGACTTTCTTGGGCGCGAGGGCGGACATGGGCGGTGTTCCGTGCGGGGAGGCGAGGCGCTTTAGCGCCTATGGTCGGCCTGCGCAAAGGCGCCGGGGTGGATAGCTTGGCCGTCCGGCGCTAGGCTGGCCCGGCTAACGATCGGGGGATCTGTTCATGCGCTTCGTCACCTTCGCCGTCATCGGCCTGTCCGCCGCCGCCCTGAACGGCT
Organism: uncultured Brevundimonas sp.; assembly: GCA_946885435.1. The sequence continues at coordinate 1,892 of CAMPGL010000184.1, read as the reverse complement.
GCGCCACCCTTTCGGAAGAACAGTGCCTGGTGGGCGACTGGTACGGCATCGGAGTTTCCGACGGGGCGGCCGGCTACACCATGAGCCGCATCGACGACCATGCCGAAGCCTGCGCCCGGCATGGCGTGTCGCCGAACATCAACGCCTACAGCGAGGGCCGGGCGCGCGGCCTGGTCAGCTACTGCACCCCGGGGGTCGGATTCCGCGAGGGCCGCGAGGGCGACGGCTACGCCGGGGTCTGCCCCGCGGACCTCGAGCCAGACTTCCTCGCCGGCTATTCGGACGGTCGGCTGGTCCTGGCGGCGCAGACAGCGGTCAACACCGCCAACAATGACCGGGCGCGCTACGAGCAGCAGGCCCGTGACCTCGAAGCCCAGATCCGCAATGAGGAGACGGCCGCCGCCGCCGAGGGCCTGACCGACGAGCAGCGCCGCGTCATCCGCGACCGCATCCGCCGGCTACGTGACGATCGCGACCGCGCGCTGGACGCCGTCCGCGACGCCGAATGGCAGGCCCGCGACGCCCAGCGCGAGGTCGACATGCTGCGCGCGCGCTTCGCCGCCTATTACGGCGGCTGGTAGGCGATCAGCCCCAGGGGCCCGGGCGATGGCTCGGGGTCACCGGCACGCCTGTCGAGGCTTCCGGCGCCCGCGGAACCGGCGCGAAGGCCGTCCGGCCGCCCCCAATACGGCCGGCCAGCTCCATCAGCGCCTTGACGCGATTGCCGGTGGCCGGATGGGTCGAGAACAGATTGTCCGCGCCCTTGCCCGCCAGCGGATTGATGATGAACAGCTGGCCCGAGGCAGGATTGCGCTCTGCGGTCGGGTTCATGATGCGGCGTGACCAGCCCTCGATCTTCTGAAGGGCGCGCGCCAGAGCCTCGGGATCGCCGGAAATCTCGGCGCCGACGCGGTCGGCCTCGTACTCCCGGCCCCGGCTGATCGCCATCTGGACCAGGGCGGCGGCGATCGGCGCCAGCAGCATGATGGCCAGCGTCCCGATCAGGCCGCCCGGGCGGTCCCGGTCCCCGCCGAAGAACAGGGCGAAGTTGGCGAGCGCCGAGATGGCGCCGGCGACCGTGGCGGTGACCGTCATGGTCAGGGTGTCGCGGTTCTTCACGTGCGCCAGCTCATGCGCCATCACGGCCCGGATCTCGTCGCGGTCGAGCATGCGCAGCAGGCCCTCGGTGGCGCAGACGGCGGCGTGCGCCGGGTCGCGGCCGGTGGCGAAGGCGTTGGGCTGTTCGCTGGGGATGATGGCGATGCGCGGCCGCGGCAGGCCGGCGTCTCGCGCCATCTGGGCCACGTCGGCCACATAGGTCCGCACCATGGCGTCGGGGTGCGCCTCGTCCACGACCTGGGCCCGGTACATGGACAGCACGATGCGGTCGGCGTTCCAGTAGCTGACCAGGTTCATCACCCCGGCGAAGGCCAGGGCGATCAGCATGCCGGTCGCGCCGCCGATCAGGTAGCCGATGCCGACGAACAGGGCGGTAAGGGCCGCCAGGAGCATGAAGGTCTTCAGGTGGTTCATGCGCCGAGATTTGGAGAGCGATTTGGGCCTCTACAAGGCCTAGCTTAGCTCGGCTTCCAGGCTCGCCAGGCGCGCCGCTTGATCTTCGGCGATCAGGGCGTCCAGGACTGGGTCGAGGTCCCCCTCCAGGATCTGCGGCAGGGAGTGGAGCGTCAGGCCGATCCGGTGGTCGGTCACGCGGCCTTGCGGGAAGTTGTATGTGCGGATGCGCTCGGAGCGGTCGCCGGAGCCGACCTGGCTCTTGCGCTCGTCGGCGCGGGCCTTGTCCTTCTCCTGGCGCTGCATGTCGTAGAGCCGCGCCCTGAGGTTCTTCATCGCCTTGTCGCGGTTGACGTGCTGGGACTTCTCCGAGCTGGTCG
>CAMPGL010000183.1 GCA_946885435.1 uncultured Brevundimonas sp. | reverse complement strand
GCGCAACACCATCCCGATCCTGTCCAACGTCCTCTTGTCCGCGGGCCGCGACCGCCTGTCGTTCGCCGCGACCGACCTGGACATGGAGATGGTCGACGAGGCCGAGGCCCGGGTGAACGTCGAGGGCCAGATCACGGCCCCGGCCCACACCCTGTTCGACATCGTCCGCAAGCTGCCCGAGGGCGCCGAGGTCGAGCTCAGCTACACCGGCGACGATCCCCGCCTGACCGTCTCGGCCGGCCGCTCGCGCTTCAACCTGCCGGTCCTGCCGGCCGGAGACTTCCCGGTCATGTCGCCGGAGAGCGCCGGGGCCCGCTTCACCCTGCTGAAGGACGATCTGGCGCGTCTGATCGACAAGACACGCTTCGCCGTCTCCACCGAGGAGACGCGCTACTACCTGAACGGCCTCTATCTCCACACCGTGTCCGAAGGCGGCATGACCCTGCTGCGCGGCGTGGCCACGGACGGCCACCGCCTGGCGCTGGCCGAGACCCCGGCGCCCGAGGGCGCCTCGGGCGGCCCGGGCGTCATCGTGCCGCGCAAGACCATCGACCAGGTGCGGCGCCTGCTCGACGATGGTTCGGGCCCGGTCGAGATCCAGATCAGTCCCCAGAAGATCCGCTTCGAGTTCGGCCAGGCGTCGCTGACGTCCAAGGTCATCGACGGCTCCTTCCCGGACTATGTGCGGGTCATCCCCAAGGGCAACGACAAGACCGCCGTCGTCGACAACGCCGTCTTCGCCCAGGCCGTGGACCGCGTTTCGACCATCTCGGCCGAGAAGTCGCGCTCGGTGAAGCTGGCCTTCGAGCACGGCCGCGTCGTCCTGACCGTGCGCAACATGGAGGCCGGCCAGGCCACCGAAGAGGTTGAGATCGACTACGCCGAGGACCCCTTCGAGATCGGCTTCAACGCCCGCTACCTGCTCGACATCGCCGGCCAGATCACCGGCGACGAGGCTCAGTTCAAGTTCGCCGACCCGGCCAGCCCGACGCTGGTGCTGGATCCGGCCGATCCGGGCGTCCAGTACGTGCTTATGCCGCTGAGGGTGTGACGGACTTCGCCGCTGAAGACCTGATTGTCCGCCGGGACGGTGGCAAAGCGTTCCGCAGAAGTATTGTTCCGGCTCTGCTCCTCGCGTGGGCGGGATTCAGGCTGGCTTCAATAGTTTTTGGCGCGGACGGTGCTCGGGAGGGTGAGCCGTGGGTGAGCCTTCTCGGCCTGGCATTGTTTGGGGCGGGAGCGCTCGCTTTCGAAATCGCTCGGGCAGTTAGCCAGTCACGACTAACGCTCAAGCCAGAAGGTCTTGTTGTTGGCAAGCGGCCGCCTCTGGACTGGGGATTGGTAGCCGAGTTCGCGGATCACAAGCTGGGGTTCAGCCGCTCGGTTACGTGGACCCTGCGGGTTCGACCGAAGACCAGAGGTTGGCGTCGTTTCATGGCGCCGACGCATGACGGCATACTGATGGACGATTGGGAAATGTCGCCTCGGCTGCTGTTGGCTACACTTGAGTCTTGGCGAAGGCGCTACAGCCGACCGTGATCACCGCCCTCACCCTCACCGACTTCCGCTCCTACGAGGGCGCGCGGCTGGAGCTCGGCGCGGGCGCCAATGTCCTCTACGGCCCGAATGGCGCGGGTAAGACAAACCTGCTGGAGGCCATCAGCCTGCTGACCCCCGGGAAGGGGCTCAGGGGCGCGAGCACGGCGGAGATCGGCCGCCGGGCGCCGGATGAGCGCGTTGGCCGGGCCTGGGCCGTGGCGGCGGTGCTGGAGGCCGACGGCGAGGAGCGGCGGCTTGGGACCGGCATCCAGGCCCCCGGGGCCTCGCGCCGCATCGTGCGCATCGACGGCGAGACGGCCCAGCCGGGCGACCTGCTGGACCACATCAAGCCCATCTGGGCCACGCCCGAGCAGGACCGGCTGTTCTCCGACGCGCGTGCCGAGCGGCTGAAGTTCTTCGACCGGCTGGTCTTCGCGGCCCGGCCCAGTCACGCCGCCGCCGTCACCGCCTACGAAAAGGCCCTGAAGGAGCGCCTGCGGCTGCTCACCGACGCCGCCGAACAGGGCCGCGAGCCCGACGCCCTCTGGCTCGACGCCCTGGAAGCCCGTCTGGCCGAGGCCGGGACCGCCGCGGCTATCGCCCGCGCCGAGGCCCTGGCCGAACTTCAGGCCGGCATCGACGCCCGCGCCGACCGGCCCTTTCCGCAGGCGGACCTGGGCCTCGAGGGCGAGACTGAAGCCCTCGCCACGCGGGGCGTCGCGCCCGACGAGATCGCCGCCTTCCTGACCGAGGGCTTGCGCCGCGCCCGCGCCCGCGATGCGGCCGCCGGCCGGTCCCTGTTCGGCCCGCATCGCTCCGACCTCACCGCGCTGCACCGCGAGAAGCGCCGCGCCGCCGCCGAAGGCTCTTCCGGAGAGCAGAAGGCGCTGGTCCTGAACCTCATCCTGGCCCAGCTCTCCCGCTTGGCCGACAGCACGCCGCGCCCGCTTCTCCTGCTCGACGAGGCCCCCGCCCACCTCGACGACGCCCGCCGCGCGGCCCTCTTCGACGAGATCGAGGCCCTCGGCCTCCAGGCCTTGATGACGGGCACCGATCGGGCCCTGTTCGCCGCCCTGGAGGGCCGCGCCGACTTTGTCCGGGTGTCCGGCGGCGGTTTCGAGCGGGGCTGATCACAGCCCCGGTTTTCCTCGCTTTTCCCCGCCTGAATCCCTATATCTGGGAGCCTCTCGCGGCATGGATTCGCCGCTGGTTCTTCAGCCCGTCTCCCGGGCCTCTCCGACAGATCGAATGACCGACCAGAACAATACGCCGCGCAATGAGGACACGGCCGAGGAGGCCGCCTACGGCGCGGAATCCATCAAGGTTCTCAAGGGCCTGGATGCGGTGCGCAAGCGCCCCGGCATGTACATCGGCGACACCGACGACGGCTCGGGCCTGCACCACATGGTCTATGAGGTGGTCGACAACGCCATCGACGAGGCCCTGGCCGG
>CAMPGL010000182.1 GCA_946885435.1 uncultured Brevundimonas sp. | reverse complement strand
CCCTCAGCGACGCCGACGCCGAGCGGGTGACCGGCCTGGCGGTCGTCGCCACGGTCGGCGACCAGCGCGGGCTGGCCGCCTCGGTCGACCGCGGGCTCGGTCCGCTGGCCGGGCGCGGACCGTTGGCCCGCGCCGCCCGTGACCTCCTGGACGCGGCAGCTCAGGCGATGGGTTTGGTGTCCGGTTTCCCTGGACCGATTGAGGCCGGGCTAGTGATCCCTCTGATGCAGAATGAGATCGACTAGTAGGCTTCGGGCGATAGCCTAATCGCGTTGTTGAAAATCCAGACACAGGCCGCTGCAGTCGCCAAGAATGTCCCAAACGGCAGTCGCAGGGTCTCAAGATCCCTGGCGTGCCCTCGTTGAAGTATCAATCCGCACCCTATTCCGAGAAGGCTCGCCGTCAACATCAGGGTCGGTATGGATTCCAGGCCCAGCCAAAACCCTAGCCCTCCTGCGAGCAGAGGGTCGCCGGAGCCCATACCGTCTCTGCCCCGAAATCGGCGGTAAGCCCACGACAACCCCGCCAGGACCCCAAAGCCTACCACGCCGCCGGCGAGCCGCGATGCCAGAGCTTGGGGCTCGAGGAGAGCAGCGCCCATGCCTGTCAACGCGAGCGGCAGGGTAAAGTGATCCGGAAGCCAAAGGTGCTCAGCGTCGACCAGGCCGATTAGCAGAAGCTGCCAGCCGAAGACCGCTCCAAGCAAGCCCGGGAGACCTGGCGCAAGCCAGGCGGCCCCGGCGCCGATAGCGGCGGCCGATAGCTCAAGCAGCGGGTAACGGATAGAGATCCTGGAGCCACAACGAAGGTGCCGGCCCCCTTGATACAGCCAGCCCGCGAGCGGAACCAGCTCTAGGGGCGAGAGCACTGAGCCACACGATCGACACTTGGACCGGGTCCAGGCCCAGGGTTCGTTCGCCGGGAGGCGCACAGAGACAAGCCCAATGAAGCTGCCCAGCAACAACCCGAGGCCGGCTTGAAGGAAGGGCTGGAGAGCCTCGGCGGATACCATCTCGATCACCGGACAGCCGGGCGTCTAGTGCATCGCCCGAAGCTGGTCGAGCACAAGCCGCGAAGCCCCATGGCCGGATGACAGCCGCCAGAGCTTTTCGGGGTCAGCGTACCGGTCGGCTCGGTCGAGGCTGTAGCCGAAGAGGTGGAAATCCTCCGCATAGATCTGCCGTACCAGGGCTTCCGTATGGGCGTTATAGACCTCGTCTAAGGCGAACTGAGAAACGCCCAGATGCGGCAGGGGCGGAAGGCCTTCGCCGCCGAGTTCATGCCATGCCTGAGTGAACTGCTCGGAAAGTCGCTCTGTCGTCAGCAGGCGTGAATAGCCCACCTGCTTGGGTTGCAGGATGTCAGCGAGGGGTCGCCAGTGGATATCCATATCGCCGGGGTCCATGCCGGCTAGGGCTTCCAGAAACTCAGCAAACGACGGAGGCCAGACGCCGGCCCAATTCAGCTGCGAGGTATGTTCCAGGTCATCGCGTTCCGCAGTACCCTTGTAGGCGGAAATAGCGCGGTCGAATGGATTTCGGACGACGGCGAAGAGGTATGGCCGGCGCTCGAGCGCGTCGGCGATTTCCGTCGGCCTGGCTTGGCCATAGGTGAGCCAGGGCGACCCCGGCTGAACCCCCGAGACGTGCACATCCATCGAGCGGACCAATGGGTCGCACGTCTGGCGCGAGGCCTCGAGCGCCCAAAGCGCTACCTTAATAGCGGTGTTTCCGCATTTTGGCGATGAAACAAACCCGTAGCCCTGTCGCCGCGAGACGACCGCCGCGCTCAGAAGGCCGCCCAGCGGCACGTGCTTTCTTAGCAGGATCTGGCCGGCGCCCCCCGCCCCCGTTCGCGCACGAACGCTCTCAACGCTCCAGGAGCTTCCCCAAAGGGCGACCTGCCCGCCTGGCGTGCCCAACGCGAGACGAGCGGTCTCCTCGGCCGAGACTTCGAGGATCAGATGCGCTCCGGAAGGCAACGCCTGCATAAGAGATTGCGCGCGAGCCTGTGCGGCCGCACCGATGGCGGACGCCCACGGCACCGCGGATAGCTGAGCCGATGCCAAGGAGTCCGGTTGTCGCTCAGCGCTTGGGACGCGTCGCTGTACGTTTCCAGATCCGTCCATCTACTCAACCGACCAAACGACGCGGCCGGCGCGTCCCCCGCCGCCCCGGTTAGATCCCCAGGACCGTCAAGACAAGTCTCTAAGGGAAAAGCCCGAAGAAGCGACGCGCCCGTTTCATGCCGCAGGGGCGCTCTTGCGGGGGCCCGGATCGGGGCCCTACAAGGCGTCATGGACTACCTTGAGCATTGGCGCGCCATACAGGCGAAGGGCTATTTTGAGGATCACCCGGCCTACGGGGGGCTGCGCGAATTCGGCAGTGACGAAGCGGTCTACGCCATTGAACAGTTTCGGCCCTTGGCGTCCGATGCCCAGGTGGTCGTTATTGGCTGCGGCTACGGCCGAGAAAGTCTTGGCCTAGCTCGGCGCGCCCGTGGCGTATGGGGGATCGATGTCAGCGCGCCCGTGTTGCGGACCGCCATAGGCTATCTCGCTGAACGCGGCGTGCACAATTTCCGGCCTGTGCTGGCAGGCCAATATGCCGAGGCCATCCCGGACGGCATCGATATCGTTTTCTCGCTCGTCGTGATGCAGCATCTGCCACGGGAGTTTGTGCGGGACTATTTCGCCACTCTCGGGGCCAAGCTTCGTCCGGGCGGCTGCTTCGTCGTCCAGTTCTTGGAGAACATGGATTCGGATGAGGGCTCGCCCGACATCCCGGACGGCGTCGAGGAGCCATCCGTCAGCTGGACCGTCCGACAACTGGCGGGTTTGGCTGACCATGCCGGCCTGGCGTTCACGGAGGTCCGAAGCATCAGGGTCGCGGCCCGCACGCTCTGGCACTGGGCCTATTTTGTGCGGGAAAGCTAGGCGTCTCGAAAGAACTGCGCCATGTCCCCCTCGGTCGACCTCCCCTCGCTGCCGGGCACCGAGGAGGTGATCGTCGCAAAGACAGCTCCGGTCTCGCGCCA
>CAMPGL010000181.1 GCA_946885435.1 uncultured Brevundimonas sp. | reverse complement strand
CGACGCCTCGAAGGTGCCGCCGGACTGGCACGGCTGGCTGCACTACACCTTCGACCTGCCGCCGACCGAGGAGCCGCTGCCGCGCAAGGCGTGGGAGCGCGAGCACATGCCCAACATGAGCGGCACGCCGCTGGCTTGGCGTCCGCCCGGCTCGCTGGCGCGCGAGGGCGAGCGCCCGGCCGCCACGGGGGACTACGAGGCCTGGAGGCCGGAATGAATCGCGGGCGCTGGGTCGCGAGCGGAGCCGTCGTCGCCATCCTGATGGCGGGACTGGCCGTTGCGACTCCGGCTCCCGTGCCGCCCGCCGACCCGATCGGCGACGTCATCGCCCAGCCGCCGGTTCAGCCGGCGCCCCAGCAGGAAACGCCCCCGCCCGCGCCGGGCGACGTGCCGATTGTGATCCAGCCCGGTCCTCCCCCGGCTCCTGAGGAACTGATCGTCGAGGTCGAGCCCATTGAGGTCGAGGAGGTCGAGGAGGAGGCCGAGGACGAGCCGCCCGCGACCGAACTCCCGGAAACCGCCCCGACGCCGCAGCTGCCGCGCCAGCGCCGCCAGGTCGCGATCATCCAGGCGCTGGACAAGGTCACCGCCGAGACCATCCGCTTCGAGGCGCCCGTGGGCCAGCAGCGCCGCTGGCGCGGACGCGGAACACCAGGCCGCGCCTGCGAGGCGACGGCGGAAGACGAGGCGCTGCGCGATTCCATCGCCTACCTCGAGATCACCTCCCAGCCCCGCACGCGCGAGGGCCGGGCCTCCTCGCGCGAGGTGTTCCAGGGCTGGATGTTCGCCTCGGCGCCGGGCCTGAACCCCATCGAGCACCCGCTCTATGACGTCTGGGTGATCTCCTGCCAGACGCGCGAGCCCGCGGCGCCGGCCTCCAGGCGGTAAAAGTCCGCGTCCAGGCCGACAGCCCGGGTCAGTCGCCGGCGGTAGTCCGCGCGTTCGATTTCGACCGCACCCAGGCCCTCTAGGTGCGGTGTCTGGAACTGGACATCGAGCAGGCCGAAACCACCGACCCTGAGCCGGGCGATGAGATGGACCAGGGCCACCTTCGAGGCGTCCCGGGCCAACGAGACCATGCTCTCCCCGAAGAAGGCGCCGCCCAGCGCCACGCCGTACAGGCCGCCGCAGAACTCCGCGCCGCGCCAGCATTCGACGCTGTGCGCGAAGCCCGCCTCGTGCAGCGCGAGATAGAGCTGCCGGATGGCGGGATTGATCCAGGTGTCCTCGCGGCCGGGTCCGGGCGCGGCGCAGGCGTCGAGCGTGCGCTCGAAGTCGCCGTCGAGGCGCACCTCGAACGGATCGGCACGGACGGTGCGGCCTAGACGACGGGGCAGGGCCGGCGCGTCCAGTGGGATGATTCCCCGCTGAGGCGGGTCGACCAGATAGATGGTCGGGTCATCGCGGCTTTCGGCCATGGGGAAGACCCCCACGGCGTAGGCCCCCAGCACCTCCTGGATGGAGAGGCTGGTCATCGATGCGGGCCTAGCTCTGTCGCGCGGCCCACTTTTCCAGCCAGTGGATGTCGTAGTCCCCCGACAGGATGTCCGGCTCGGCCAGCAGCTTCTGGAAGAGCGGAATGGTGGTGTCGATGCCGCCCACGACCATTTCGCCCAGGCTGCGCTTGAGGCGCGCGATACACTCCTCACGGTCACGGCCGTGGACGATCAGCTTGCCGATCAGGCTGTCGTAGTAGGGCGGGATCGAATAGCCCGCGTAGAGCGCGCTATCGAGACGGACGCCCAGGCCCCCCGGGGCGTGGAAATCGTCGACCAGGCCCGGTGAAGGCGTAAAGGTCTTGGGGTTCTCGGCGTTGATCCGGCACTCGATGGAGTGACCCTCGAAGACGATGTCTTCCTGGGTGAAAGACAGCGGCAGGCCCGCGGCGATGCGGATCTGCTCGCGCACCAGGTCGACGCCGGTGATCATCTCGGTGACCGGGTGCTCGACCTGGAGGCGGGTGTTCATCTCGATGAAGAAGAACTCGCCGTCCTCCCAGAGGAACTCGATGGTGCCGACGCCGAGGTAGCCGATCTTCTTGATGGCGTCGGTGACGGTCTTGCCGATCTTGGCGCGGCCCTCGGCCGACAGGGCCGGGGAGGGAGCCTCTTCCAGGACCTTCTGGTGCCGGCGCTGGAGCGAGCAGTCGCGCTCGCCCAGGTGCACAACGTTGCCGTGGCTGTCGGCGATCACCTGGATTTCGATGTGGCGGGGCTTCTGGAGATAGCGCTCCATATAGACCGCGCCGTTGCCGAAGGCCGCTGTGGCCTCGGTCTGGGCGGTCTGGACGGCCTCGACGAGGTTGTCCGCGGTCAGAGCCACCTTCATCCCGCGCCCGCCGCCGCCGGCGGCCGCCTTGACGATGAGGGGAAAGCCGATGGCCTTTGAGGCCTCGATGGCCGCCTCGACCGTCTCGACCTCGCCTTCTGAGCCCGGGACAACCGGGATGCCCGCGTCCTTGGCCGTCTGCTTTGCGGTGATCTTGTCGCCCATGATCCGGATGTGATCCGGACGCGGACCGATGAAGGTCATGCCGTGGGCTTCGACGATCTCGGCGAACTTGGCGTTCTCCGACAGGAAGCCATAGCCCGGGTGGATGGCCTGGGCGCCGGTGATCTCAGCCGCGGCGATGATCGAGGGGATGTTCAGATAGGAGCGGCCGGCCGGCGCCGGCCCGATGCAGACGCTCTCGTCAGCCAGGCGCACGTGCATGGCCGAGCGGTCGGCCTCGGAGTGCACCGCGACGGTGGAGATGCCCATCTCCTTGCAGGCGCGGTGGATGCGGAGCGCGATCTCGCCCCGGTTGGCGATCAGGACCTTGTCGAACATCGGCTGCTCCTATTCGAGCAGGAGCAGGGCTTCGCCGAACTCCACCGGTTGCGCGTCGCCCACCAACACCTCCAGCACCTTGCCGTCACGCGGTGCGGCGATGGGGTTCATCGTCTTCATGGCCTCGACGATGAGCAGGGTCTGGCCGGCCTTGACCGTGTCTCCCGGCTTCACGAACGGATCGGCACCCGGCGTGGCCTGCAGATAGACGGTGCCGACCATCGGCGACTTGACCTCTTCCCCCATGCGCGGGGCCGGGCCGGCGGGGTCGGGGGGGCGCGCCGGCGCCCCGCGGCGCCGCCCCCGCCCGTCACCCACCCCCCAGCCGCT
>CAMPGL010000180.1 GCA_946885435.1 uncultured Brevundimonas sp. | reverse complement strand
CGAGGCGGTCATCGCCAAGATGGCCCGCATTCCTCCGAAGTCCGTGTCCAAGTCCGACGTCGAGGCGCTCAAGAATCTCGACGCCGACCTGAAGGGCGCCGTGTTCGGCCAGTCCGAGGCCATCGCCCAGCTGTCGGCGGCGATGAAGCTGGCCCGCGCCGGCCTGCGCGATCCGAACAAGCCGATCGGCTCCTACCTGTTCTCCGGCCCGACGGGCGTCGGCAAGACCGAGGTGGCCAAGCAACTGGCCGGCACGCTCGGCATCGAGCTGCTGCGCTTCGACATGTCCGAGTACATGGAGCGCCACACGGTCAGCCGCTTGATCGGTGCGCCTCCAGGCTATGTCGGTCACGACCAGGGCGGCCTGCTGACCGACGCGGTCGATCAGCATCCGCACGCCGTCGTGCTGCTCGACGAGATCGAGAAGGCGCACCCGGACGTCTACAACATCCTGCTCCAGGTCATGGACCACGGGGTGCTGACCGACGCTGTCGGCAAGAAGGTCGATTTCCGGAACGTGGTCCTGATCATGACCACCAACGCCGGCGCCGCCGACAACGCCCGGGCCTCGATAGGCTTCGGCCGCGGCAAGGTGGAGGGCGAGGACGACAAGGCCATCCAGCGCCTGTTTACGCCGGAGTTCCGCAACCGCCTGGACGCCGTCGTGGCCTTCAAGCCGCTGACGGCGGACATCATCCGCATGGTGGTGCGCAAGTTCATCGGCCAGCTGCAGACCCAGCTGGCGGATCGCAACGTCACCATCTCGCTTTCGGACGAGGCGGCGGACTGGCTGGCGGAGAACGGCTTCGACGAGCTCTATGGCGCCCGGCCGCTGGGCCGTGTGATCCAGGAGCATATCAAGCAGCCTCTGGCCGACGACATCCTGTTCGGACGTCTGACACGCGGCGGCCACGTCGATGTGGTGCTCAAGGATGGCAAGATCGCCTTCGAGATCGGTGGCGCGGACGAGGATTCCGCCAAGCCGGTCAAGGAAGAAGCCGCGGGCTGACGGAACAGAGCGGACTCCCCGGACATTTCTTGGGCTTAGTTCAAGGAGTGAGAAGTGAAGTCCGCGTTCGCCCTGTCATGCCTGCCGCTCGTCGCCCTGCTCGCCGCCTGCGATCGCGAAACCCCGACGCCTGACCCTCAGCCGCCCGCGGCAGAGGGGCCAGCCCGGCCCGCCCCGGCCAGCGTCACGCCTGAGGCCATAAACGGCGCCGGCTACGAGACGCCGCCCGAGGGCGAGCTGGCCGAGCAGAGCGCGACGCCCGGCATGGCGCGGGCCCAGGTCTTGCTTGACCGCGCTGGCTTTTCGCCCGGCGTCACGGATGGGCGCTACGGCGAGAACGTGCGCCAGGCCATCGCCGCCTTCCAGCGCGAGCACGACATGACCGTCGACGGCCGGTTGACGCAGCAGGTCTGGGACCGGCTCGTCGCCGGCTCGCCGCAGGACGTGGTGTCTCGCTACGTCCTGACCCAGGACGACGTGGACGGGCCGTTCACCCGCACCATCCCGGACGGATTGCAGGCGCAGGCCGAGCTTGACCGGCTGGGCTACACCTCGGCCGCCGAGCTGGTGGCCGAGCGCTTCCACATGGACGAGCAGTTCCTGAGGGAGCTGAACCCCGGCGTGGATTTCTCGCGCGCCGGCCAGGAGATCGTCGTCACCAATCCGCGCCGCCCTGAGATTTCCGGAGAGGTCGCCCGCATCGAGGTGGACCGCGACGAGAAGGCCGTGAAGGCCTTCGCCGAGGACGGGACCTTGCTGGCCTTCTATCCCGCGACCATCGGCTCGACGGAGCAGCCGAGCCCCTCAGGGCGGATGACGGTCAACGGCGTGGCCCGGGACCCGACCTATACCTACGATCCCAGCCGCGTCTCCTATGCCGGTGACGCGATCAACCGGCGCCTGACCATCCCGCCGGGGCCGAACAATCCCGTCGGACTGGTCTGGATCGACCTGTCGCGCGACACCTACGGCATCCACGGCACGCCCAACCCTGACATCGTTGGCAAGAACGCGTCGAACGGCTGCGTCCGCCTGACCAACTGGGACGTCCAGCACCTGGCGGCGGCGGTGCGGCCAGGCGTGGTGGTCGAGTTCGTCTAGAAGCCGACGTTAAGCACCGCCACCAACGCGCTCTCATAGGTGGCCGAGGGATTGGCGACGTCGGTGTCGTACCAGCGCACGTCGAGCGAGGCCCAGTCATTGATCTCGAAGTCGGCGCCGATGTTCCAGGCCGTGTAGTCACGGCTGTTGACCTGCTCGCGGCGGCCGACGGCGGCCGAAGCCCGGATGCGGTCGGTCAGGCGCACACGGCCTCGCGCTTCGACCCAGGTCCAGCTGCGCGTTCCGCCGGCGCTGTCGGGCGAGTACTGGAAGCGGAGCCGGGCATCGACCCGCTCGCTCAGGTCACGCGACACGTCGGCCGTGAACTCCCAGGCGTCATCGTCCGTGCCCGGATTGGCGTCGAGGTACCACTTGTGAGCGGCGTTGAAGTCGAACTCGAACCCGGCCGCTTCGGGCCGCCAGCCAGCGTTGATTTCGGCTTCGAGCTGGGAGCCGGTGGAGTGATCGATCGTCTCGCCTTCGGCGGCGATGTAGAAGAGGCCGCTCGCGTCGGTCCACTCGACGCCCGCCAGGGCGAACGGGTCGCCCTCGGACTTGCTGGCGCCCTTCGAGCGATTATCAGTCCCGACGCTGGCGTTGAAGGACCAGTCGCCCCAGCCATCCTGAGCGTGAGCGACGGCGGGCACGGCCAAGGCGGCGACGGCGAGGGTGAGTGCAAGGCGGGTCATCGGTGGGCTCCGGCCGATTGGCTGTACGCGGACGAATCCGCTCGCCCGCGCCGTGAAGCCTTAGCCGAACCGCTGCGACAGGTCCGCGACCGCTCCATGAAATTCCGAGCGCAGCCGTGTGACAAGTTCGCGAACCGGGACAATGTCGTGGATCGCGCCCGAGCCCTGGCCAGCTGACCAGACCGTCTTCCACGCCTTGGCCTCGTCGGCCATGTCGAGCTTGTGCTCGGGCAGCGACTTGGGATCGATGCCGTTCTCGATCAGCGAGGGCGTCAGGAAGTTGGCCGGGATGCCGGATACGGCCGGCGTATAGGTGATGTCCATCGAGCCGGCCTCGACGATCATATCCTTGTAGTGGGTCTGGGCGGTGCTCTCGGTCGTGGCGATGAAGCGGGTGCCCATATAGGCGAAGTCGGCGCCCAT
>CAMPGL010000179.1 GCA_946885435.1 uncultured Brevundimonas sp. | reverse complement strand
GGTGTCTTCTCCGACGCCCTGTCAGAGAGCGAAACCCTGCGCGCCGCCATCGCGCGACATACCGAAATGCTCTTCGCGCAGGTCCAGCAGATCGCGGCCTGCAACGCCCAGCACCGGCTGGAGGAACGGCTGGCCCGTTGGCTGCTGATGCTTCAGGACCGGGTCGCGAGCCCCCGCCTGCAGCTGACGCAGCAGAGCGTGGCCGACATGCTCGGCGTCCGCCGCGCCACCGTCAGCGAGGTGTCCGCCGCGCTCGAGGAGCGTGGCCTCATCCGCCGCACCCGGGGCGCGGTCGAGATCATCGACCGCGAGGCGCTCGAGCGGGCGTCCTGCGACTGCTACGCCGCCATCGGCAAGGTGATCGAGCAGCTCGACACCGTTGACGCCGACTAGGAGCGCTTCCTCGGCCGCGCCACGCGGAAGGCGTCGATGACGCCGTCCCGGTCCTTGTCGCGCCCCGGCTCATCGAGCGCGGACCAGCCCTTCAGATCGGGATGCAGCTTGCGGGCGTTGTCGCGCGGGCTGCCCGGCCGCCAGCCGTTCAGCAGGCGCTCGGCGCACCAGCGCTCGTGCTCGATCTCGCCCATGCGGTCGAGCAGGTCGCGGTCCTCGCGGGGGTCGGCCCCGACCGCGTCGGCGTCCGCCAGCTTGACCGCGATGTGTCCCGCCGCCGCCCGGTTCGCCGCCCACATCGATTCCGGCAGGATCGACCAGCGCACGCCGCTCGCCTCGGACCCGATCTCGATGTAGCCCTCCTGGCCGCGCGCCTCGTAGGCCTTGTGCAGCTGCTGAGCCATCCGGTCGGTGTAGGGCAGGATCGCCGCCTCCAGCCCGGCCGAGAAACCGCGCACCGCCATCTCGACACCGGGCAGCATGGCCTCGAACTCCTGCTCGCCCGACACGACCACCACCGGCCCGGGCCGCATGCGCGACGCCAGCAGTGCCGCCGCGCAGGCGCGGCCGACGTCACATTCCACCACCCAGGCGGTGGCGTCGCGCGTCTCCTCCAGGAAGGCGCCCACGGAGGCGGCCCTGGAGAAGTCGATGCGGAACGGGGCGCTGTCATAGACGGCCGACAGGTCGCCCAGCGCGCCGGGGGCCGTTCGGCTCCAGCGGTCCTGCAGCGTCCCGTCGGGATCCCACAGGGTGACGCGCGGCGGCGGACGGCCGACCCGCCAGCCCAGCGACAGGGCCTGACGCGCCATGGCTTCTGAAAAGGCGCCGTCGCCCAGCACCGCTACGTGCAGGCCACCGTCGCGGTCCCACAGCTTCAGCTCCTCGTGCGCGCGGCGCGCCGCCGCTTCGGCGAGCGAGAAGGGGCGCGGGGCGGGCCCGGGCCCGGCGTGGGCGGCGGCCGACTGGCGCATCATCTCGAGGATGTCGGGGTCCTCGACCTGCACGTGGAGGTCGGCCTCCGGGTCCATGGCCTCGGCCGAGCGACGCGCCAGCGACAGGGCGGTGGTCGGCTCGTCGCCTACGACGACCACGCGTCGCGCCCGGCCGAGCGCGGATTTGCGCGCCGCCGTCCTCAGGTCGTCGCGGATGACGAGCACGCCGTGCTGGTTCAGGTCCTCGGCCTGGGGTTCGGTGACGTCCGCGTCGATCATGACCACGGCCGCGCCCTCCTGGCGGGCGGCCTCGGCGGCGGCCACGGCCGAAACGCCCTGGCCCACGATCACCAGGTGCCGGGAGCCCCACAGCTGGATCAAGCTTTCGGCGATGGCGTCGCCGATCTGGCGCGCCGCCAGGAACAGCACGCCGAGCAGGGGGATCGCCGCCCCGAACCAGCGCGCGATGTCCAGCGTCAGCGGCAGGGTCTGGCCGGCCACGTCGCCCTGCGCCGTCAGCATCCACAGCGACAGATAGAGGAAGTCGCCGGGCGTATCGGCCCCGAGCGGGGTCTCGCGCCACTGGGCCCAGCCGATCACCCCCAGCACCAGCCAGGCGGCCGTCACGGCGGCGAAGATTACGGTCCGTCTCAGGGGAGATCGCGGGTGGCCCCAGCGGAGCATCATGGCCGCCAGGCGCGTGGCCAGATTGCCTTCGCCGAGCCCCGAGCGGGCGTCCGGCGGCGAGGCTCGGCTCGTTTCGCTGCGCTCGATCATCTGTTCCCCGTCTCCCCATCCGTTCGGAGCGCGCCCGGGGGAAGCTGTCAAGCGCCAGGCCGGAACGAAGGCCGCGGCCGACCCGTTGCTTTCACTGGAAAAGGAGACCCGTCATGCCCGACAAGCACACCGAAGCCGACCGCTGGGGCGGTCCCGGTTCCAGCCATCAGGACCGAAACGAGCCCCGGCCCGACCCCGTGGTGAAGGACGCCGACGCGCCCGATCATCTGAGCCCGCGCTCCCAGATCTCCGGCGGCGGCGGGGAGACCGACATCCACACCCGTCACACCGCCGAAGGCAAGCGGGACCGCCAGGCAAGTTCCGAAGAGAAGCGCCACGAGCGCGACAACCGCCAATAGGCGATGTCCGTCCTGGGCTGGAAGCTCGACCGGCGTGAGCGCGACGCCCTGCTCGCGCGCTTCCCGCCCGTCTTCGCCAGGACGGTCGCCGACCACGTCACCCTGCGTCACGGGGCGCCCGAAGACGCGGCTTTGCCCGGGCCGGTACAGGCGCGCATCATCGGCGAGTCCACGGACGGCGAAGGGGTCCAGGCCATGGTGGTGGAGATTGACGGAACGACCGACCGTCCCGACGGCTCGACCTATCACATCACCTGGTCGCTCTGCGCCGACCGCGCCGCCAAGGAGAGCAACCACGTGATCCGCGCCCACGGCTGGCGGCCCGTCGAGGCGGTCGCGATCACCCTCACCCCGGCGAGGTTCTGATGCGCCCGCCCCGCGAGGAAGCCCGGATCTACCTCGATTGCGACGGGGTGCTGGCGGATTTCGACGCCGGCGCGGAGGCCGTGCTGGGCATGACGCCTGACCGGTTCGAGCGACGCTTCGGCCTGGGCCGCTTCTGGGCCCGCCTGGCCACGGCGCCGGACTTCTTCGACACCCTGCCACTGCTGCCCGACGCCATGGACCTGTACGAGGCCGTCCGCCACAGGGAACCGGTCATCCTCACCGGCCTGCCGCGCGGCAAATGGGCCGAGCCGCAGAAGCGGCGCTGGGCCGCGCGCCACTTCCCCGGCGTGGAGGTCATCACCACCTCGGCGGCCCTCAAGCGCGAGCACTGCCATCCCGGCGACGCCCTGGTCGACGACCGCGACAAGTTCCGCCACCT
>CAMPGL010000178.1 GCA_946885435.1 uncultured Brevundimonas sp. | reverse complement strand
CATCAAGCTGTGCCAGGACCGCCGCGGCGAGCAGAAGGAGCTGTCCTACGTCGGCTCACGCGCCCTGGTGGTCTACGACCTGCCGCTGAACGAGGTGGTGTTCGACTTCTACGACCGGCTCAAGTCCATCTCGAAGGGCTACGCCTCCTTTGACTACGAGCTGACCGACTATCGGCCGGGCGACCTGGTCAAGATGTCGATCCTGGTCAACGCCGAGCCGGTCGACGCGCTCTCCATGCTGGTCCACCGGGCGCGCGCCGAGACGCGCGGCCGCGGCATGGTCGAGAAGATGAAGGAGCTGATCCCGCCCCACCTCTTCCAGATCCCGATCCAGGCCGCCATCGGCGGCAAGATCATCGCCCGCGAAACCGTCCGCGCGCTGCGCAAGGACGTGACCGCCAAGTGCTACGGCGGCGACGCGACCCGCAAGAAGAAGCTTCTGGAGAAGCAGAAGGAAGGCAAGAAGCGGATGCGCCAGTTCGGGAAGGTGGAGATCCCGCAGGAGGCGTTCATCGCGGCGCTGAAGATGGACGGGGATTGACGTGACGGCTGACGCGGGGGCGTTCGAGCCCGTCAATATGGTCGAGCAACAGCTGGTCGCGGCGGCCACCGGCGACGCGGCTCAACAGAAGGCCTTCGAGCGCTTTGTCCTCGACGAAATCCTCTACGTCGCCACGCCCGAGCCGCAGCCCGAGGGAACCTTTGTTGCGGATGCCGGGACGACCATCGATCTGATCACGATCAGCATGGAAGACGGACGTATCGCGACTCCGGTCTTCACCTCTCAGCGCCGCATCTATGAAGCGTTCGGCGAGGTCGGCTCCATCGGCATCAAGGGGCGCGCGCTGTTTGAGATGATCCGCGCCAATCCCGCGTGGCTCAATCCGGGCAACGCCTACGGCGTGCTGTGGGAACCCGAGACCCTTTTCGGCCTGATCGGCCTGCCTGTCGAGCGCGTGATCAAGGAGGCCACGCAGATCATGCTGGGCAGTCCGGCTGATCCGCCCCACGACCTGGTTCGGCGACTGAAGGCCTCTCTGGCCGCTCTGCCCCAGGTCGAAGCGGCCTGGCTGGCGTTGGCCATGTGGCCGGCGACGCAGGAGCAGGCCTGGTATCTGGATGTGAGAACCTCCAGCGCCGACCACGAACCGATCCGACGGGCCCTGCCAGCCGCCATCGACGGCGCGGATATGCAGGGCAAATTCCTGGACATGGTGGTCAACCCCGCTGGCCAGGACGAGGGGATCGGCATTCCTATTATCGTACCGGCGAACTCCGGACCCCGGCCGAAATCGGGACCGCCAAGCCCCGCGGTCGCCAAGACATCCTGGCTCAAAAAGCTGTTCGGCTGAGCTTCGGCGGCGACGGCGCCGCAAGAAGGTCGTCTAGAGAACGCTAGCGAGAAACGGATGCGCTAGTTTGGGAAGGTGGAGATCCCGCAGGAGGCGTTCATCGCGGCGCTGAAGATGGACGGGGATTGAACCCTCTCCTTGTCATCCCGGAAGCCGCGCAGCGGCTGTCCGGGACAACGTCTGGGTTGATTGACGCGCTCGCCGCCAGGGCGTGATGTTCGCGGCGGGGGGCCGATGCGCGAGCACAACTACTGGGTCTATGTGATGGCCAGCGGCGTGTGCGGCTATCTTTACGTCGGGATGACCAATGACCTCGTGCGGCGGGTCGAGGAGCATCGCGCGGGGAAGGTCGAGGGCCACTCGCGGCGGCGTGGGATCACCCGCCTCGTCTGGTTCGAGCAGCATCAGTATGTGGATCAGGCGATCCTACGCGAGAAGCGGATCAAGCGCTGGCAGAGGCCGTGGAAGTTTCGGTTGGTCGAGGAGAGCAACCCGCAGTGGGTCGACCTGTATGGGGCGCTGGTGGCGGATCGCTTGCCGGAGACGCTGGGGGACGAGACGCGGTTGTCCCGGACAGCCGCTGCGCGGCTTCCGGGATGACAAGGGGAGTGATCTGTGACGCTGGCTGAATGGGTCGTTCAGGTCGACAAGGCAATGAAACGCGATTGGTGCATCGATACGGCTGATGCGGGCCTGTCGCGCGGCGAATTGGAGCGGTGTTGGCGGGATGGAGAAACGCCCGCTGAGTTCGTTGCGTGGTTTGCGGAGAAACACGACCTGATCAGGTTCGAGGGAGGCTATTTCCCGCGCTCGCAACCCGCTCAAGCGTAGCCAGCGAACCTCTCTCGGTGCCGTTCAATATATTTGCGGCTCGGCCAAGCCCGTTGATCCCGAGGCAGTCTGATCTGCTCCATCTGGTTTTGGAACAGAGTTCGAAGTTCAGCCGGCACTCGATTGTGCGCCACCAAGAGTCGGTAATCGTCGCTGAGCGAAATTAGGTGGCGGTCAAATAGCCAATGCACCGTGCCCGACAGTGCGATGCCATTCTGCACGACATCGGGCCCACCGCTCTCGACGGACCAGATGTGGGCGGCTTGTACCTCTGACCGCCCGCCCCCGTTGATGATCCGCAGGCCTGTGACCGCGCAGGTGTCATCGTAGGCTTGGCAAACAAGGCGTCGGAAGTTGGCGTCCCGGACCTTTCGATTGACGAGAGCCTGCTCGATGCGACGGACGAATGCTTCATCCGGGGCTGCGGGGTACCCGGTCATCTGCATCTGGTCCTGTTCCGCCATGCCCGGGCCGTACCGAACGAGGTGTTCGGGCTTCAGGGTTTCTCCCAATCCCGCGGCAACGATCGCCGCAAAGTCGAAATCGGAGAGGGATCGCATGGATCGCCCTCGCAGCGAGGCCCCAACGAGGCTGCGCTCGGGCACCGCCCTCAGGCGTTCTTCCCAGTAGTAGCCCTGGGGCGCGCCGCCGAAAGCCACAGGGGGTTCGAACGGTACGTAGTCGGTGATGTGTGCGTAGGCCTGCGTGCGATCACTGGGGTCAGGTTCAAGCGCCGCGAGACGACCGACGCCGATATAGGCCTGTCGGCCTCGGTTGTCGCGAACCTCCCGGTAGAGCACCCAATCGCCGAGCGCCGCCTCTGCGACCGCTCGATACTTGGCGACCGGAAAATGGTAGAGTTCCGGCAGCTTGTCGCCGTACCCCGAGTTCGCCTTGGTATCGAAGACCGCCTTCAAGCGACCGCGCCTCTGCCATGCTCTGCGGACGTGCTTGGCCGCGCCGCCCTCGACTGAGGCAGGTTAGGCGACAGTCCTTCGATTTGTCATCCTCGCTGCGCCTGCTGGGGGATAAGCCGCGGTTGTCCCGGACAGCCGCTGCGCGGCTT
>CAMPGL010000177.1 GCA_946885435.1 uncultured Brevundimonas sp. | reverse complement strand
GCCAGGGCGCCGAGGCCTGGCCCCTGCCGCGCTCGCGCACCTGCCTGGTCGAGGACGACGCCCTGCCGTTTCCCACCGGCTGTTTCGACCGCGTGCTGGCGGTGCACGCCCTGGAGGAGGCCAGGGATCCCGTCGCCATGGTGCGCGAAATGAGCCGGGTGCTGGCCCCGTCGGGCCGGCTGATCCTGGTGGCGGCGGCGCGCGGCGGCCTGTGGGCGCGCAGCGAACACACGCCCTTCGGCCAAGGCCGGCCCTATACGCTGGGCCAGTTGGAGCGGCTGGTCGAAGCCGCCGAGCTGGAGCCCTTCGCCCGCACGCACGCCCTGTTCGTCCCGCCCTGGGCCCGGCTGGCGGGGGCCGCCGACCTGTTCGAAAGCGTCGGCCAGATCCTGGCGCCGGGCCTGTCGGGGGTGGTCTTGCTTGAGGCGGTCCGGAACACCTACGCCTTGCGGCCGGTGGGGGCGGCCGAGCCGGCCTATGAGCTCTCGCCCGGTCTCACGCCGCAGGCGGCCGGAATGCGCGCGACGACGCCGGTTCGCTTGGACGGAGCCGGCGAAGCCGACTAGATGCGTTCATGCGCCGACTCATCCTGATGCGACACGCGGAAGCGGAGGCTTCCAGCGCCCGAGGCGACATCGGCCGCGGCCTGACCGCGCGCGGTGTCGAGGAGGCCCAGGCCGTCGGCAAGGCGCTGTTCGAGCGCGGCGCGCGTCCCGACCTCGCCCTGGTTTCGTCCGCCGAACGCGCCCACCAGACCTGGGAGGCGGCCAGCGCCTGGTTCGGCGACGCCGAGGTCGAACTGGGTCCCGAGATCTACAACGCTTCGGCGGAGGTTCTGCGCGACGCGGTTGCGGCCGCTGCGGACCGCGCGGCGACCCTGATGGTCATCGGCCACAACCCCGGCGTCCACCAGTTCGCGGCCGAACTGATGATGGAACAGGCCGCATCGCCGGCCTCGCCCGATCGGATCACGGGCGGCTTTCCGCCGGGAGCGGCGGTCATCTACGCCATCGATGAGAACGGGCGGCCGACGTACGAAAGCTTCATCAATCCGGACGACCTGCCGTGAGGCCGATCTACAAGATTTGCGCGCGCGACGAGTGGAAGGCCGCCGAGGCCAGCGGCGCCTATAAGGGTTCGGACCTGGATCGACGGGACGGCTTCATCCACTTCTCCGACCCGGCGCACGTCCGCCGCACCGCGCAGCTGCATTTCGCGGGACGCTCAGACCTTGTGCTGGTGACCGTCGACGCCGACCGACTGGATCCCCCGCCCGTGTGGGAGCCGTCGCGGGGCGGCGTGCTGTTCCCGCATCTATATGGTCCGCTGCCGCTGTCGGCGGTGACAGAAGTCCGCCCCCTTGAGGTCGACGCCGAGGCCTCGGCGCTTGCGGACATCGGCCAGTGAGCCTGCTGTCCGACGCCGCCACAGCCGTGATGCGCCGGCTTGATCCCGAGACGGCGCACGGCCTGGCCCTGCGAAGCCTGGAGCTGGGCCTGGGCCCGCGCCAGCGCCAGCCCGACGATCCCGTGCTGGCGGTGAACCTCTGCGGGCTGAAGCTGCCGAACTGCCTGGGGCTGGCGGCCGGCTTCGACAAGGATGCGCGCGTGCCCGACGCCCTGCTCGACATGGGCTTCGGCTTCGTCGAGTGCGGTGGTGTCACGCCCCGCGCACAGCCCGGAAATCCCAGGCCGCGCCTGTTCCGGCTGTCCGAAGACCGGGCGGTCGTCAACCGCATGGGCTTCAACAACGAGGGGCTCGACGCCTTCGCTCGTCGCATGATCCGCCGGCGACGCACGGGCGTGGTCGGAGTGAATCTCGGGGCCAACAAGGATTCCGAGGACCGCACGGGCGACTATGTGATCGGGCTGAAGCGTCTGTGGGGCGTGGCGGACTATTTCGCGGTCAACGTCTCCTCGCCGAACACCCCGGGGCTGAGGACGCTGCAGTCCGCCGACGCGCTCGACGAACTGCTTGGCCGGCTGGCCGAGGCCCGCGCAGGCCTGCCCGCGCCGAGCGCGCCGGTGTTCCTGAAGGTGGCCCCGGACCTGGAGGAGGCCGACGCCGAGACCATGGTCGCCGCCTGCCGTCGGCACGGAGTCGAGGGAATCATCGTCTCGAACACCACCCTGGCCCGTCCGGAGACCCTGCGGTCGCCGCACGCCGGCGAGACCGGCGGCCTGTCGGGCGCGCCCCTGTTGGCGCCCTCGACGCGGGTGCTCGGCTGGTTTCACGAGGCGGCGGGGAGCCACGGACCGGCCCTCGTCGGCGTGGGCGGCGTCGCCAGCGGCGCGGACGCCTACGCCAAGATCCGCGCCGGCGCGCGGGCGGTGCAGCTCTATTCCGCCCTCGTTTTCGAGGGCCCCGGCCTCGTCGGGCGTATCAAGCGGGACCTGGCGGCACGGCTCAAGGCGGACGGCTTCACCTCGGTGGAGGCGGCCGTCGGCGCGCGTTGAGCGTGACTGAACCGACCGGGCCGATCCGCGTTCGGATCGCATGGCCAGTCTCGACAAGACCCTGATCGCCGTCGCCGTCTGCGGATCCGTCGTCGCCGCAGGCGTCGGCGCCATCGCCGGAACCCAGCTTCGTATCCCGCCGGCGTGGGAGCCGTTCGAGACCCCGACGTTCCATTCGCTTTCGGCCGACCTGCACTTCGCCTCTGCGCCCGCCTATCCGTCCTGGGCCCCGCCGCCGCTCTATCCGCAGGCGGAACGCGATCCGTTCGCCGAGTTCCAGGCCGCCTGGGACGCCGCCTTCGACGACATGGACGCCCAGCCGCGCAACGCGGCCTACGCCCCGCCGCCGGACCTGCCGCCGTCCTATGTGGTTCGGGTCGAAAGCCGCGCCGGGGACGAAGCCTATCAACGCTCGGACCCCTACGAGGTCCGCCGAGAGGAGCGCGAGCGCCGCTACGCGTCTCGCGACGCCGTGCGTGACGCCTATCGCGATGCCGCCCCGCCTCCTCGCGAAGCCGGCTGGCGTCGTCCGCCGCCGCCGCGAGAGTACCGGATGGAGCCGCGTGACGCCGGCTGGCGCCGCCCCGAACCGCCGCGTGAATACCGCATGGCGCCGCCCCCCGCGCCGTATCCGCCGCGCGCGCCGGGACCTGGCCGTGATCCCCGACAAGTGCGCGAGGACATCGCCCGCGCCGAGAGCGGCTATCCGGTGCGCGGCGCCGTCTACTAGAGCCTAGGGCTCCAGCTCGATGTCCCAGTAGAGGTAGTCCAGCCAGCTCTCATGCAGGTAGTGCGGCGGGAA
>CAMPGL010000176.1 GCA_946885435.1 uncultured Brevundimonas sp. | reverse complement strand
GTTGATCGTCGGCGGCCGCGTGCTGCAGGAGCGGCGCGAGGCGCGCGCGCCGGTTTACGCCCTGGCGCGGTCGCTGGACGCCGAGGAGCGCCAGCGCGTGACAGGCGCCCTGCGCGCCACGGCCCTGGCGTCCCGGGACGACTTCCGCGCCGCCCGCGCCGCGCGCCGTGAGGCGGTCGAGCTCGCCGGCGCCGAGACCTTCGATCGGACCGCGATCGAGGCCGCCCTCGCCCGCTCGCATCGGTCTGAGGACGCCAGCCGTCAGCGCCTGGAGGCTGCTCTGCTCGATCTGATGGCCGACATGCCCGAGGCGGAGCGGCAGGTTCTGGCGCTGGCCCTGGCGCGGCGGGCTCACGGCGAGCGCGGTCGCGGCCGGCACGTCCGGGGTCCGCAGCCCGAAAGCCCGGCGCCGCCCTCGGACGGCCGGGTGGACGGCTGAAGTCAGGCCGCCCGGGAGCGCTGCTCCTCCTGCCGCAGCGGCAGCAACACGCTGACGGTGGTGCCCTCGCCGGGCTCGCTGCGCATCTCGAACCGTCCCTGGTGCATGTCGATCAGCGACTTGGTCAGGGCCAGGCCCAGGCCCGTGCCCTGGGTCGTGCGGGCGTGCTTGGTCTCGACCTGTTCGAACGGCTGGCCCAGGCGCTGCAGGTCGTCCGCGGCGATGCCGATGCCCGTGTCGGACACTTCCAGACGCGCGTGGTCGCCCTCCTGCCTGGCCGTCAGTGAGATGGTCCCCCCGCGCGGCGTGAACTTCACGGCGTTCGACAGCAGGTTGAGCAGCACCTGCTTCACCGCGCGGTAATCCGCCTCGATCTCGGGCGCGCCGTCCGTGCGCACCTCGAGCGTCAGGCCGGACTCCTCGGCGCGTCCCCGGATCAGCCGCGCGGCGTCGGCGCAGACCTCGGGCAGGTCGGTCGGCTCGAAGCGCATCTGCATCTTGCCGGCCTCGATCTTGGCCATGTCGAGCACGTCGTTGATCAGCGCCAGCAGGTGCTGGCCCGAGTTCAGGATGTCCTGGCAGTACTCCTTGTACCGCGCGTCCCCCAGCGGCCCGAACATCTCGTTGGCCATGATCTCGGAGAAGCCGTTGATGGCGTTCAGCGGCGTCCGCAGCTCGTGGCTCATGTTGGCCAGGAACTCGGACTTGGCCTGGTTCGCCGCCTCGGCGCGGATCTTGGCGGTCTCGTACTTGCGCGCCAGCTCAGACAGCTCGACCTGATTGGCCTCGAGCTGCTCGACCAGCTTCTGCAGCTCCTCCTCGTTCTTGCGCCGGATCGCCTCCTGGCGCTTGACCGCAGTGATGTCGGCGGCGGTCGCCACCGAGCCGCCGTCGGAGGTGCGCCGCTCGCTGACCTGCAGCCAGCGCCCGTCGTGCAGCTCCACCTCGCGCACCCCCGCGCGTCCGTCAGGCGAAGGGTGCTGGGCCTTGATGGCCAGGGACGCGATCTTGGTCAGGGTGTCCTTCGCCGCCCCGGGCCTGAGCGCCCGTTCGTCGATCGAGAAGCTGTCCATGAAGCCGCGGTTCCACAGGATCAGCCGGTCGTGGCGGTCGAACAGGACGAAGGCGCCCGGCACGCTGTCGATGGCGTCGCGCAGCCGGCGCTCGGCCGCCATCGCCCGGGCCTTCGAGACACGCTCCTCGGTGACGTCCAGAGCCACGCCGACCAGCTGTTCGTAGCCGTGTTCCAGGCGCGGGCCGGCGGCCTGGCCGCGCGCCTCGATCCAGCGGGCCCGCCCGTCAGGATGGGCGATGCGGAAGGCCACTTCGAACTGGCCGAAGGCGGCCGCCTGGCGCAGGGCGTGCAGCAGCCGCTCCTGATGCTCCGGCGAGAGCAGGCCCAGGATGTCGTCGCCATCGGCCACGCGGCCGCCGCGCCAGCCCAGCATGGCCGCCATCTGCTCCGACAGCTCGACCCGGTCGCGGTTCAGGTCCCATTCCCAGACGCCGCAGCGCGCGGCCTCCACCGCCATGCGGAAGCGCTGCTCGGTCTCGGCCTGGATGCGGCCGGCCCGCCGGCTCTGCAGGATCAACAGGGCCGTCAGGCCCAGCCCGATCGCCAGCGGTCCGGCGAGGATCCAGGCGCTGTTCAGCATCGAAGCCAGGCTGACCACCGGCGCCCCGTCGCTGACGGCCAGGACCATCAGGTCCGCGCCCTCGACCTCCGCCGCCGCGACGCTGACCGCCTGGTCGCCGATCGCGCCGGCCAGCACCGTGGCCGAGGTCGCGGCCTGGGTCAGCCGTTCGGGGTCCACGGACAGGGCGGCCGCGACCGGCCCGCTGACCTCCACGCCGCGCGCCAGCAGGATGGTTCCGGCGCGGTCCATCAGCACGTAGCCGGTCCCCTCCACGCCCGACAGCGCGACCGAGGGATCGACCATGGCGACGAGGCCGCGGTCTTCGGAGACGCGTCGGACCCGCAGCAGCGTGCCTTCCGGTCCGGCGGCGACCGCGGTCCCGGCGGACGGCGGGAAGGCCAGTTCGACCGGCGGGCCTCGACCCGTGTTGGCCACGGGATTGCCGTTGCCGTCGACGACGCTGACGAGGGATGAGCGGCCCTGCGCCAGCCGCTGCGCCTCTTCGGCGGCGCTCAGAGGCTGGGTCGGCCTTTCGCGCAGGGCGTCGGCTCCGGCGGTGAGCCCCGCGTCGACCGGGCCCAGCAAGGCGGCCATTCGGGCCGCGGCCAGGGCCCCCTGGCCATACAGCTCACGCGCCGCCTGGGCGCCCTCGTCGCGCGGACCTTCGGTGATCTGGCGGGCGTAGAGCGCGCTGTAGGCGGCCAGCAGCACGGCCGCGGCGAGGATCGAAATCCGCACCCAGCTCGGCATCATGCTCGGCGCGCGGGAAGCCGAGGCGTCGCTCGCGCGCCGTCCAGGCTGTGCTCCGCGCCGTTCGGGCACGCGCCTCTCCCTTGATTCGCCCTCGATTCAGAATCCTAGGCCGCGCCGAAGATTCGTGTCGAGGACGCAATCAGGCGGCTTCGCCCTCGGCGCGGGGCTTGGCGTCCACGGGCGGGGCGAGGACCTCGGTCACGGACTTCAGCGTGTCGCGGGCCTCGCGGGCCAGGCGAAGCATTTCGGGTGGGGCGTCGTCGGGGCTTTCCGAGACGCTCTGGATCAGTTCTTCGGCCAGCTTCATCAGCCGCGGCGAGGCGGCGATCAGGCGCGCCTGGAACTCGATGCGCAGCGGGTCGCGGTCATATTCCGCGCCGGGCACGCGCCAGCCGCCCCAGTCCTGCGGGTCGGTCACCACCACCGGATAGGTGC
>CAMPGL010000175.1 GCA_946885435.1 uncultured Brevundimonas sp. | reverse complement strand
ATGGGTCGAAAGCGGACTCTCGGAACGTCCGCTTTCAGGCCCCCCGGCCCATTCAGCTGCCGGTCATCACCGCACCACGAGGCCCGGCTTGAGATCGTATGGCGCCGGCTGTGAGCCGCGGGCGCCGGAGCCCCCGCTTCGAAGCTGCGGAAGTCCCTGTAACCAGGACAAAAGTCATCTTTTTCGCCCTTGGGAACGCTCATCCCGGGCGGCTGCCGTACACTCGCGGGATGGATCGCCGCCTCGCCGATCACGGCTTCACTCGCCGGACCTGCGTGGCGGGAATTGGCGGGAATTGGCGGTCTGGCGGTGTGTTTTGGCCCGCCATCCCGCCATCCAGCAGAATGGTGCGACCCGGGCCTCAGGCTCGGGCCCCAAGCCCCTCCCCACCACCGCGGCCTCGCGCTATGACCCGCTCATGATCCTGCGCACCCTGCTCCTCTCCGTCGCCGCCCTGGCGCTCGCCGGCGCCGCCTCCGCCCAGCAGGCGGACCTGATCCTTTTCGGCGGCCCGATCCACACGGCTGACCCGGACCGGCCGACGGCCGAGGCCGTGGCGGTGGAGGATGGGGTAATCCTCTATGTCGGCGATCGCGCCGGCGCGGAGGCCCTGGCCGATGCGGACACCCGACGGATCGACCTGCGCGGCGCGGCGATGTTCCCGGGCTTCACCGACGGCCACGCCCACCTGATCGGCATCGGCCAGCGGGAGATGACCCTCAACCTCGAAGGCTCCGCCTCGGTCGCCGAAGCGATGCAGCGGCTGGCCGCCTGGGCCGAGGCCAACCCCGAAGGGCCCATCTTCGGCCGCGGCTGGATCGAGACCCACTGGCCGGAGGGCCGCTTCCTGAACCGACAGGATCTCGACGCCGCCGCGCCGGGCCGGGTCGTCGTGCTGGTCCGCGCCGACGGCCACGCGCTCGCCGCCTCCACCGCCGCGCTCCAGGCCGCCGGCATCACCTCGGCCAGCACCGCGCCCGACGGCGGCGAGATCCAGCGCGAGGCGGACGGCGCGCCGTCCGGCGTCCTGATCGACGCGGCCATGCCGATGGTCGAGGCCCTGCGCCCCGCCGATACGCCCGAAGCCCGCCGCCAGGCGCTGCGCACCGGTGTCGACGTCTATGCGTCCCAGGGCTGGACCGGCATCCACAACATGAGCGTGGCCTGGGACGACGTGGCGATCATGGAGGCCATGGACGCCGCGGGCGACATGGAGATCAAGGTCTACAACGCCGTGGATCTGGCCGAGGCGGAGCCGTTGCTGGACGGCGGCCCGCGCGCCACCGACGACGGCCGCGTCATCACCCGCTCGATCAAGGTCTATGCCGACGGCGCCCTGGGCTCGCGCGGCGCGGCCCTGTTCGAACCCTATGCCGACGCGCCCCACACCTCGGGCTTGATGCAGACGACTGCCGAGGCCGTCCTGCCCGCTTACCGGCGCGCGCTCGAGGCGGGCGTCCAGATCGCCACCCACGCCATCGGCGACCGGGGCAATGACGAGGTGCTGGACTGGTACGAGGCCGCCGGCGTCACGCCCGACGCCCGCTGGCGCGTCGAACACGCCCAGATCGTGCGGCCCTCGGACCTGCATCGCTTCGAGGACGACGGCGTGATCGCCTCCATGCAGCCCAGCCACGCCATCGGCGACCTGCACTTCGCCCCGGCCCGACTGGGCGACGCGCGGCTGGACGGCGCCTATGCCTGGCGGACCCTGATCGAGGACGGCGCGGTGGTCGTGGGAGGATCCGACGCTCCGGTCGAGCGCGGCTCGCCGCTGATCGAATTCTACGCCGCGGTGGCCCGCCGCGACCTGCAGGGCTTCCAGGGCCCGGATTGGCGTCCCCAGGAGGCCGTCAGCCGGCAGCAGGCGCTGTCCATGTTCACCACGGCGCCGGCCTACGCCTCCTTCCGCGAGGACGAGCTGGGCATGATCCGCGAGGGCTTCCGCGCCGACTTCACCGTCTTCGACGTCGACCTGATGACCGCGCCGGTTGAGGAGATTCCCAACGGCCGCGCCCTGCTGACCATCGTCGACGGCCAGGAATCCTATCGCGCAGAGGGCTGGTAGGGCCTCAGGCCCGGGCGGCTCTCAGGATCGCCTGCTCGTCCATGGCCGCGCTTTCGCGCCGGGCCAGGGCGGCCAGCTCGTTCAGCCGGGTCACCTCGGCGACATGCTCGAACTTCTTGAGCTCCTCGAAGGCGGACATCAGGGCGTCGCGGGCGCCCTCCTCCTCCATCTCCATGGCGCGGAGCTCGGTCGCAGCGCTGTCCTTGCGGATCTTCCAGCCGTCCAGATAGGCCTCCAGCAGGCCGCGCTGCGAAGCGTCGGCGCGGGCGTGATCCGTCTCCAGCTCACGCTCGGCGTCCAGCACCGCCAGCCGCATCTCGGCCGTGGCCCGGCGCGTGGCGATCTCCGCCAGGCGCTTCTGGAGCGTTTCGACCTCATAGCCCGAGATGCGGATGAGCGACTGGGCCCACTGGGTCATTACGACGGCTCCTTGATCATGCCTTGGTTCAGTATGGCCTCCAGTCGCGCAAACGACTCGTTAAGAGGCGTCACATCGTTCTTGGCCTGGGTCAGAAAACCCTCGAGCGCGGGATTGAGCGCGATGGCCCGGTCCACGATCGGATCCGATCCGGCCCGATAGGCCCCGATGCGGATCAGCTCTTCCATGTTCTGGTAGGCCGACAGGCACTGGCGCGCGCGCCGGTTCAGCTCGCGCTCCTCCGGCAACTGGCAGTCCGGCATGGTCCGGCTGACCGACTTCAGCACGTCCACGGCCGGGAAGCGGCCACGCTCGGCGATCTTGCGGTCCATGACGATGTGGCCGTCGAGGATCCCGCGCACCGCGTCCGCGATCGGCTCGTCGTGATCGCCGCCGTCGACCAGCACGGTGAACAGGCCGGTGATCGGCCCGCCCCTGCGCCCGTCCGCCCGCACCGGTCCCGGCCCGGCCCGTTCCAGCAGCTTGGGCAGTTCCGAAAAGACGGTCGGCGTATAGCCCTTGGTCGTCGGCGGCTCGCCGGCCGCCAGGCCGATCTCCCGCTGCGCCATGGCGAAGCGGGTCACCGAGTCCATAAGGCACAGGACCTCCAGGTCCTGGTCCCGCAGGAACTCGGACAAAGCCATGGTCATGTAGGCCGCCTGGCGGCGCTTCAGGGCCGGCTCGTCCGAGGTGGCCACCACCACGATCGAGCGGCGCAGGCCGGCCTCGCCCAGGGTCTCCTCGACGAACTCGCGGACCTCGCGGCCCCGCTCGCCGATCAGCC
>CAMPGL010000174.1 GCA_946885435.1 uncultured Brevundimonas sp. | reverse complement strand
AGCGGGTGGTTGATGAGCAGGAACTCCATCACCCCCTTGCGGGCCTTCTCCACCATGGGCGTCTTGGTGAAGATCTCCTGGCCCTCGGCGGCCGGCAGCGCGCACGACGCTTGCGGCTTGGGCGGCCCAGGCTTCACCTCGACCAGGCACATGCGGCAGTTGCCGGCGATCGACAGCCGCTCGTGATAGCAGAAGCGCGGGATCTCCTCCCCGGCGCGCTCCGCCACCTGGAGCACGGTCATCCCGGGCTCGAACTCGACTTCCTGTCCGTTGACCTTGGCGATGGGCATCGGGTTACTCCGCCGCGATGGCGTGGCCGGCGAAGTTCGCGCGGCGGCTGCGGTAGCTTGCAATCCGTTCTTCGATCTCGTGACGGAAGTGGCGGATCAGGCCCTGCACCGGCCAGGCGGCGGCGTCGCCGAGCGCGCAGATGGTGTGGCCCTCGACCTGGCCGGCGACGTCCAGCAGCAGGTCGATCTCGGACGGGTCGGCTTCGCCGATCGCCATCCGCTCCAGCACGCGCCACATCCAGCCCGTGCCCTCGCGGCACGGCGTGCACTGGCCGCAGCTCTCATGCTTGTAGAAGTACGAGATGCGGGCGATCGCCTTAACCAGGTCGGTGGACTCGTCCATGACGATGACCGCAGCGGTGCCGAGGCCGGAGCGCATTTCGCGCAGGCTGTCGAAGTCCATCAGAGCGACCTCGGACATCTCGCGCGTGATCAGGGGCACGGACGAGCCCCCCGGGATCACGGCCTTCAGGTTGCCCCAGCCGCCGCGAACGCCGCCGCAGTGCTCTTCGAGCAGCTGCTTCAGCGGGATCGACATGGCCTCTTCGACATTGCACGGCTTGTTCACGTGGCCGGAGATGCACATCAGCTTGGTGCCGGTGTTGTTCTGCCGGCCAAAGCCCGCGAACCAGTCCGCGCCGCGGCGCAGGATCGTGCCCACGACCGCGATCGACTCGACGTTGTTCACCGTGGTCGGGCAGCCGTAGAGGCCCGCGCCGGCCGGGAACGGCGGCTTCAGGCGCGGCTGGCCCTTCTTGCCCTCCAGGCTTTCGAGCAGCGCCGTCTCCTCGCCGCAGATGTAGGCCCCTGCGCCGTGGTGGACGTAGATGTCGAAGTCCCAGCCGTGGACGTTGTTCTTGCCGACCAGCCGGGCCTCATAGGCCTGCTTGATCGCCTCCTCGAGCACCTCGCGCTCGCGGACGTATTCGCCCCGGATGTAGATGTAGCAGGCGTGCGCCTGCATCGCGAAGGAGGCCAGCAGGCAGCCCTCGATCAGCAGATGCGGATCATGCCGCATGATCTCGCGGTCCTTGCAGGTGCCCGGCTCCGACTCGTCGGCGTTGACGACGAGGTAGTGCGGGCGGCCCTCGCGGACCTCCTTGGGCATGAACGACCACTTCAGTCCGGTCGAGAAGCCGGCCCCGCCCCGGCCGCGCAGGCCGGAGTTCTTGATGTTGTCGATGATCCAGGCCGGGCCCATGGCGATCATGTCCGCCGTGGCGTTCCAGCAGCCGCGCTTCTTCGCCCCCTCCAGGCCCCAGTCATGGAACCCGTAGAGGTTGGTGAAGATGCGGTCCTTGTCTTCGAGGATTCCGACCATGCTTATGCGTTCTCCGCCATGCGGCGACGGTGGTGGCGGGTTCTGAGGAAGATGGCGGCCAGCAGCAGCGCCCAACCGATCGCCAGCAGGCCATAGCCGACGCTGACGGCCAGGTCCGGCCAGCCCTGCACCCAGGCGCCAAGCGAGGCGAGCAGCGCGCCAGCCAGGACGAGCGCGAAGCCGCCCAGCCGCCACGGCCGCGCCACGGAGCGAAGCTCGTCGCGATAGGCCTTCAGGCCCGCGTCCGTGCTCAGGTCCGGCCGCGTCATGCCGGCTCCTTCTTGGGCTCGCTGTTCGGCAGCCGCTTGATCGGTTTGGCCGCCGAGCCGTCGTAGAGCTTCGGATCCGTCAGCGTCAGCGGCCCGCCTTCGGGCGCCGAGGTCTGGCGATCCACGCGCGGACCCGGCGCCGGGTTCTTGCCGGCCGCGAAGTCGTCGATGATCTTTTCGAGATCGGCCGGGCTCAGGTCTTCGAAATAGTAGTCGTTGATCTGGGCCATGGGCGCGTTCACGCAGGCGCCGAGACACTCGACCTCCTGCCAGGTGAAGCGGCCGTCGGCGCTCAGCTTGTCCTGGGGGCCGATCCGGCTGCGGCACACATCCATCAGCTCGCCGGCGCCCCGGATCATGCACGGCGTCGTGCCGCAGATCTGGATCAGTGCGGCCTTACCGACCGGCTCCAGCTGGAACATGGTGTAGAAGGTCGCGACCTCCAGCACCCGGATGACGGGCATGCCGAGCAGATCGGCGATGGCCCGCATGGCCGGCTCGGAGACCCAGCCTTCCTGCTTCTGTACCAGCCACAGGATCGGGATCACCGCCGACTGGCGGCGCTCGGCCGGGTACTTGGCGATCCACCACTCGGCCTTCTGCATCGTCTCCTTGGCGAAGGCGAACGAGGCCGGCTGCTCCTTGGCGAGGCGACGGGCGCTCATCGGTCCACTTCTCCGAAGACGATATCGAGGCTGCCGAGGATGGCCGACACGTCGGCCAGCATGTGGCCGCGGTTCATCCAGTCCATGGCCTGCAGGTGCTTGAAGCCCGGCGCGCAGATCTTCGCGCGATACGGCTTGTTGGTGCCGTCGGACACTAGATAGACGCCGAACTCGCCCTTGGGCGCCTCGACGGCCGCATAGACCTCGCCCGGCGGGGTGCGGAAGCCCTCGGTATAGAGCTTGAAGTGGTGGATCAGCGCCTCCATCGAGCGCTTCATCTCGCCACGACGCGGCGGGACCACCTTGTTGTCCTGCGTCATCACCGGCCCGGGGTTTTTCCGTAGACGGTCAATGCACTGGTGCATGATCCTGATGGACTGCTTCATCTCTTCCACGCGGCAGAGATAGCGGTCCCAGCAGTCGCCGTTCTTGCCGACCGGCACGTCGAACTCGAGCTCGGCGTAGCACTCGTAGGGCTGGCTGCGGCGCAGGTCCCAGGCGATGTCCGAGCCGCGCAGCATCACGCCCGAGAAGCCCCAGGCCAGGGCCTGCTCCTTCGACACCACGCCGATGTCGACGTTGCGCTGCTTGAAGATGCGGTTCTCGGTGACGAGGCTCTCGATGTCCTTCAGCGCCGCCGGGAATTCCTTGGCCCACTTCTCGATGTCGTCGATCAGCTCGGGCGGCAGGTCCTGGTGCACCCCGCCCGGCCGGATGTAGTTGGCGTGCAGGCGCGAGCCCGAGGCCCGCTCGTAGAACACCATCAGCTTCTCGCGCTCTTCGAAGCCCCAGAGCGGCGGCGTCAGGGCGCCGACGTCCATCGCCTGGGTGGTGATGTTCAGCAGGT
>CAMPGL010000173.1 GCA_946885435.1 uncultured Brevundimonas sp. | reverse complement strand
ACCGCCTGCCAGTTGTCGTCCTTCATCCACTGGTAGTCGTCGATCCGGACCCGGCCCAGCTGCTCGATGCGGACAGGGATGCGGCGGGCGACGGGCGGTGTGGGCATCGAGGCTCCTTGGCGGGCGAAGGCGGGCGCGCCCGCGGCCATGGCGGTCGCAGCGGCGGCGGTCGAAACGATAAGCTGGCGGCGGTTCATGGGGTCCCCTCCCGAACGAGTTGCGCGACGTTGCGCAGAGCCGCCGCCCGTCGTCAAATGGGCTTTCAAGGGGAGCGCCGCGCATGGACTGGGACCTGACGGTCCAGCTTATCAACGCCACCGTGCAGATCGAGCATACGGTGGCCGGGGACCGCCGGACGGCGACGGGATTCCTGGTCGAGGCGCCCCGCCCGGACGGGACCCCGCGCGTGGTTCTGGTCACCGCCGCCCACGTGCTCGAGCCCGCGGAAGGCGGCGAAGTGCGCATCGGCTGGCGCTACGAGACGGTCGATGGCGGCTGGGCCTTCAATCCCCAGCCCGCGCCGCTGGAAGCGATCGACGGACGACCCTACTGGACCCGGCATCCGGAGCGCGACGTCGCCGTCATGGAGGTGTCCGCGCCGCCGGAGTTCGCCCGCGCGGCCATTCCCCTGGCCTGGCTGGGTGGCGAGACATCGATGGGGCAGGAGGGCATAGGGCCGGGGGACGAACTGATGGCCCTGGGCTTCCCGCGCGGCCTGTCGGCGAATCGGGCGGGTTTTCCGATCCTGAGGTCCGGGCGCGTGGCGTCCTGGCCCCTGTCGCCGGTCAGCGCCTTCCCGACCTTCCTGATCGACGTGGCCATGTTCCCGGGCAACTCGGGCGGGCCCGTGTTCACCCTGGGCGGGTCGCGCGGCTGGCCGCACCCCATCGTCCTGGGTGTGGTCACCCAGCAGGTGGAGCTGAACTCCGAGCGCTTGGCGATCGGCGTGGTGACCCACGCCGTCTACGTCCGTCAGACGATCACGATGATGGATGGAGCGGCGCCGAGCCTAGGCGCGGCGGCCTGATCTACTCGTCCCGGCGGCGCTGGTTCGGCGGCAGATCCTGATCGTCGCCCGGCAGGCGCTGACGGCCGACGTTGCCGAGCAGCTGCTCCAGCACCGTCAGTTCACGGCCGCGCGTCGGCGTCTCGCGGTCGGAATAAGCGATCTGCTGGCCGTCCTCGAGGTCCAGGGTGTTCACCGACAACACCCGGCCGTTGGTCTCGTCGAAGGTGATCTGGGTCACCGACCGCTGGCTCACTTCCGGGAGGTTGAAGGTGTACTTGGCCGTGGTCTGGGAGATGTAGAACCAGACGTTGGGCTCGAAGGTCGAGACGACCGACGGGCTGCCCAGCCGGGCCTGGACGGTCTCCCGGGTGTCGGTGCCGACGACGATGTCGGTGGGCGCGACGTCGACCGGCTGGAAGCCATGACGGGCGACCTGAGGCGCGCAGGCCGTGGCCAGCATGGCGGCCGAAGCGATGAGGACGGCGCGGAACGGAACCGACATGGAGACTTTCCGGGAGATTGCGGCCTTTGACCTAACGCGCGGCGACGATTAGTTCAACGCCGAGACCGAAATGGGGCGAAGACTGTGTTGAGGCGGCTGTTCCGGCCCCGTCAGGCCCGCGTGGCCGGCGAGGCGCTTTACGCCGGGCTGGTGGCCCAGGCCCGCCAGCCCGCGCTCTATCGCGACTATGGCGCGGCCGACCGGATCGACGCAC
Organism: uncultured Brevundimonas sp.; assembly: GCA_946885435.1. The sequence continues at coordinate 1,741 of CAMPGL010000173.1, read as the reverse complement.
GGTTCGAGCTCTATGTCCTGCATCTCAGCCTGCTGCTGACACGGCTGAAGGGGCAGGGGGAGGCCGCCGCCGAGACCAGCCAGACCCTCTTCGACGCCTTCGTGGGCGCCCTGGACGATTCCCTGCGCGAGCTGGGCGTCGGCGACCTGTCGGTGGCCAAGAAGATGCGCAAGCTCGGCGAAGCGGTCTATGGCCGCACGGTCGGCTATCAGAACGCGCTGCAGGCCGGAGACAGCGCGGCCCTGTCGGGCCTGATCGCGCGGGCGCTGTTCGCCGAGGACACGGCCGACGCGCGCTCGAACCGCCTGGCCGCCTACGCGCTTTCGACTCACGAGGCCCTGGCGGCCGCGCCCCTGGGCGCGTTCCTCGAGGGCGAGGCCCCCTGGCCGGAGGTGAAACCATGATCGAAGACCCGCCGTGGAGCGAACGGCTCCGGCTCGACCAGATCGGCGCCGGGGTGACCCGCCACCTGATCGCCGACGAGGGCGTGCGGGCGCGCGTCGTCGAGGCCCTGGACCTGGCCTCGCTGGATCGTCTGGAGGCCGAACTCTCGGTGAAGCCGGCGGGCGCCGGCTGGCGGCTGGACGGCCGTGTCGTGTCCGATCTCGCGCAGGTGTGCGGGGTGACCCTGGAGCCCCTGCCGGTCCATGTCGATGAGCGGTTCTCGGTTGATCTTGTTGAGGCGACGGAGGAAAATCCGGTTCCGCGCGTGATCGAAGCCGATCCTGAGGCTCCCGAGGGGCCGGACTGGATTGAGGACGGCGTCATCGATCTGGGAGCCTATGCGCTGGAGCACCTGGCCCTGGCGCTCGATCCCTATCCGCGCAAGCCGGGCGCCGAGTTCGAGCCGCCCCAGACCGAGGCCGAGCCATCTCCCTTCGCGGTTCTGGCCCAGCTGAAGGCCAAGGATCGCTCGTGACCCTGCGTCAGCCGTGCTTGCATCGCCCGGGCCGGGCGCTATCGTCCCGGCTCAATGTCGAGCGCGCGCGGACGCCGTCCTGAAGCGCCGGAGGCGACCCGAACCCTTGCCCGCTAAGTCCGTCATCTCCATCGACGCCATGGGCGGCGACCATGGTCCGTCCGTGACCGTTCACGGCGTCGAATCCTTCCTGAAGACCCACGGCGCGAACCGCGCGCGGTTCCTGCTGCACGGCGATCAGGCGGCCATTGAGGGCGAGCTGGCCCGCTGCCCCCTGGCCCGCGAGGCCTGCGAGGTGCGTCACACCGACCTCGTCATCGCCATGGACGAAAAGCCCGCCGTCGCCCTGCGGCGCGGCAAGGGGTCAAGCCTGTGGAACGCCATTTCCTCGGTCAAGGCCGGCGAGGCCGGCGCGACCGTCTCGGCGGGCAACACCGGCGCGCTCATGGCCCTGTCCAAGCTGATCCTGCGCATGTCCATGCCGGGGCTGGACCGGCCCGCCATCGTCGCCTCCTGGCCGACGGTGAAGGGCCACACGGCGGTGCTGGACGTCGGCGCGAACGTGAACTCCGACGCCGACCAGCTGGTCGAGTTCGCCATCATGGGCGAGGCCTTTCACCGCGCCGTCCACCACGTCGAGAAGCCGACCATCGGGCTGCTGAACGTCGGCTCCGAGGACATGAAGGGCCGCGAAGAGGTCCGCGGCGCGGCCGAGATGCTCAAGAGCGGCACCTTCGACCTCGACTACCGCGGCTTCGTCGAGGGCGACGACATCGCCAAGGGCACGGTCGACGTGGTCGTCACCGACGGCTTCACCGGCAA
>CAMPGL010000172.1 GCA_946885435.1 uncultured Brevundimonas sp. | reverse complement strand
TCGAGGCCGGCAGCCTTGCGGCGCCCATGCTCGGGGTGGAGGGCGACTGCCCCGATGTCCCGCGCCTGGCCGGATGGCGCCCGGCGCCGCTGGGGCTGGAGCTGACCGACGCCGCCGGCTTCGCCGTGCTGAGCTTCGAGCAGGTCGGGCCGCAGGAGTACCTGTCGTCAGCCTCGGGGGCGCGCCTGGTCCGGCGCTAGTCAGGTCGCGTCGATCGGATCGGGCGGGTAGCCGAAACGGTCGGCGATGCGGCGATAGGCTTCCGACTTCAACACCCTGCGCCGGAAGCTCGGCGCGAACGGCCGACGGGGGGCGCGCTTGACCTCGGTCCATTCCTTGCCGCGGCCGCTGTTGCCGCTGAGGGAGATCTCGGCGAAGGCCGCCTCACGGCCGGCGACGTAAGGGACCCCCAGTCGTTCGCAGAGCCGCCGGGTGACGGCGGCCGGATCGGCGACAAATGCCTCGTAGGTCTCGATCTCCTCGGGATCGAATTCGGCGAGAAAGGCTTCGACGCGCGTGCAGTAGTCGTCGAAGTTCTTGAGGTTCTTGGCGAAGCCCGAGGCCTGCATGCTCAGCCAGGCGTCCACGGGATCGCGCAAGGTCGCCGCCCGCTTCAGTTCGGCTCCAGCCGGCAAGGCGCTCTCGATTTCGAGGCGTCCGGTCGGATCGGGGCCGAGGAAGTCGCTGTGGGCGTGGTTGCGCAGGACCAGTCGCCGCTCAGCCTTCAGGCAACTGCGCCAGACCACCTCCAGGCGTCGCCGGAACTCTTCCTGCTGGCCTTCGGCGTCCGGTCCGATCTCGGGGTAGTTGGCCAGCAGTTGCGGAACCGGGTCGAACGGGTTGAACAGGATCCGCCGCGGCGCCCGCGGATGGACCTCCGACAGCATCACCGCGTCAGGCATGGCGGCCAGGGTTCGGGCGATCAGGGTGCCGCCCGAGGAGGACAGATGGTGCAGGACGCCGATCGTCCCCGTGGGCTGGGCCGCCGCCTTGGTCATGCCTGGGAGCGCCAGTTGGAGACGCAGGGGATGCGTCGCCGGTCCGCGCGCGCGGCGTAGCGTTCGGCCACTTCGCGCACTTCCTCGAGCAGTCCGACATCGAGGCGGATCGGGTCGAGCCCCATGCCGATGAAGCCGTCGTTGACCACGTGCAGTTCGTTCTCGTCCGCCTCGCGCCGCGGATTGGAGACGTTGGCCACGGTGGCGCCCGCCATCTCGGCGACCATCCTGGCGAGGTCGCGTACGCGGTGTGTCTCGGTCATCTGATTGAGGATCCGCACACGCTCGCCGCGCGCCGGCGGACGGGTGAGCGCCAGCTCGATGCAGCGCACGGTGTCCTGGATATGGATGAAGGCCCGCGTCTGGCCGCCGGTCCCATGCACCGTCAGCGGATGGCCCACCGCCGCCTGCATCAGGAAGCGGTTCAGCACCGTGCCGTAGTCGCCGTCGTAATCGAAACGGTTGATCAGCCGCTCGTCCTTGCGGGTCTCTTCGGTCTGGGTTCCCCAGACGATGCCCTGGTGCAGGTCGGTGATCCGTAGCTCGTCATTCTTGGCGTAGAAGGCGAAGAGCAGCTGATCGAGCGTCTTGGTCATGTGGTAGATCGAGCCCGGATTGGCCGGGTACAGGATCTCCTGCTCCACGGGCCCCGAGGGCGCGTCGACCGTGACCTTGAGGTAGCCCTCGGGGATGGCCATGCCCGCCGTGCCGTAGCCGTACACGCCCATGGTGCCGAGGTGGACCAGGTGAATGTCCCGCCCGCTCTCGACGATGGCGGCGAGCACGTCGTTGGTCGCGTTGATGTTGTTGTCGACCGTGTAGCGTTTGTGCTGGGCCGACTTCATCGAATAGGGCGCAGCGCGCTGCTCGGCGAAGTGGATGACGGCGTCCGGCGCCTCGTCCTTCAGCAACTGGAGCAGCCGGTCGTAGTCCTTGCCGACCGTGAGGTTCACGAAGTCGATCGTGCGGCCGCTGACTTCCGTCCAGGCGGCCAGCCGCTCCGAGATCGGCCGGATGGGCGTCAGCGACTCGACCTCCAGTTCCACGTCGATCTTACGGCGGGACAGGTTGTCGACGATGGTGACGCGGTGGCCGCGGGCGGACAGGTGTAGGGCGGTCGGCCAGCCACAGAAGCCGTCACCGCCAAGGACTAGGACGTGCAAGGGTCGCGGCGCTCCAATCGTGGTCGGTCCGTCTTAGTCGCATGTTCCCATCGACGACAAGCGGATGCGCCTGGCTGTCGCGGATGGTCAAAGGCGGCGAGGCGGCGCATCTGCTGGCAAAGAGGTAAGATGCCCTCGCTTAAGTTGAGTCCCGAGGCTCGTCGCTACCTATACAGGCATCCACGAGGTCGTGCTCGGCGCCCGCGCTTCCTACGCAGGTTAGACCTTGCTCGCCTTCCCGATATCCCCTTGAAGGGACGAGCGCGCGCCGGCGAGAGGTAATTTGATGACGAGCGTCTTGGCCGACGAGCGCCCGCGGAAGGCACCAATGGCGGGGCTGACCCACCTCCAGCGGCTGGAGGCCGAGAGCATCCACATCATGCGCGAGGTGGTCGCCGAGTGCGACAACCCGGTGATGCTCTATTCGATCGGCAAGGACTCGGCGGTGATGCTGCACCTGGCGGCGAAGGCGTTCGCGCCGTCGCGCCCGCCGTTCCCGCTGCTGCACGTCGATACGACCTGGAAGTTCAAGGCCATGTACGCCCACCGCGACGGCTATGCGCGCTCGCTGGGCTTCGACATGCATGTGCACGTCAACGAGGACGGGCTGAAGCGGGGCGTCAATCCGTTCAGCGTCGGCTCGGCCATGCACACCGACGTGATGAAGACCGAGGGGCTGAAGCAGGCGCTGGACAAGTTCGGCTTCGACGCGGCCTTCGGCGGCGCGCGGCGCGACGAGGAGAAGTCGCGGGCCAAGGAGCGGGTCTTCTCCTTCCGCTCGGCCAATCACCGCTGGGATCCGAAGAACCAGCGGCCGGAGTTGTGGAATCTCTATAACGCGCGGAAGCGCAAGGGCGAATCGATCCGCGTCTTCCCGCTGTCGAACTGGACCGAGCTCGACATCTGGCAGTACATCTATCTGGAGAACATCCCGCTGCCGGACCTGTATTTCGCGGCCGAAAGGCCGGTCGTGGAGCGCGACGGCACGCTGATCATGGTCGACGACGACCGCATGCCGCTCAATCCCGGCGAGGAGCCGCAGATGCGCATGGTGCGGTTCAGGACGCTGGGCTGCTATCCGCTGACCGGCGCGGTGGAGAGCGAGGCGGCCGACCTGCCCTCGATCATCCAGGAGATGCTGCTGACGACGACGTCGGAGCGCCAGGGGCGGGTCATCGACCACGACCAGGCCGCCTCCATGGAGAAGAAGAAGCAGGAGGGCTATTTCTGATGGCCCACCAGGACGATCTGATCGCCGAGGACATCGAGGCCTACCTCGACAAGCACCAGCACAAGAGCTTGCTCCGCTTCATCACCTGCGGCTCGGTGGACGACGGCAAGTCGACGCTGATCGGGCGGCTGCTCTACGA
>CAMPGL010000171.1 GCA_946885435.1 uncultured Brevundimonas sp. | reverse complement strand
CTCCGCCGCCCAGCTGCGGCATCGAAGTCTGCATCGACGTCGACGTGAACGTCGACGCGCGGTCCCGCGCCTCGGCGGTCGCCCAAGCCCGCTCGCGGGTCGAGTCCTTCTCCGTGTCCGAAGGCGCCGGGCTGGGTCGTGGCTACGCCAGCTTCTCGGTGCAGGCGCCGGCGCCGACGGTGATCAACAACCTGGTCGTCCAGGGCCCCGCCCGTGTCGTCCGCGTTCCCTATCAGGAGCGCCGCCGCATGGAGCGCCGCGTCGTCATCCAGGCGGTCTGCATCGATGCCCGCAGCGTGCCGCACCCCGCCTCGCGCATCCGGCCAGATCGCGACATCCGCGACGACTACGTCGGTGAGCTCTACCGCTGCCTGGCGGGCTCGTGGCTGCAGATCACGATCGCCAACTACGAGGGCGGCGAGTTCAACTTCGACGGGGGCGAGACCCTGACCTGCCGCGCGGGCGAGGCGCTGTATCACGGCGCCGGCGGCCTGCTGGAATGCCGTCCCCAGACCCCGGAGCGCGACTGCTACGAACGCAGCCTGCTGCGCCGCTTCGGAGCCGGCGTCTTCGTCCTGACCATGGTTCGCGAGGAGCTCTATGAGGAGTACCGCGAGGAAACGGTGGTCGAGACCTATTCCGGCATGAGCCTGGTGCTCGACGGCGGCGTGGGCGGCCGGGTTTACTGAGCCCAACAGGCCGGTTCAGCCTGCGGTCATCGGCCGCGTGAGAGATTGGAGCGTCGACTCTCCGTCGACTTCCTGAGCGCCTTGCAGCCCCTGCTTCGAAAGAGGCAGGGGCTGTTTTTATGTCATTCGGCGGGACGTGGCGTGACCACGGCGCGCCAGGCGCGCTCTGGCCGCAGATAGGCCTGGGCGGCGGCCTGAAGGTCGGCCGGGGTGATCCGCTCGAGGTCCGCAAGGGCGGATCGGATCGAGGGCAGCCGGGTCTCGTCGGATTGCACGTCCGACAGTTGCGACAGCCAGTATTCGTTGGTGTTGCGCGCGCGCTGAAGGGACTCGACCATCGGACGCCGCGCCCGCTCGAGTTCGTCGGCGTCGATGGGCGCGTCGCGCAGCTGGGCGGCGATCCGGTCGACGTCGGCGAAGAAGCCGTCCAGCCGCTCGGGCGGCGCCTCGATGGAGGCCGACAGATAGCCATAGTCGGGGAAGGTCCAGCTGGCGTTCGACGAGGCCGAGGGCGAATAGGTCACCGCCTGGCCCTCCCGCAGCTCCTCGACCAGGCGCAGCCGCATGACCGAGGAAAGCAGGCTGAGGACACGCGCCTGGAAGACGTCGGACCGGGCGTCCGTGGTCGACCAGGCGACATAGGCCAGCCCCTGGTCCGCGCGGCCCGAGTGGGTGAGCCGCACCGTGTCGCCGCCGGCGGGGAAGCGGAGGGCCGTGTCGGTCTCGGCGGCCTCGGCGCGCGGCGGCAAGGCCCCGAAGGTGGCGGCCACGGCCTGGATGGCGGCGTCCGTCTCGACGTCGCCGACGATGACGATCTCCAGCGGCCCAGACGCCAACACCGGCGCGAGCAACGCCTCGAGTTCCGCGACGTCGGCCGAGGCGATCTGGTCGGCGTCGGGGAAGGCCCAGCGAAGGTCGCCGCCGCGCAGCATGGGGCCCACATCGCGCCCGAAGACGCCCGCCGGCGTCGAGTCGAGCTGGCCCAGGGCGTTGCCGTAGACCGTGCGGATCCGTTCGAAGGCCTGGGGCGCGAAGGCCGGATCCGACGCGTAGGCCGCCAGCAGCTGCATCTGCACCAGCAGATCTTCCGGCCGGGCCGAGCCCGACAGCATCACCGCGTCATCGTCCAGCCCAAAGCCGGACGAGACGACGCGCGACGCCAGCACCTGCTCCAGGTCCTCGCGGCTGATGCGGCCGAGCCCGCCCTCGATCAGGGCCGAGGAGGCCGCCCACATGGGCGTCACGCGGTCGTTCGGCAGGCCGGCGCGGCCCTCGCCGATGCTGGCGGTGACCAGCACCTGGTCCTCCCGGAAGTCGGTCGGCTTGATCGTCAGGCGCACGCCATTGGCGAAACGGACCAGGGTGAGGCCCAGATCCTCGACCTCTTCGCGTTCGGCGACCTGGCCCGGCGCGCCGAAGTCCGTATAGGGCCAGTCGAGGGCGGCGTGGTCGGCGGTCGCCTCGACCGGAACGGCCGCGGCGGCGGCCAGGGCGGCCATGACAGCGGCTTCGCCGCCCTCGACCGGCTCGGGCGCCGCCAGGAAGACGAGGGGGCCGTCGCCCCGCATGGCGTCGGAGAGCGCGGCGTCGACCATCTCGGGCGTGACCTCGGCGACGAGGGCCTGGAAGCGCGTGAATTCGTCGGCGGGCGCGGTGAAGACGTCGTCATCGTTGACCGCGTCGATGATGGCGTTGGCCAGTACAGGCGTACGGCGGGTGCCCGCGCCCGCGACATAAGTCTGGAAGGCGGCGGTCTGCTCGGCGATCTCGCGATCCAGCTCGGCGCGGGTGACGCCGAATTCCGCGATGCGTCGGCGCTCGACCTCCAGCGCGGTCAGGGCCTCACGCCAGCGACCGGGCTGCAGGCTGGCGGAAAGCTGGAAGGCGTCCTGGGACTGCAACGTGGTCGAGCGGTAGCCGCCGGCGGCCACGAAGGGTGGGTCCTCGCCGCGCGACAGCCGCTCCAGACGCCGGTTCAGCACCGCGAAGCCCAGATATTCGAGGAAGCCGCGCCGCCGCTCGGCGACGGTGTCCGGCCGGTCGGTCGGCGGCGAGACCCACGACAGGGTCAGGCTGGGCTGTACGCCGGCCTCGACCACGACGCGGGCCTCCGGCTCGCGCGGCTGGACCGCGCCAAGGTCAGGCTCGACCCCGTCGGGGGAGGGATTGGTCCAGTCGGAGAACTCAGCTCGGATCTTGGCCTCCATGGCGTCCATGTCGAAGTCGCCGACGGCCACCAGGGTCGCGCGCTCGGGCCGGTACCAGGCCTCGTAGAAGGCGGTGAAGCGCTCGCGCGGTGCGGTGCGCAGCACCTCTACGTCCCCGATGGGGAAGCGGCGCGGCGCCAGCTGGCCGCGCATTAGGAACTCGTAGCGAGCCAGGGCGACGCGATAGGAGGGGGAAGCGCGCGAACGCTCCTCCGACAGGACGATGCCGCGCTCGCGGTCGATGGCCTCGGCGTCCAGGGTCGCCTCGCCGGCCATTTCGCGCAGGATCATCAGGCCGGTGTCGACCGTCTCGTCATCGGTGCGCGGCAGGTCCAGCTGGTAGACGGTCTGGTCGAAGGTCGTGAAGGCGTTGGTGTCCGGACCGAAGGCCAGGCCCAGCCGCTCCAGGATCGGCAGCAGATCGCCCTCGGGCACCTCGGTCGTGCCGTTGAAGGCCATGTGCTCCAGGAAATGGGCCAGGCCGCGCTGGTCCTCCGCCTCCATGAGGGAACCGGCGTCGATGCGCAGCCGCAGCGAGGCCTGCCCGGGAGGCGTGGCGTTCTGCATCAGGGCGTAGCGCATGCCGTTCGGCAGGATCCCGAAACGCACCGACGGATCCGGCGCCACGTCGCTCCGGCTGTGGG
>CAMPGL010000170.1 GCA_946885435.1 uncultured Brevundimonas sp. | reverse complement strand
CCAGGCTCTCGACCTGCTCCTTGGACGCCGGCCGCACGTCGGTGGCGGTGACCACGGCTCCCAGCCGCCGCGCCGTGGCGATGGCCTGCAGGCCGGCCACGCCGGCTCCCATGACGAAGACCTTGGCCGGCGCGACCGTCCCGGCCGCCGTCATCATCATCGGAAACCCCTTGGAATAGGCGTAGGCCGCCTCGATCACGGCGCGATAGCCGGCCAGGTTCGCCTGGGACGACAGGGCGTCCATGACCTGGGCGCGGGTGATGCGCGGCACGAACTCCATGGCGAAGGCCGACAGGTTCGCCTTGGCCAGGGCCTGGACCGTGTCCTTCTCGCGATAGGCGTCGAGCAGGGCGACAACAGTTGCGCCGGGCTTGAGCGCGCTGATCTCCTGGGCGGTCGGCCCGCGGACCTTGAACAGGATGTCGGCCCCGTCCAGCGCGCGGCGCAGGTCCGGCGCGATCTCGGCGCCGGCGGCCTGGTACTCGCTGTCCGGATAGGAAGAGCCTGAGCCCGCGCCCGCCTCGACGCGGACGGTGGCGCCAAGGCCGATCAGCTTCCTGGCCGTCTCGGGCGTGATCGCCACGCGCGGATCGTCCGCGCGCCGTTCTCGGGTGGTGGCGATCACGACGGCCAAGGGCGCCTCCGTCCGTTCAGACCAGAGGCGACGTTAGGCGTGTTTGGGAAGGGCCGTAAAGGCTCAGTGCGCCTTCTTGCTGCGCAGCAGGAAGATGCCCGCGACCAGCAGGACGAAGGCCACGAAGGCCGCCCCGAAGAAGTCGCCGCGCGGGTAGAGCCAGATGGTGAAGAAGGCGATGATGACCGCCAGCGCCAGCGCGCCCCACTTCGTCATGCCCATGACGAAGGAATAGGTCGACGCCTGCTCGGAGATGTCCATCTCGCCGCGGTGGTAGTCCTGGTCGTCGTGCGAGGCGGGCCCGGCCATGCGGGAGTCTCCTGAAAGGGGTCTGCGAAAGCGCGCGGACTATAGCGGCGGATCGGTGAGGCTCAAGGCCATCTGGACTCCTTCTCCCCTCGGGGGAGAAGGTGGCCCGCGAAGCGGGTCGGATGAGGGGGCTGCCTCCGCATGCACCAGACTGACGACAGGACACGCCGGGCACGCCGTCTCAGGCGCGACATGACCGGAGCCGAGGCGAAGCTGTGGGACATGCTGCGTGGCCGGCGCTTCGAGAATCTGAAGTTCAGACGCCAGGCGCCGCTCGCAGGCTACATCGTAGATTTTCTCTGCGCAGACCTGCGACTGGTCATCGAGCTGGATGGGGGTGTGCACGTGCTCGCGGAAGGCGCGGATACCGCGAGAGACGAGCGACTTGCGAATGCGGGCTATGCGGTCCTGCGCTTCAAGAACGAGGCGTTCCTAAAGAATCCCGCTGTCGTTCTCGCCCAGATCAAGCATCGATCAGAGGAGATGCGGGTACAGCCCCCTCATCCGTCAGGCGTCGCCTGACACCTTCTCCCCCGAGGGGAGAAGGAAACCTATCCATAGAATTCCCGGTACCATTCCACGAAGCGCGGGATGCCGTCCTCCAGCTTCACCTTCGGGTCGTAGCCAGTCAGCGCGTTCAGCTTCGACACGTCCGCATAGGTGGCGGTCACGTCGCCGGGCTGCATCGGGCGGAAGACCTTGATCGCCTCGCGGCCGAGCGCGGTCTCCAGCGTCGAGATCATGTCCATCAGCCCGACCGGCCGGCTGTCGCCGATGTTCAGCACGCGCGGATCGGTTCCGGGCGGCGGGCGGTCCAGCACCCCGACGATCCCGTCCACGATGTCGTCCACATAGGTGAAGTCGCGCGCCATCCGGCCCTCGCCGAAGACCTCGATCGGCTCGCCGGCCAGGATCTTCTGGGTGAAGCTGAAATAGGCCATGTCCGGCCGGCCCCACGGCCCATAGACGGTGAAGAACCTGAGGCCCGACTGCGGAATGCCGTAGAGGTTCGCGTAGCTGGCGCTCATCAGCTCGTTGGCCTTCTTGGTCGCGGCGTAGAGCGACACCGGGCTGTCGGTCGGGTCGTCCTCCGAGAACCCCTGGCCCGCCAGCGGCCGGTCGCCATAGACCGAGCTGGACGAGGCGTAGACCAGGTGCTCGACCTCGTTGCGGCGCGCCGCCTCCAGCACGCTGAGGTGTCCGGCCAGATTGGCCCGCTCATAGGCGAAGGGGTTCTCGATCGAATAGCGGACGCCCGCCTGGGCGGCGAGGTGGACGATCCGCTTCGCGCCCGTGTCGCGGACCAGGGCCTCGAAGCCCTGCGCCTCGGCGATGTCCATGCGGACCATGCGGAACGCCGGATGCCGCTCCAGCCGCTCGGCCCGAGCCGGCTTCAGGGCCGGGTCGTAATAGGTGTTGAAGTTGTCCACGCCGACGACCGTCTCGCCCCGCTCCAGCAGGCGCTCGGCCGTGTGCATCCCGATGAATCCGGCCGCGCCGGTGACGATGACGGTCATGGCCGCTTCCTAGGCCGAAGCGGTCATCCCGGAAAGAGCTTCGCTGCGGACGGGATGACGCCCGGCTTGCCCGGTTCGGCGACGCTCGCTAGGCCAGGGTCATGCCGACGATGCTGGTGTTTGGACTGGGCTATCTGGGCGAGGCCGTGGCGCGTCGCCTGCGCACCGACGGCTGGTCCATTCGCGTCACGGCGCGCGATCCCGAACGCCGACAGATGCTGGCCAGCGAAGGCGCGCCGGCCATTGATCCGGGCGACGCCGCGGCCCTGGAGTCCGCGGTGGCCGGCAGCGACGCGATCCTGGTCACGGCGCCCCCGGGTCCTGAGGGGTGCCCCGGTCTGCTGGCGCTGGCGCCGCGCCTCGGGGGCTGGCGCGGCCGGTGGATCGGCTATGTCTCCTCGACCGCCGTCTATGGCGACCGGGGCGGGGGCTGGGTGGACGAGGGCTCGGCGCTGAACGCGGCCAGCATCCCCGGCGCCCGCCGCGTGGCGGCCGAGCGCGGCTGGCTGGGGCTGGGCGAGGCCGAAGGGCTGGCCGTCCATGTGTTCCGCCTGCCGGCCATCTACGGTCCCGGCCGCTCTGCGGTGGACCGTCTCCGGGATGGCACGGCGCGGCGCGTGCGCAAGCCCGGGCAGGTGTTCAACCGGATCCACGTCGAGGACGCGGCGGCGGGCATTCTGGCGTCCCTGGCGCGGCCGCGACCCGGCGGGGTCTACAACCTGACCGACGACGACCCGGCTTCCGCCGAGTCCGTGCTCGAGGCCGCGGCCGCCCGCATGGGCCTGCCCCTGCCGCCCGAGACGGACCTGTCGGATCCCTCCGTCAGCGAGGCCATGCGCGGCTTCTACCTCGACTCCAAACGCGTCTCGAACGCCCGCGCCAAGGCCGAACTCGGCTGGCGTCCCGCCTTCCCGACCTGGCGCGAGGGCCTGGAGAGTCTGCTGGCGGACTAACCCCTTAGGCTTCTCAGCGCGAGTTCGTGGCGGAAGGCCGCGACGTCCGCCAGGGCGCGGTCCAGAGCGTCGTGCACGGCGTCGAGGCGCGCGGGCAGGACGTCCTTCTCCGCCGTCTCGGCTGCGGCGCAGGCCTCGGCCAGGTCCTGGG
>CAMPGL010000169.1 GCA_946885435.1 uncultured Brevundimonas sp. | reverse complement strand
AGGCGAGCTTGCCGTGGCCGATCTCGCGGCGGCCGGGCGAGCCCATGCGGCCGGCCTCACCCACCGAATAGGGGGGGAAGTTGTAGTGGAGCAGGAACGACTCCTTGTAGGTGCCGCTCAGGGCGTCGATCCACTGTTCGTCCTCGCCGGTGCCGAGGGTGGCGACCACCAGGGCCTGGGTTTCACCGCGGGTGAACAGGGCTGAACCGTGGGTGCGCGGCAGGACCCCGACCTCCGAGACGATCTGGCGGACCTTGTCGAGCGGGCGGCCGTCGACGCGGCGGCCATGCTCGATGATGTCGCGGCGCAGGACCTCGGCTTCGCATTCCTTGAAGGCCGTGCCGAACTTGGTGGCGTCCACGCCGTCCGGGTTGGTCTCCGAAGCGAGCAGGGCCTCGGCGGCCTTCTTCTTGGCGGCGCCGACGGCGGTGTGACGGTCGTACTTGCCCTTGTGGCCGTAGGCGGCGCGGATATCGTCGCCCACCAGGGCCTTGATCCGGTCGACCACGTCCGAGACGTCGTCGGCCTGGAAGTCGAAGGGCTCCTTGGCGGCGTGTTCGGCCAACTCGATGATGGCGTCGATCACCGGCTGCATCGACTTGTGAGCGAACACCAGGGCGTTCAGCATCACGTCGTCAGCCAGCTCCTTGGCCTCGGACTCGACCATCATCAGGGCGTCCTGGGTGCCGGCGACGACGAGGTCCAACTTGGACTCGTTCATCTGCTCCAGCGTCGGGTTCAGGACGTACTCGCCGTCGATGTGGCCCACGCGCGCGGCGCCGATCGGGCCCATGAAGGGCACACCCGACAGGGTCAGGGCGGCGGAGGCGGCGATCATGCCCACGACGTCCGGATCGTTCTCCATGTCATGCTGGAGGACGGTCACGACGACCTGGGTCTCGTGCTTGAAGCCCTTGACGAACAGCGGGCGGATCGGACGGTCGATGAGGCGGCTGACCAGGGTTTCCTTCTCGCTCGGCCGGCCTTCACGCTTGAAGTAGCCGCCCGGGATCTTGCCCGCGGCGAAGGTCTTTTCCTGGTAGTTGACGGTCAGCGGGAAGAAGTCGACGCCGGCCTTGGGCGTCTTGGCGAAGACGGCGGTGGCGAGCACGACGGTGTCGCCGTAGGTGGCCAGGACCGAACCGTCGGCCTGACGGGCCATACGGCCGGTCTCGAGCGTCAGGGTGCGGCCACCCCATTCGATGGTCTTGCGCTTGATATCAAACATGAATTTCTTCTTTCTGATCCCGCGGGCGGATTCCCTGCGGGGGCGGACGGGCGGGATGTCAGTCCTTCGGTCCAGTGAACCGCCGGCCCCCATGGGCTGACGGACGATTGAGGACCGACATGGCCCTCGCGAAAGCGCGCCGCGGGGCGGCGCATGTGCGAAGGGGGCCCGGGGGCCCCCTTTCCAGAGACTGAGCCTTAGCGGCGCAGGCCCAGCTTGCCGATGATGGCCGTGTAGCGGTCTTCGTCGGTCTTCTTGAGGTAGTTCAGAAGGCGGCGACGCTGCGAGACCATCTTGAGGAGGCCGCGGCGCGAGTGATTGTCCTTCTTGTGGGTCTTGAAGTGCTCGGTCAGGTTGGCGATCCGTTCGGACAGGATCGCGATCTGGACCTCGGCTCCGCCAGTGTCCCCTTCGGAACGGGCGTTGTCGGCTATGACGGCGCTCTTGCGCTCGGCGGTAATCGACATCGTGGTCTCCTTATTGGAGGTTGAAAACGCGGTCCGGCTCGAGCCGTCCGGCCTTCAGGCTGCACAGGGCGACCAGGACATCTCCCTCGAAGGCCGAAACGATCCGGGATCCGGCGGAGAGCCGGGCCTTGAGCGCTTCGACTTGTCGGGGGAGCAGAACGATCGGCCGACCCTGCCTCAGCCGGAAGGCGTCTTCGGTCGTCACGGCCAGGTCCGGGATGTCGTCCAGAGCGGTCGCGACGGGAAGCAGGCCTTCCGAGGCGGCGCCCCTATGCACCAAATCGGCCAGAGAATCCAGCTTAATCGCCCGTTCCAGCGTGAAGGGACCCACGCGCTCGCGCCGGAGCGCCGAAACATGCCCCTCCGCGCTGAGCTCAGCGGCGAGATCCCGGGCCAGGGAGCGGATGTAGACGCCCTTGCCGGTGCGCACGACGATCTCGACTTGGTCGGCGTCCGGCGCGTTTGTGACAGCGGCCTCGTGGATCGTGACCCGGCGGGCGGCGAGCTCAACCTCAACACCGTCGCGGGCCAGGTCATAGGCCCGCTCGCCGTTGACCCGGATGGCGGAGAAGGCCGGTGGGACCTGATCGATCTCGCCGACGAAGGCCTTGAGCGCCTCGGCGACCTGATCGGCCGAGGGCCGGACTTCGGAACGGCCGGTGACCTCGCCCTCACGGTCGAGCGTAGTGGTGGAGACGCCCCAGCGGATCGAGAAGCGGTAGACCTTCTCGGCGTCCATCATGAAGGGCACCGTCTTGGTCGCCTCACCGAGCGCGATCGGCAGGATGCCGGAGGCCAGCGGATCCAGCGTGCCGGCGTGACCGGCCTTCTGGGCGTCGAACAGGCGGCGCACCTTCGAGACCGCGTCGGTCGATCCCAGCTCTAGCGGCTTGTCGAGGCAGACCCAGCCGTGGACGGCCTGGCCGCGCTTGCGGCGGGCCATCAGTCCTCGGTCTCGCCGGCGGCTTCCAGGTCACGGCGCACGCGCGGATCGTCGAACAGCCGGTCCATGCGACTGGCGGCGTCGAAGCTCTCGTCGTGGCGGAACCGAAGATCAGGGGTGAACTTCATGTCGATGTGCCGACCGAGCGCGCCGCGGAGGAATTTCGCGTGTGCATTCAGGGCCTTGATGATCTCTTCGGTGTGGCCGGCGGTCGCCGCCTCGGCCACGCCGGCGCCCAGCGGCTCGACGAAGCAGGTGGCGTGCTTGAGGTCGGGGCTCAGCCGCACCTCGGTGACGGTGACGGACACGCCCTTGAGCGCCTCGTCGTGGATCTCCTCCTCACGCAGCACCTCGACCAGGGCGTGGCGGATCAGCTCGCCGGCGCGCAGCTGGCGCTGGCTCGGGCCCGTCTGGGGTTTATCGTGGCGGCGATGACGGCTCATGGGGCGCGGGGTCTAGTCCTGTGCGGCGCGGGAGTCCAGTTTCGCCCGGCTCAGAAGCGCGGCGGCGAGACGGGGCCTTCGCCGCGCACGTCGCGCGGGTCCGGCTGGCTCCACTCGCCGCGGTAGGTGTACTCGAGGGTGGCGCAGTGCAGCGCGGTTCCCGCGGCTCCGCGCCCGATGGCGTGCATGGTCAGGGTGCGCAGCGGACGGACCCGCCCAACCACCAGGAAAACCTCCTGGGCGCCCGGGCAGAGCACCCGGCCGAGCGCGGCGCCGGCGCCCTCGGGCTCGATCCGGTAGACATTGGACTCGGTCGCGCCGGCGGGCAGGGCGCCGCGCAGTTCGCCGTCCGACAGGCCGCCGCGATCCAGCGCCGCGGAGCCTTCGCCGGCCGTGGAATAGAGCCGCTCGACGCGGGTGGCGCCGAACCAGCCGCGCTCGACCTGCAAGGTGACGCCGCGCGTCATCAGGCGCGCGGAGCTGTTG
>CAMPGL010000168.1 GCA_946885435.1 uncultured Brevundimonas sp. | reverse complement strand
TCGTCGGGCGCCAATCCGTTCGCCTGCATCGCCGCGGGCATCGCCTGCCTCTGGGGCCCGTCGCACGGCGGCGCCAACGAGGAGGCGCTGAACATGCTCAAGGAGATCGGCACGCCCGAAAAGATCCCCGAGTTCGTCGCCGGCGTGAAGGACCGCAAGTACCGGCTGATGGGCTTCGGCCACCGGGTCTACAAGAACTACGATCCGCGCGCGAAGGTGATGCAGGAGAGCGCCAAGGAGGTCCTCGCCGAGGTCGGCGATCCGAACGACCCACTGCTGCAGGTCGCCCAGGAGCTAGAGCGCATCGCGCTCTCGGACGAGTACTTCATCGAGCGCAAGCTCTATCCGAACGTTGACTTCTATTCGGGCATCACCCTGTCGGCGATGGGCTTCCCGACCACCATGTTCACCGTCCTGTTCGCGCTGGCCCGCACGGTCGGCTGGATCAGCCAGTGGCAGGAGATGATGGAGGACCCGTCGCAGAAGATCGGCCGTCCCCGCCAGCTGTACACGGGCCCGACGCAGCGCGACTACACGCCTATCAGCCAGCGGGGCTGAGGCCTCTTTGGTCCGGGAATTCGACGCCCCCGTCACCGCGGTCCTGTTCGACCGCGGCGGAGAGGCCGCCTTCGCCCTGGGGGACGGGTCGGTCCGCTTCGAGGGCGGTGAGGTCGTCGAGGCGCATGACGGGGCGGTGCTGAGCGCCTACCTCCATCCCTCCGGCCAGGGCGTGGTGACCGGCGGCGACGACGGCCGCGTGGTCTGGAGCCGGCCGGGCGAGGGCGTGGAGCTGGCCGATGTGAAGGGGCGCTGGATCGATGCGGTGGCGGCCTCGGCGGAGTCCGGCCTGATCGCCTTCGCGGCCGGCAAGTCGGCCTTCGTGCTCGACCAGAAGGATCCGCACTTCCGGCGCGAGTTCATCCATGAGCGCTCGGTCGCCGATTTGGCCTTCGAGCCCAAGGGCCGGAAGCTGGCCTGCGCCACCTATGGCGGCGTGGTGCTGTGGTTCGCCCGTATCGAGACGCAGAAGCCGGTCCAGCTGAAATGGGCCGGGTCGCACACACGCGTGGCGGTCTCGCCCGACGGCGCCTTCGTCATCTCGGCCATGCAGGAAAACCAGCTGCACGGCTGGCGGCTGAAGGACGGCAAGGACATGCGCATGGGCGGCTATCCGACCAAGATCCGCGACATGACCTTCCTGGACGGCGGGCGGATGATGGCCACCTCCGGCGCGCATGGGGCGGTGGTCTGGCCCTTCCATGGCTCCAACGGCCCGATGGGCAAGGAGGCTGCGGAGGTCGGCTTCGACGAAACCAGCTTCGTGGTGCGAACGGCGGGCATGCCGGGCGGTCGCCGCCTGGCGGGCGGGACCGCCGACGGCCGCGTCTGGGTCATCGACCTGGGCGAGGGGGCGCATCGCTGGATCAAGGCGGAGAAGGGCGGCGCCATCTCGGGCCTGGCCATGACGGCCGATGGCAAGCGCCTGGCCTGGGGCGACGAGGACGGCGGGGCGGGCGTCGTCGACCTCGACTGACCGCTGGGGTATCACGCCCGCATGAACGGTGAAGCTCCGCGAAAGCGTCGGTTCGGCTGGCTGACGATCTTCGTGATCGTGCTGATGCTGCCGGTCTTCGGCGTGCTGATCCACGCCCTCGTGCCGCCGCCGATGACCATCCTGATGGTCCAGCGAATGTTCGAGGGCGAGGGGCTGGATAAGCGCTGGCGGGGCCTGGACGACATCTCACCGGACCTCGTCGATGCGGTCATCGCGGCCGAGGACGCGCGCTTCTGCAGCCACGCGGGTTTCGACCTTGAGGCCATCCAGGAGGCGATGGAGGAGAACGCCGAGGGTCGCCGCGTGCGAGGCGGTTCGACGATCAGCCAGCAGACCGCCAAGAACGTCTTCCTGTGGCCGGGACGCGGCTGGATCCGCAAGGGACTGGAGGCCGGCTACACCGTTCTGATCGAGCTGGTCTGGACCAAGCGGCGGATCATGGAGGTCTACCTCAACGTCGCCGAGTGGGGGGCGGGGATCTATGGCGCCGAGGCCGCCGCACAGCACTGGTTCGGCAAGAGCGCGTCGGAGCTGACACGGACGGAAGCGGCGCGCCTCGCCGCCATCCTGCCGAGCCCGCGCCGTTATCAGGCCGCCGAGCCCGGTCCGTTCGTCCGCCGCCGCGCCCGCTCGATCCAGGCGGCCATGGGAACCGTGCGGGCCGATGGGCTTTCAGACTGCATAGCTTGACGGGGAAGGCCGCCTGCCGTTTGTGGCGGCCCAATCGGGCGCGTGTTCGACAGACGACGCCCGGATGAGGAGGAAGACCATGAAACGCCTGCTGATGACGGCCGCCGCCGCCTGCGCCCTGACGGGCTGCTCGAGCATGATGGACGCCCAGGCCCAGACGGCGCCCGCTGCGCCGACGGCCCAGGCCGAACGTTTCCCGGCGACGCCAGAGGGCGCCCGCGCCTTCGTGGAGGACGCCGAGCGCCGCCTCATGGAGATGAGCGAGTACGCCGGCCGCGTCTCCTGGGTGCGCAACACCTACATCACCTTCGACACCATGTGGCTCGAGGCCCGCGCCAACGCGGAATACACCGAACTGGGCGTCGAGCTGGCCAATGAGGCCGCGCGCTTCAACAATGTCGAGGTCGACGCGGCCACCCGCCGCAAGCTGAACCTGCTGCGCCAGGGCCTGGTCGCTCCGGCTCCGAACCGGCCGGGCGCCGCCGACGAGCTGGCCCAGATCCTGACCCGGATGGATTCCACCTACGCCACGGGCCGCTTCGAGCACGAGGGCGAGCAGATCAATCTGGACCGCGCCTCGGAGATCATCGCGGAATCGCGCGATCCGGCCGAGACCGCCGCCGTCTACAACGGCTGGCGCACCATCTCGGCCCAGGGCATGGCCGGCGACTACGCCCGCATGGTCGAGATCATCAACGAAGGCGCGAACGAGCTGGGCTACGCCGACGCCGGGGCCATGTGGCGCTCGGGATACGACATGCCGCCGGACGAATTCACGGCCGAGACCGAGCGCCTGTGGCAGCAGGTGCGGCCGTTCTACGAGAACCTGCACTGCTACGTGCGCGGACGCCTGAACGAACGGTACGGCGACGCGGTCCAGCCCGAGACCGGCCCGATCCGCGCCGACCTGCTGGGCAACATGTGGTCCCAGCAGTGGGGTAACATCTATGACGTGGTCGCCCCGACCAACGTGCCGGAATCGACCGTCGACCTGACGGCCCTGCTGGAAGCGAACGACTACACGCCCGAGCAGGTCATCCGGACCTCGGAGCGCTTCTACACCTCAATCGGCCTGGACCCGCTGCCCGAGACCTTCTGGGAGCGCTCGCAGATCGTGCGTCCCGAGGGCCGCGAGGTGGTCTGCCACGCCTCGGCCTGGGACGTCGACAACGTGGAGGACCTGCGCATCAAGATGTGCACCCGCGTGAACGCCGAGGACTTCCAGACGGCGCACCACGAGCTGGGCCACAACTACTATCAGCGGGCCTACAACCAGCAGCCCTTCCTGTTCCGCAACGGCGCCAACGACGGCTTCCACGAGGC
>CAMPGL010000167.1 GCA_946885435.1 uncultured Brevundimonas sp. | reverse complement strand
TTCCGCGAACTCGATGTAGGCCTCGTCCACCAGCACCAGGGTGTCCGGCACGGCCTCCGCCAGGGCGCGGATGTCGGCGACGGGCGTCACGGTCCCGGTCGGGTTATTAGGCGAGCACAGGAAGACGACCTTGACCGCCCCATCCCCGCGCACCGCATCGACCGTCGTTTCGATGTCGAAGCGGAAGTCCTCGCCCAACGGCCGCTCAATCACGCGCGCGCCGTTCATGCGGGCGAAGTGGGCGAAGGCGCCGAAAGTCGGCGGCCGGACCAGGACGGCGTCCTGGCCCGGCCGGCAGAAGGCCCGGATCAGGATGTCGATGGCGTCGTCGCCGCCGCGCGTCAGCAGGAGCCGCTCGGGCGCTACGCCATAGAGGGCGGCCATGCGCGCCCTCAGGCCCACGGGCCTCGGCTCGGGATAGCGGTTGAGCTCGCGCGCCAGGGGCCCGTCGATCAGGGACGGGAAGGGGTTCTCGTTGGCGTCCAGCCGGACGTCGTCCGGCGCGCCGGGCTCGGCGAGCTGGAAGGGCTGAAGGTCGCGGATTTCCGGGCGCGCCAGGCGCTGGGCGAGGCTGGTCATGGCGCGAGGCGCTCCATCCGCAGGTCGGCCGCCTGGGCGTGGGCCTCCAGACCCTCCAGCCGCGCCAGCCGGCCCGCCGCCTCGGCGAGGCGGGTCAACCCCTCGCGCGAGACGCGCTGGACCGCGAAGCTTTTCATGAAGGCTGCGGTGGTCACGCCCGAAAAGGCCCTGGCCGCGCCATCCGTCGGCAGGACGTGGCTGGGCCCAGCCATATAGTCTCCGAAGGTCTCGGCGGCGGCGTCGCCAGCGAAGACCGTCCCTGCGTGGCGGATGCGGGCCACCAGCGGATTGGGCTCGCGCACCTGCAGGGACAGGTGCTCCGGGCCATAGGCGTTGGCGATGTCGACGGCTTCGTCCAGGTCGGCGCAGAGGATAACCGCGGCCGCCTCCAGCGAGCGGCGAGCGATGTCGGCCCGCGGCAGGCCCTGGAGGCGACGCTCCACCGCCTCGGCCGCGGTGCGCGCCAGCGCCGTGCTGGACGTGACCAGCAGCACCTGGGCGTCCGCGTCGTGCTCCGCCTGGCCGAGCAGGTCGGCGGCGACGAGGTCCGGATCGGCGCCCGCATCGGCGATGACCAGCAGCTCGCTAGGCCCCGCCGGCAGGTCGATCGCGGCGCCGCCCGGACCGGAGCTCACCTGCCGCTTGGCTTCGGCGACCCAGGCGTTGCCCGGCCCGAAGATCTTGTCGACGCGCGGCAGGCCCGCCCCATAGGCTAGGGCGCCCACGGCCTGGGCCCCGCCGACCAGCCAGATCGCCTCCAGCCCCGCCTCGCGCGCGGCCATGACGATCATCGGATCGACCGAGCCGTCCCTGGCGGGTGGCGTGACCACGATCCGCTCCGGAACGCCCGCGACCTCGGCCGGAATGGCCAGCATCAACAGGGTGGAGAACAGCGGCGCGGTCCCCCCGGGAACATACAGGCCGACGCGGTCCAGCGGCCGCCAGACCCGGCGGCTGAACACCCCGGGCATGGTCTCGATCTCGGGGCCGTCCGCCGGCCGGTCCGCCTCGTGAAAGCGTCGGATCGCGCCCGCCGCCAGCTTCAGCGCGGCCAGGTCCTCCGGCGCGACGCGGGCGGCCGCCTCGGCCACCCGCGCGTCGGTGATCGCGAGACGGCGGGCAGGCGCGCCGTCCAGACGGCTGGACCAGTCGTCCACGGCCTCGGCGCCGCGCTCGCGCACGTCGGCGAGAATTTCGCCGACCCGGGCGGTCACCTCGGCGCTGCGGGTCTGCGTCGGGCGCAGCAGGGCTCTTTCGCGGTCCTCGGGCGAGGCCGCGTTCCAGTCGATCAATCGCATGGGCGGGCTACATCATCATCTTTTCGATGGGCAGGACGAGGATGGCCGAGGCGCCGGCCCCCTTCAGTCCTTCGAGCGTCTCCCAGAAGACGTTCTCCTGGCAGACGGCGTGCACCGCGACGGCGTCTTCCTTGCCGGCCAGCGGCGTGATGGTCGGCGATCCGGCGCCCGGCAGCAGCCGGGTGATCTCGTCCAGCGACGAGCGGGGCGCGTTCAGCATGATGTACTTGGTGCCCTGGGACGCCACGACGCCCCTCAGCCGGTCGGTGAGGATGTCCGCCAGATGCGCATGCTGCTGCGGCACGCCGCCGGGCGCCCGCACCAGAACCGCCTCGCTCTCCAGCACCGTCGCCACGGGCTTGAGCCCATTGGCCTCCAGCGTGGCCCCTGTGGAGACCAGGTCGCATATGGCGTGCGCCACCTTCAGCCGGGGCGCGACCTCGACGGCGCCGTGCAGTTCGACCACCTCCGCCTCGACCGCCTGGTCGCGCAGCCAGGCCTGGAGCACGCCCGGATAGGAGGTGGCGATCCGGCGTCCGGCCAGCGCCTGCGGACCCGGCCAGCCGGCCTCACCCGGCACGGCGATCTTCAGGGCGCAACGGCCGAAGCCGAGCGGCATGACCACCTCGGGCCGGGAGCCGTTGCGCCGCGCCGCATGCTCCTCCAGCACGTTCAGCCCGATGATCCCGAGGTCGCAGACGCCATCGGCCACGAAGGTGGTGATGTCGTCGTCGCGCACCCGCAGCACGTCGATCGGGTGGTTCTCGATGCGATAGAGCAGGTCGTTGGCGCCCTTCATGACGCGCAGGCCCGCCTCCCGCATGAGCTCGAGGCTGCGCTCGGACAGGCGGCCGCTCTTCTGCACCGCGATCCGCAGCCGGTCCTCGGTCGCGCTCATCGGGCGGGCTCCTTGATGCGATCGAGCGCGCGGCGATAGCCCTTGAACGGCATCTCCTTGAGGAAGCGCGCGACGCGCACGACGGTGGTGGTGCTGGCTCCGGCCTGTTCGGCGATCTGGCGATAGGAGAGGTCGCCCGCGTCCAGCAGTCGGGCCACCTCCAGCCGTTCGATGAAGGCGCGGATCTCGGCGGGCGTGCAGAGGTCCGCGAGGAAGTCGCGCACCTCCTCGGGCGTCTTCAGCGCCAGGATGGCGGCGTAGAGCCTCGCCTCGGCGGAGTTGGGGTCAGTCGTCATGCGTGCCGCTGTATTACTACGCTGATACAGCGTCAACCCGCTGTCTTGATTTTTTGCGTTGGAACCGGATGGTTCCGACCGCTACAGCGCCGGCATGTCGCCTGTAGACTTCGAACCTTTCGCCCTTGAGCTGGCCGCGGTCGCGGGCGAGGTCACCCTCCCCGGGTTCCGCCAGGGCCTGGACGTGGTCGACAAGGGGCCGGATGGGGCCTTCGACCCGGTCACCGCCGCCGACCGCGACGCGGAAGCCGCGCTGCGCCGCGTCATCTCCGGCCGCTTTCCGGGCCACGGCGTGATCGGCGAGGAATACGGCCAGGACCGACCCGACGCCGACTGGGTCTGGGTGCTCGACCCCATCGACGGCACCCGCGCCTATGTCTCCGGCCTGCCGCTATGGACCACGCTGATTGCGTTGCTGCACGAGGGCGAGCCGGTGCTCGGCGTCGTGGCGCAGCCCTATCTGCGGGAGGCGTTCATCGGGACGGCGGCGGGCTCCCGCCTTGTCCGTCCCGACCATGCCGACCGGCCGCTACAGACCCGCTCCTGCGCCTCGCTCGCCCAAGCCACCATTTCGACCACGGATCCCGGCCTCTTCGCCGGCGAGGAGGCCGGGATCCGTGGTCGAAATGG
>CAMPGL010000166.1 GCA_946885435.1 uncultured Brevundimonas sp. | reverse complement strand
GACTCAAAATCTGCTGCCGGAAACGGCGTGTTGGTTCGAGTCCGACCCGGGGCACCAGCGGAAGCGCTCAGCGCTTCCGGCGCAACTCTGCGCTAGAGCCGGCCGAGGCGCTCCGCGTGGCGGGTGGCCAGCGCCAGGGTCCATTCGTCGGGCAGGATTTTGAGCAGGGCCGAGGTGGCCTTGTTGGGCGAACCCGGGACGCAGATGGGACGGTTTGCCTCGCAGGCCTCGTAGCCGGCGCGGGCGACCTCGTCGGCGCTCATCCAGGCCCATTCCGGCGTGGCATGGGCGATGGCCTGGCGCTGGCCGTTCACGTCGTGGAACTCGCTCCAAGTGTAGCCCGGGCACAGCGCGGTGACGTGCACGTCCCGCGCCCGGGCCTCCAGGTGCAGGCCGGCCGACGCCTTGATCAGGAAGCTCTTGATCGGCCCGTAGAGGGTGTCGCCGCCGGTCGCGGGCATATAGCCGGCAAGCGACGCGACGTTAAGGATCCGGCCGAAGCGCCGCTCGCTCATGCCGGGCAGAACCCGGTGGGCCAGTTCCGTCGGGGCCAGCAGCATGACCTGCAGCATGGCCTTGTGCTGGTCCCAGGGCGTGGCCTGGAAGCCCTCGACCCTGGAGAAGCCGGCGTTGTTGACCAGGGCGTCGATGACGCGGCCCTTGGCTTCAATCGCCGTGACGAGACGTTCGGGCGCGGCCGGATCGGCCAGATCCTCGGGCAGGACCAAGGTTTCGACCCCGGCGCGCATCTTCAGCTCGTCGGCCAGTTGCTCCAACCGGTCGGCGCGGCGGGCCGTGAGCGCCACATCCCAGCCGTGCTCGGCATAGACGCGCGCCAGCTGCTGGCCGATGCCGGCCGAGGCGCCGGTGATCAGGGCGAGGCGCCGCGCGGAAGTATCGCCGGAAACGGTCATGGGGCTCGCCAGAAGGTCGACAGGCCGAAAGCAGCACGCCGAACCCGCGGGTTCAAGCGGTCTCCTCCAGCAGGTCGGCGACGGTGATCTGGCCGAGCCGGGCCTGGGCGGCTGCGTCGGCCAGGCCGATGGCCTTGGCGACCTGACGGGGGATGCGCTCTCCGACGGGACAGCCGCGCGCGCCGGGCGGCGGCTTGCCGAGATGGGCGCAACCGTCCACCGCGCGCAGGACCTCGTCGAGCGTGATCTTGTCCGCCGGACGCAGCAGCCAGGCGCCTCCGGACGCCCCCGCGCGCGTGGCGATCAGGCCGGCGCGCGCCAGCTGGGCGGTCACACGGCGCACGACGACTGGATTGGTCGGCATGGAAGCGGCGAGCAGGGTCGAGGACACGGCGCGCTCGGGCGCATCCGCTCCCTTGTGGGCCAGATAGGCCAGGGCGTGGGCGGCGACGGGAAATTGCTGACTGTCGGACATGGGCTTGAGGCCTAAAGGTAGGTCGGCGCGCGCCTGGATACAAACCGCGACGCTAGCGCACGTTGCGCCCCTGTAGGATAAGTCCGCGTTTCGGCTTGTTCGCCTTCGGATTGCTCGTGTTCCGCGCCATCTTCTTCACCTTTTTTGTGGTGATCGCCTGCATCGCCGGCACGGTCCTGGTCGCGCGCGGGCCCTTCGACCTTTCGGCTGAGGCGGCTCGGACGGCCGCCGGCCTCATCTGGGCCGCCGGGCTGGTCGTCCTCATAGGGGCCTTGATCCGCCGACGGCTGCGAGCGGCCCGGCGCCGGGCAGGCGATTGAAGCGGCCCCGGAAAGGGCGTATGGCGCCCCCCGCATTCGAGAAGGGCCCCGATTTCTGCGGCCCGGAGGTCATGAATGGCTGGGGATAGCCCCGGCTCGCCGCCCGCCTCTCCCGGGCCCGAGCCGACCGCCGACGGCGCGCCGCCGGCCGACCAATCGACATCGCAGAACGCCGCCGCCCCTGAGGCGCACGGCGGGCATGGCCGCGCGGGCATGTTCGGCCTGGCGCTGGGCGCGGTCGGCGTCGTCTTCGGCGACATTGGCACCAGTCCGCTCTACGCCATGCGCGAGGCCCTGGCCCATTCGCGCTCGGGCGGCGAGGCCGAGCTGGCGGTGCTGGGCGTGGTGTCGCTCGTGTTCTGGGCCCTCCTGCTCGTCGTCACGCTGAAATATGTCGTCTTCCTGATGAAGGCCGACAACAAGGGCGAGGGCGGCACCCTGGCCCTGATGGCCCTGGCCCAGCGCGCCATCGGTCAACGCTCGGCCATCGTCTTCTTCCTGGGCGTCCTGGGCGCGGCGCTGTTCTACGGCGACGGCATCATCACGCCGGCGGTTTCGGTCCTGTCCGCCGCCGAGGGCCTGAGGGACGCGCCCGGCCTGAACGGCGCGCTCGATCCCTATGTGCTCATCATCGCCGCGGGCATTCTCGTCGGCCTGTTCATGATCCAGTCGCGCGGCACCGCCAGCGTGGCCAAGTGGTTCGGTCCGATCACGGCCCTGTGGTTCCTGTGCCTGGCCGGCCTCGGCGTCCTGCACATCTTCGACGACATCTCGATCTTGCGCGCGCTGTCGCCGCACTACGGCCTGCTGTTCCTGATCGACAACGGCTTCCTGGGCTTCGTGATCCTCGGGAGCGTCTTCCTGGCGGTGACCGGCGCGGAGGCGATCTACGCGGACATGGGCCACTTCGGAAAGGCGCCCATCCGGGCAGGCTGGCTGGTCTTCGTCCTGCCCTGCCTGACCCTGAACTACCTCGGCCAGGGCGCGCTGGTGCTCGCCGACCGGGAGGCCCGGGTCAATCCGTTCTGGGAGATGATTCCGGAGATGGCCTACTGGCCGGTCCTGCTGCTCGCGACGGCCGCCACGGTCATCGCCTCACAGGCGGTGATCACCGGCGCCTTCTCGATCACCCAGCAGGCGGTTCAACTGGGCCTGCTGCCGCGCATCAACATCCGCCGGACCTCCGAGACCCAGTCCGGCCAGATCTTCGTGCCGTCGGTGAACACCCTGCTGATGGTCGGGGTGCTGATCCTGCTGGCCTTCTTCCAGACCTCCTCGGGCCTCGCGGCCGCCTACGGCATCGCGGTCACCGGGGCGATGCTGGTCGACACCCTGCTCGCCTGGTTCATCGTGCGCAGGCTGTGGAAGTGGTCGCTGCCGCTGTCGGTGCTGGCGCTCACGCCGTTCCTGGTGCTCGACCTGACCTTCCTGAGCTCGAATGCGCTCAAGATTCCGCAAGGCGCCTGGATGCCGATCGTGCTGGGCCTGGGCCTGGTGCTGATCATGTGGACCTGGCACCGCGGCACCCAGATCCTGACCGAGAAGTCACGACGCGACTCCCTGCCCCTGTCCGACCTGGTCGCCATGCTTCAGGCGCGGCCGCCGCAGCGTTGCGCGGGCACGGCCATCTTCCTGACCTCGGACCCCGAGGTGGCGCCGGTGGCCCTGATGCACAACCTCAAGCACAACAAGGTGCTGCACGAGAAGAACGTGATCCTGTCGGTGCGCACCGCCGACCGTCCCCGAGTGCCCGACGACAAGCGCATCGAGATCGAGGTCATCAGCCCCGACTTCAAGCGGGTGATCCTGAACTACGGCTTCATGGAGAGCCCGCACATCCCGCGCGCGCTGAGCGTCTGCCGCAAGATGGGGCTGAAGTTCGACATCATGTCGACGAGCTTCTTCCTCGGCCGGCGCTCGGTCGTGCCTTCGGCGCAGCAGGGCATGCCCCTGTGGCAGGACCGGCTCTACATCTTCCTGATGCGCAACGCGGCCAACCCGACGGACTTCTTCCACAT
>CAMPGL010000165.1 GCA_946885435.1 uncultured Brevundimonas sp. | reverse complement strand
GCGATGAGTTCGACGGACAGGCCGCCGGGCTCCGGGCGCAGGGCGATCTCGCCGCCTAGCTGGGCGGCGAGCATGTCCATCATGCGCGAGCCGAAGCCCTTGCCGGGCGCATAGCCGCCGGCGCCCTGATCGGCGACGAGCAGCCGGAAGCGTCCGCCCAACGACTCCAGCCGCACGGTCAGGGGGCCTGGCTGGCCGGCGTAGCCGTACTTCTGCACATTGATGACCAGCTCGGTGAGGATGAGGCCGAGGGTGATGGCGCGTTCCGGCTCGATGACGACGGAGTCCAGCTCGAGGCTCACATGGTCGCGCCAGTCCTCGCCCATGGACTGGATGAGGTCCTCGACGAGGTCGGCGAGGTAACGCTCCAGCTCGATCGTCTGGCCCTGCTCGGCGCGATAGAGGCGCCGGTGCACGAGCGACACCGCCTTGATGCGGCGCCGGGCCTCCTCCAGCACGCTGCGCGTCTCCTCGGACTCGCTGTCGCGGGCCTGGAGCGCCAGGAAGCTGGAGATCAGCTGCAGGCTGTTCTGCACGCGGTGGCTGACTTCGCGCATCAGGAAACCCTGGCGCGACAGCTGGTGGTCGCGGTCGGCGATGCCGGCCTCGAGCCGGGACTTGAGCGACCGCAGCGCCGTCACCTCGCCGAAGTCGACTAGGGCGTCGCGGAAGCGGGCGGCGGACTCCATCTGGGCCGAGGTCCAGGGGATGGCCTGGCCGCTGACGGTCTCGGCCCAGGCGTCGAAGGAGGCGCGCGGGGTCAGGGTCTCCTGCGGCCCCTTCTTGACCCCTCCGTGCGGGTCGCCGGCCCAGCGCACCGTCTCCAGATGCTCGACGCGGAACCACAGCAGGACGGCGTCGGCCTCGGGCACGTGGAAGCCGATCAGGCCGGTGGCCAGCGGGCCCCACGCCTCGGCTTCCGGCAGCAGGCCGGGCAGCGAGCGGGTGATGACGGGGGCGGACGTCGGTCGGCCCGTGACCCAGTCAGCGAGGGTCCGGATCGCCTCCGTGGAGGGGCAACTGCCCGAGGACAGGACCCGGTCGTCCGCCACCACCGCAAAACCGTCCGAGTCCATCAGGGCCTGAAGCTGGCCCATGTGCCCGCCGAGCGCCTCGGTCAGGGACAGGTCCAGTTCCAGGCCGGCGACGATCTCCTCCTCGAGGGCGCGCGCCTGAAGCCGCGATCGCAGCACGTCGGCGTCCAGCCGGCCCTTGATCTGGCGGGCCAGGCCGCGCGCCAGGACGGCGCAGGCTGACCTCTGCTCGCGCGGGAGCAGCAGGGGGGTGTTGTTGTGGCAGGCGATCAGGCCCCACAGCCGCCCGCCGATGACGATCGACACCGAGGCCGAGGCGCGCACGCCCATGTTACGCAGGTACTGGAGATGGACCGGCGAGACGCTGCGCAGCGCGCTTTCGCTCATGTCCAGCGGCGCCGGCCCGGCCGGCAGCAGCGGGCGAGGCGTGTACTGGCTGTCGGGGATGACCCGCACCACGTTGCGGACGTAGAGCGCGCGCGCCTGTTTGGGGATGTCGGTGGCCGGGAAGTGCTGGTTGAGGAAGGAGTCCATCCCGTCCGCCCGGGACTCGGCGAGCACACAGCCGGTGTCGTCCTCGAGGAAGCGGTAGATCATCACCCGGTCGAAGCCGGTGAGACCGCGGAACGCCTCGGCGGCGGCGTCATAAAGCTCCTGCAGGGTCCCGGCGCGCTCAAAGCCGAGGGCGGCCTGGTCGAGCTGACCCAGGCGCTCGGCAGCGGTGACATGGGCGCCGGTGGCCTGCTCGACCTCGATAACGATGCGGTCGTTCACCGCAAAGCCGGAAACGTCGTACTCCATGCCGCCGCGCCGCCAGCGGCCGAGCCAGGTGGCGCTCGGCGCCCGAACCGCCAGCGCGGCTCCGGCCACGGCGGGCCCGATCAGGTCGACGAGCGGCCGTCGGGTCCAGTCGTGAAAGCCGGTCAGGTCCGCGATGTCGCCGGCGCCGCGCACGATCGCGCCCGAATCCGCGTCGATGACCAGCAGGAAGCCGTGCGGCTGGATGGCCTCGGGAATGTGGATCGGCTCACGATCGCAGTCCTGAACGGGGACAGTCTCAGTCGCGAGGGCTTCGGTCATGGGGGGACAAACTCTGGAGGGCGTAGGCGAACGCGTCCAACGCCCCGGCCAGGACAGCCTGCCCATCGACATCCGGGCGGGCGGACTGGCCTTCGAGAAAGGCCACGGTTTCCCGCCACCTCGCGCCGACCTGGGCACCATAGGGGTCGAGGAAGCCCAAGCCAACAACGTCGACTCCCCGACTTTCAAGGTCCCTTCGGATGACCCGGCCGCCCAGGGAGGAGCCCTCCACCACATAGAGCCACCCAAGGGCGCGCGAGGTGTCGGCAGGCGTGGTCGCGGAGGGCGCCACCGGCTCGGCGCCGAGCGCCCGCAGGTCCGCCTCAAGGCTGGCGATACGGCTGCGGGCGTCCAGGTCGTGACCCGCCGGGAGCCAGCGCCGCAGCAGGGCCTCCGACGCGGAGTGGAAGGCATGGAAGGCCTGGACCAGTCCGATCCGATCCTCGTGTCTCGCCAGCCGGCGCTCGAGCTCGACGCCCGCGTCCAGCTTCTCGTGGGCCGGCGCCGTGGTTTCGCGCAGCCGCGCCAGGATGGACATGCAGCCTTGTGACAGGCCCGGGCGCTTGCCAGCAAGCGGCTTCGGGCGTCAAATCCCGGCATGACGCAGACGCACCCCGGGCCCGGCGAGCGGTATCAGAGCTTCTCCGCCTTCTATCCGTACTACATCCACGAGCATTCCAACCGGACCTGCCGGCGGATCCATGTGGTGGGGACCGGGCTGGTGCTGGTGGTGCTGGTCACCGCGCTGGTGACGCGCAACGCCTGGTGGCTGCTGGCGGCGCCGGTGGTGGGCTACGGCTTCGCCTGGGTCGGGCATTTCTTCTTCGAGAAGAACAGGCCGGCGACGTTCAAATACCCGCTGTGGAGTCTGATGGGCGACTGGCGGATGTTCTTCGAAACCATCACCGGCAAGCGGCGCTTCTAGCGGCATGGATGTCGCGGGCGCTCAGGACCTGTTCGGAACCTGGGTGGCGCCCGCCCTGCTGGGGCTGGGCCTGGCCGCCGCCTCGGGCCTGCGAATCTTCGTGCCGCTGCTGATGGCGGCGCTCGCGGCGAAGTTTCAGCTGTTCGGGATCGAGCTGAACGAGTCCATGGCTTGGGTGACCTCGAACGCCGCCATCGCGGCCCTGGCGGTCGCGACGGTGGTGGAGATCCTGGCCGACAAGATCCCGGTGCTCGACAACGCCCTTCACGCCGTCGGGATCGTGGCTCGGCCCGTGGCCGGGGCGGTGGCGGCCGGCAGCGTCTTTGCGGGCCTGGACCCGACCACGGCTGCGATCGCGGGGATCATCGTGGGCGCGCCGACGGCGCTGGCCTTCGGCGCGGCGCAGGGCGGGACGCGGGCGGCCTCCACGGCGACAACAGGCGGGCTGGGCAATCCGGTGCTGTCGGTGATCGAGGACGTGCTGGCGTTCCTGACCGTGCTGATCGCCTTCGTGATCCCGCTGCTGGTGCCGGTGGTGCTGGTCCTGCTGCTGTGGGCGGTGTGGCGGCTGTTTCGGAAGGTGCGGCCGGAGCGGGCGAAGCCGGCCTAGACGTCGAACCTCACGCCCTGGGCCAGCGGCAGGTCGCTGGAGAAGTTCACGGTCTGGGTCTGGCGGCGCATGTAGGCCTTCCAGGCGTCGGAGCCGGATTCGCGGC
>CAMPGL010000164.1 GCA_946885435.1 uncultured Brevundimonas sp. | reverse complement strand
ATCCGCGAAGGCGGCCGGACCGTCGGCGCAGGGGTTGTCGGCGAGATCACGAAGTAATATAGGGCCTCAGCCGCCCGGGTCCTGGAGATTCGGGCGGCTCGCCTTTCGAGTGTAGTTTTGCTGGCCGTTCCGGGGCCGAGGTTCCGGGAAGGCGGTATTTGGTTCGCCCTTCGGGGTGGGTTTGGTTGGCCCTTCGGGGCTTGGCTCTTTCGCATCGGTAGTTGGAATGGAAACGCAGAACATAAGGATTCGCCTGAAGGCGTTCGATCATCGTGTGCTCGATCAGGCGACCGGCGACATCGCCGATACCGCCCGCCGCACCGGCGCGCTCATCCGCGGTCCCATTCCGCTGCCGACGCGTATCGAGAAGTTCACCGTGAACCGCTCGCCGCACGTCGACAAGAAGTCGCGCGAGCAGTTCGAGGTCCGGACGTACAAGAGGCTGCTCGACATCGTGCAGCCGACGCCGCAGACGGTCGACGCGCTGATGAAGCTCGATCTCGCCGCCGGCGTCGACGTCGAGATCAAGCTGGCCTAAGCGGCCGGCGCGATACGGAGGATACCGCGCAGCTTTGCTGCGGACTGCGTCCCCCGCCGCTTCGCACCTTGCGGAGCATGAGCCCAGGCGGGGCACGCATCGTTTTCGGGCTTGAACACGCCCCCCGGGATGGTCCCGCGGGGCCTCTGTCATAGGAGTATGGTCATGCGCACTGGCGTGATCGCGAAGAAAGTCGGGATGACCCGCTTGTTCAAGGACGATGGCCGGCACGTTCCGGTGACCGTCCTGGAGCTCGACAATGTCCAGGTCGTCGGCCGCCGCGAGGCGGGACGCGACGGCTACACCGCCGTCCAGCTCGGCGCGGGTTCGGCCAAGGCCAAGAATCTGAGCAAGCCGCAGCGCGGCCATTTCGGCAAGGCCGAGGTGGAGCCGAAGGCGAAGCTGGTCGAGTTCCGGGTCGCCGAGGATGCGCTCCTCGACGTCGGCGCGGAGCTGTCGGCCGAGCATTTCCTCGTCGGTCAGATGGTCGATGTCCAGGGCGTGACCCAGGGCAAGGGCTTCGCCGGCGCGATGAAGCGCTGGGGCTTCAAGGGGCTTCGCGCCACTCACGGCGTTTCCGTGTCGCACCGCTCGCACGGTTCGACCGGCAACCGCCAGGATCCGGGCCGGGTCTTCAAGAACAAGAAGATGGCCGGTCACATGGGCGCTCGTAATCGCACCCAGCAGAATCTCGAGATCGTCCGCACCGACGTCGAGCGCGGCCTGATCTTCGTTCGCGGCTCAGTCCCGGGCCACAAGGGCAGCTGGCTGCTCGTCCAGGACGCCGTGAAGACGCCGCGCCCGCAGGACCTGCCTTATCCGGCGGGCCTGAAGCAGTCGGCCAATGCCAATAATGAGGCGCCCGCCGAGACCCCGGCCGAAACCGAGGTCCCTGTGGAAGCCACCGAAGGCCAGGAAGGCTAAGCACATGAAGGTCAAGGTTCAGAGCCTGGACGCGAAAGCCAAGGGCGGCGACATCGAGCTCAACGACGACGTGTTCGCCGTCGAGCCGCGTGCCGACATCCTTCACCGCGTCGTCACCTGGCAGCTCGAGAAGCGCCGCGGCACCGCCCGCGCCGCCCGCGAGCGTTCCGACGTCGCCCGCACCGGCAAGAAGTTCGGCCGCCAGAAGGGCGGCGGTACCGCCCGTCACGGCGATCGCCGGGCGCCGATCTTCGTCGGCGGCGGCAAGGCGCACGGCCCCCGGGTCCGCGACTTCAATCCGTCGCTCAACAAGAAGGTCCGCTCGCTCGGCCTGCGCATGGCGCTTTCCGCCAAGGCGAAGGACGGCAATCTGGTCGTGCTCGACAGCCTCGACCTCAACGAGGCCAAGACCGGCGCGCTCAAGGAGCAGCTCGGCAAGCTCGGCCTGGGCAAGACCGCTCTGGTGATCGACGGCGACGCCATCAATGTCGGCTTCGCCCACGCTTCCGCCAATCTGCGCGAGGTCAATCTGCTGCCGGCGGTCGGGGCGAACGTCTACGACATTCTCAATCACGAGACTCTGGTGCTGACCCGCGCCGCGGTCGAAAAGCTGGAGGCCCGGTTCAATGGCTAAGGCGAAGAAGCAAGCAGGCGGCGCTGTGGACATCAGCCACTACGACGTCGTCCTCGCCCCGCACATCACCGAGAAGTCGACCCTGCTCAGCGAGCATAATGCGGTCGTCTTCAAGGTCGCCGGCGGAGCCACCAAGCCGCAGATCAAGGCGGCGGTGGAGGCTCTGTTCGGAGTCAATGTGAAGGGCGTCAACACGATCACGAGCAAGGGCAAGACCAAGCGTTGGAAGGGTCGCCCCTACACGCGCTCGGACGTCAAGAAGGCGATCGTGACGCTGGCCGAAGGCCAGTCGATCGACGTCACCACCGGTATCTGAGGCGCGGACCATGGCACTCAAGCAATATAATCCGACCACCTCGTCGCAGCGCGGCCTGGTCCTGGTCGACAAGTCGGCGCTCTGGAAGGGCAAGCCGGTCAAGGCGCTGACCGAAGGCAAGCGCAAGACCGGCGGCCGCAACAACAAGGGCCATGTGACGTCGCGCGGAATCGCCGGCGGCCACAAGCAGCGCTACCGCTATATCGACTTCAAGCGTCGCAAGTGGGACGTTCCGGCCACGGTCGAGCGGCTGGAATATGATCCCAATCGCACCGCCTTCATCGCCCTCGTCAAATATGAGGATGGCGAGCTGGCCTATGTGATCGCTCCGCAGCGTCTCGCTCCGGGCGACTCGATCATCGCCGGCCGCAAGGTCGACGTGAAGCCGGGCAACGCGATGGAGCTCGGCCAGATGCCGGTCGGCACGATCGTCCACAATGTCGAGATGAAGCCGGGCAAGGGCGGCCAGATCGCCCGTTCGGCCGGCACCTATGTCCAGGTCGTCGGTCGCGACCGCGGCATGGTCATCGTCAGGCTGAATTCAGGCGAGCAGCGCTATATCCGGTCGGATTGCATGGCGACGGTCGGCGCGGTTTCGAACCCCGACAACCAGAACCAGAATTTCGCCAAGGCCGGCCGAACCCGCTGGATGGGCAAGCGCCCGCTGACCCGCGGTGTCGCCAAGAACCCGGTCGACCACCCGCACGGCGGCGGCGAAGGCCGTACTTCGGGCGGCCGTCACCCGGTCACTCCGTGGGGCAAGCCGACCAAGGGCGCCCGTACTCGTTCGAACAAGGCGACGGACAAGATGATCATCCGTTCGCGTCACGCGAAGAAGAAGAGGTAAGAGATGGCCCGCTCCGTCTGGAAAGGTCCGTTCGTCGAGCTGTCGCTGCTGAAGAAGGCAGAGACAGCGCAGGAAGCTGGTGGCCGCGCCCCGATCAAGACCTGGTCGCGCCGTTCCACGATCCTCCCGCAGTTCGTCGGGCTGACCTTCAACGTCTATAATGGCCGCAAGTTCGTGCCCGTCTCGGTCAACGAGGACATGGTCGGAATGAAGCTCGGCGAGTTCGCTCCGACCCGCTTCTTCCCGGGCCACGCCGCCGACAAGAAGGGCAAGAGGTAAGCCATGGGCAAGCAGAAGGCTCCCCGTCGAGTCGCCGATCACGAGGCGCTTGCCGTCGGATCGCAGATCCGCGGTTCGGCTCAGAAGCTCAATCTCGTCGCCGGCCTGATCCGCGGCAAGAAGGCCGAAGAGGCGCTGTCGATCCTCACCTTCTCGCCGAAGGCGATGGCTCGCGACGTCCGCAAGGTGCTCGCCTCGGCGATCGCCAATGCGGAGAACAACCACAATC
>CAMPGL010000163.1 GCA_946885435.1 uncultured Brevundimonas sp. | reverse complement strand
GGCGTCGCCGTCCAGTCCGTCGAACAGGGCTTTTCGCGTCCTCATCTCAGCGCCCCTTCCACAGCCACCAGCCGGCCCAGACGAGCACGTAGCCGACGAGCTGGGCGGCCACGACCGCGATGGCGCCGGTCATCAGATAGCCGGACGCATCCGCCTCGAAGCCGGGCCACAGCAGGGTGCTGGCGTCCACGCCTCCGGAGAGCACGCCGACCAGGACCCCGGACACCGCCAGACCGAGGGAGCCGCCCCAGTACCAGGCGAACTTGTGCGCCTCGCGCGCCGCCTCATCGAGGCGCTTCCAGTAGATGAAGCAGAACCACAGGGCGCCGATCCCGACGCCGAGGGCGAGAAGGCCCGTGACCAGAGCGATCAGGCCGTTCGACCCGTCTTCGTCGATGGAGCTCAGGGCTCCGAGGACCCCGCCGGCCAGCAGGGCTGAGACCATCATCAGGCCGAACAGCTGCATCGAAGTCAGCTTTCGCCGGGTCGGGCGGGTCTCATTGGTCATGACAACCTCCTTTGTCACATCGACAAGGACCCTTTACACAGCGAGCCGAAGGCGTGTCAAGCATCCTAGACAAAAAGTCTGGGAAACTTGCCTAGCGCGGTCTGCGAGCGAACAGGAACCGGGCGTAGCCGATCTCGGCGGCGTTCTTAGCCAGTTCGACATTGGCCCAGGCCCACAGGTCTCCGACCGTATGGTCCGGCGCCGGCCAATGCGACGGGCGATCCAGCGACGCGTCCGCCAGGGAGGCGAGCCACAGGTCTCTCAGGCCCTCGATCCAGGTCCGGATCCCGTCCGCCTCACCGGGCCAGAGGATGTCTTCGCGCGTCAGGCCGCCCTCCTCGAAGGCCTGATCGATCGCCGTCGACCACCAGAAGCCGATATGCCACGTGGTCCAGGCGATGCTGGGCGGCCCGAGGTCGTAGCGCTCGTGCTCGGGCCAGTCAGCGCGCCACAGGCCCTCGGCGTCCCGGCGGACGTGGAGGCCGGCGTCGGCCGGCCGCCACAGGCATTCCTCGGTGGTGAGGCCGTCGAGGTGGTAGGCGCACAGGCCCCAGGCGACGTCGAACTGTCGCCTCAGGATCGCCCGCGTCTCGCTCACCGGCCGTCCGGCCAGGGTCGGAAATGCTTGGAGAGCTTCAGGCCCTGGCGTTGATAGTGCGAGCCGCCCTCTCCGTAGAGGCGCTTGGGCCGCTCGGTCATGGGCTCATAGACCAGGCGCGCCACGGTCTGGCCGTCCTCAAGCAGGAAGGGGGCCTCGTGGCTGCGCACCTCCAGGACGGAGCGAGACCCCTTGCCGTGCGCCTCGTCCACGCCGAAGCCAGGATCGAAGAAGCCGGCGTAGTGGACACGGAACTCGCCCACGGATGGGTCGATCGGCAGCATCTCGGCGGCCTGGTCGACCGGGATCTCGGTCGGCTGCTTGGAGACCAGGATGTAGAACTCCCCGGGATCCAGCAGCAGCTCTCCGCCGCGTGGCATGAGCGGCTCCCAGAAGTCGCGGGGGTCGTGGCCGTCGACCTTGTCGAGGTCGACCACGCCGGCGTGGCGGCGGCCGCGGAAGCCCGCGATCTCGCCGGTCAGGTCGACGCCGACGTCGCGCACCTCCAGCTTGGGCGGGTCGCCGACCTTGAGCCGCAGCTGGTTGAGGCGCGTCCCCGGCCGCACCAGCACCGAGAAGGTCTGCGGCGTGATCTCCATGTAGAGCGGGCCCTCATAGCCGTCCGACACGTCGTCGAAGGCGCGGCTGCGGTCCGTCAGCAGGCGGACGAAGACGTCGACCCGCCCGGTCGAACTCTTCGGATTGGCGCGAGCCTGGACGCCGGTGGGCAGGGCCAGCCGCTCCTGCAGCTCGGCGATGTAGACGCAGCCCTTCTCCAGCACGACGCCGGTTTCGGTCAGCTCGATCGGATGCATGATCACGTCCGAGAGCCGCTCGGCCACGGTGCGGTGGCCGGGCAGGAAGGAGGCCCGCACGCGCCAGGCGCGCGTGCCCAGGCGCAGATCGAGGCTGGCCGGCTGGATCTGGATGGGTTCGAAGGGCGTGACGGCCGTGATGGCGCCGCCGGCGATCAGGGTTTCGATGGCCTGGCACGGCAGGATGCCCGGCGCGGATTCGTTCAGTTTCATGAGAGGGGCTTAGCGCGTTCCGTCGCCCGGCGGGAGTGGAGGCGGCGCTACGCATTCCGCCGCGACCGAAACATCGCTAGAAGCGCCAGCCATGGCGATAGGCGTGTTCGATTCCGGGGTGGGCGGGCTGACCGTGCACCGGCGACTGGTGGACCGGTTTCCGACCGCCGACTTCATCTACCTGGCCGACCAGGCCAACGCCCCTTACGGCGGGCGCGGCGGCGAGGAGATCGTCGATCTGACACGCGCGGGCTGCGAGCGCCTGTTCGAGGCGGGCGCGAACCTGGTGGTTCTGGCCTGCAACACCGCCTCGGCCATCGCGCTGCGCCGCCTGCAGCAGACCTGGCTTCCGGACTATCAGGCCGAGCTGGGCCGGCGCGTGAACGTGCTGGGCATCATCGTGCCGACCATCGAGGCCGCCACGGGCCGGCCCTGGGAGCATCTGGTCAACGCCTCGGACGACAAGATTCAGGCGCTGGAGATTCTCGGCGTCTTCTGCACGGCCGCCACGGCCATGAGCCGGGTCTATGAGATCGAGATCGAAAAGCGCCGTCAGGACCTGGCCGCCTTCACCGAGCCCTGCCCGGGCCTGGCCGGCCTGATCGAACTGGGGGCGCCGGCCGAGGAGCTGCGGGTGGTGGTCGCCGACCATGTCGACGCCTTGCGCCGCCGCATTGGTCGGCACCCGGACAAGGCCCTGCTGGGCTGCACCCACTATGAGATCATCGCCGGCCTGTTCGAGGAAGCGCTGCCGGCCGGCACGCCCCTGATCCACCAGCCGAGCGCCACGGCGGATGCGCTGGAGCGGTACTTCGGGCGGCACCCGGAATACGAGATCGGAACCTCGGGCCGGCGCCGCTTCCTGACCACCGGCCAGCCCGGTCGGCAATCCGACCTGGTCTCCCAGTTCTGGGGCGCCCCCCTGACGTTCGAACCGGCTTGAGCCGACCGACCCTTTCAGGTCATCGTTCCCGACGACCATCCGGGGAGGGACAGATGAAGCTTTCAGCCACGCTCGGCGCCCTGGCGCTCAGCCTCGTCGCCACATCCGCCACCGCCGAGGTGGTCGAGCAGCGGCCTGACGGCTTCCGGCTCGAAAGCCGGGCCGTGATCGAGACGGGGACCCCCGAGGCCGCCTGGGCGGCGCTGGTCCGCATCGGCGACTGGTGGAGCGACAGCCATACCTATTCGGGCGACGCCTCGAACATCAGCATCGCGGCCGAGGCCGGCGGCTGCTGGTGCGAGGTCTGGCCGGGCGGCCAGATCGAGCACGGCCGCATCATCCTGGCCTGGCCCGAGCAGGGCCTGCTGCGCGCCTCCGCCCCGCTGGGGCCGCTGCAGGCGCTGCCGGTCAACGCCGTCCTGACCTGGCAGGTCCGGGCGCGCGAAGAGGGCGGCGTCGAGATCGTCCAGACCTTCGATGTCGGCGGCGGCGCGGAGACGACGGGCCAGCTGGCCGGCCCCGTCGACGGCGTGATGAGCGAGGGGATGCAGCGGCTGGAGCGCTACCTCGAGACCGGGAGCGCCGACTAGGCCTGTAGCCTGTATCCCCCACCCTCGGTGATGAGCAGGCGGGCCTGGCCCTTGCCGGGCTCAATCTTCTGGCGGAGGCGGTAGATGTGGGTCTCGAGCGTGTGGGTGGTGACGCCGGCGTTGTAGCCCCAGACCTCGGT
>CAMPGL010000162.1 GCA_946885435.1 uncultured Brevundimonas sp. | reverse complement strand
GGCTCATGTGCCAGCGCCGCCAGAACTCCTGCAGCGACCAGGACCGGTAGGGCTGATCGAAGTTCCTCGGGAAGCGGTAGCCCAGCAGCGCCGCCACCCCGATGGCGATGTCGCTGTAGGCCGAGAAGTCGCAGTAGATCTGCACCGCATAGCCGTAGGCCGCGACCAGCAGGTCCACCGCCCCATAGGCCGAGGGGTCGAAAAAGACTGGATCGACGATGCGGGTGGCCAGCTCGGATGCGATCACCGTCTTCTTGGCCAGGCCCCAGGCGATCAGCACCAGGCCGTGGCAGACGATCTCCTTGCTCAGCTTCGGCGTCCGCTCGAACTGCGGCAGCAGGTGCGCCGCGCGCACGATGGGGCCCGCCACCAGATGCGGGAAGAAGCTCATCAGGAGCAGCACGTCGCCAGCCGAGTCCGCCGGCGGCGTCTTTCCGCGATGGACGTCGACCAGATAGCTGATGCCCTGGAAGGTGAAGAAGGATACCCCGACAGGCAGGATGATCTCCAAGAGCGGCAGGTCCCGCTCCCAGCCGAACTGGAGCAGGAGCGCGCCCAGCTGTTCGACGAAGAAGCCGTAGTATTTGAAGAAGCCCAGGATCACGAGGTTGAGGGTGACGCCCAGCGCGACCCAGCCAATCCTCGCCCGGCGTTCCTCGGTCCGGCTGCCCCGGTCGGCCACCCACCAGTTCATCAGGCCGCTGAAGATCAGCAGGGCGACGAACCGCCAGTCCCAGGCCGAATAGAAGACCCAGCTGGCCAGCAGCAGGAACCACTTGCGGGCGTTGTTGTCGCGCCCGAAGCTCCAGGTGACCGCATAGACCACCAGGAAGAACAGGCCGAACTGCATCGTCGGGAAGAGCATCAGTCGGCTCCCCCGCTAAGCGCTGCGAGCAGGTCCTCGGCCAGCCAGCCGCCGATGCGGTCGCCGCCCAGCCGGTTGAAGTGGACGTGGTCGCCCCGCGCCGCCGGAGGCTCCTCCCGGAACCAGCGGTCGACCGAGCATGGCCCGCCCATGCGCGCCTCCCAGTTCCAGAAGGCGACGCCGGCTTCGTTCGAGACGCGGCGTTGGATTTCCCGCACGCGCGCCAAGGCTGGCGGCGCGTACCAGCGCTCCAGCCCCGGATCGCGCGCCGCGACCAGGGCGTCGTAGGTCGCCAGCTCATCCGGCGTGAGGGAGAAGCAGTAGTCGATCGGCTGGTCGACGCCGTCGTAATAGAGGTCCGGACGGGTCATGGCCGCGTCGGGCGGGCCCATGGCGAGGATCGCCGCGCCCGGCGCGACGGCCCTGAGCAGGTTCAGCGCCTCGAGGTAGCTGCCCGCATACTCCGCCTCATCGAAGTCGCGCTCGAAGCCTTCATTGGTGCCGAAGGCGAGCAGGATCAGGTCGGGCCGGTAGGCCTGCATCTCGGCGCGCAACACCCGTCCGTCGCGCGACAGCAGAGAGCGCACCGTCTCGCCGATGACGCCGAGGTTGGAGACCGTCACCCCGCCGCCCGTTCGCGTGGTGGCGGCCCACGAGAAGATGCGGACCGGCCGGTCCCGCGCCGCCACGCTGGCGAAGGTTGTGCGCGACGTGAGGTCGAGTTGCTCGCAGCGCGGCTCGGCGATGCCGGCCTCGGCGAAGACCTGACGGATTTCTCCCCCGGCCGACACCTCCAGCACGCCCGCGCCGGGCTCGGCGAGGTAGCAGACGGTCAGCCGGTCAAAGGCCGCCTCGGGCTCCGTCGAGATGTCGATGCGCGCGCCCGGCTGGGTGACGCCGACGAAGCCCGACAGACCCGCCGACTGATCGCCGTCCCGGCGCGAGACAGCGCGCACGCCGCTGAAGGCCAGGGACGCCTGCCGCACCGTGAAGCCGTCATAGGGCAGGCCGGCGGGCAGCACGCCGCGGCCGGCTGAGCCGTGTTCGGCCTGCAGCCGCGCCCGGAAGGCGCCAGAGATGTGGTCCGCCGCGTGATGGCTGTCGCCCAGAATGAGGATGTGGAACGGCCGTTCGCGGGCGGGGTCCGACAGGACCTGGGCGGCGGGCGCGAGGCGCTCTCCGTTCTCCAGCGTCGATCCTTGTACGGGACTGCCCGGCTGCATCAGGAGCGCCGCCGCAAGAACCGCGCCGATCAAGCGTCGCTCGCGGGTCCCGACGGCGGAGTCGCCGTCGCGGACGGTCCGGCCACGGCCGCGCGGGCCTCCTCGATGTCGGCGCGCAGCTGCTCCTCCAGCGGCCGGGCCAGCACGAGGTAGCCGTTCATCGTCATGTGGATGCCGTCCTGCGCCCGGGCCAGCTGGCGCGCGCCGCCCGGTCCGGTCGGCAGATAGGCGGCGTATTCCATATTGGCGTCGCTGGTCACCGGGGCGGTGTCGATGAACGGAAAGCCGCCCGCTTCGGCGCGCGCGGCGAAGATGTCGTTGACCAGTTCTGCGCCGGCCTCCGCGCGCTCGGACCGCATGCGCGGCAGGCCGACCCAGTAGACCGCCGCGCCCCGCTCGCGCGCCAGCCCGGCCAGGGCGTCCACGCGGCGGCCATAGGCCTCGCGCCAGGACGGCTCGCCATAGGCGTGCACCTGGCCGTCGCCCTGCATGGCCTGGCGGTCGTTCGTGCCGATCAGGAAGACGGCGATGTCGATCCGCTGCTGGCCGAGTTGCTCGGCGGTGCGGTTCTGCACATTGACGTAGTCGTAGCGCGCAAGGCCCGTCGAAGGCTGGCTCAGGCGCACCAGCCGCACGTCCTCCATGTCCTGGAGTTCGCGGTACAGGCCCGCCCACAGGCCGTCGGCCATGGAGTCTCCGAACACGCCGATGGTCAGGCCGTCGCCGCGCGCCACCGCCGCGCGCAGGGCCGCCTGGTTGCTGTCGACGACCGGCGCCGCGACGGGCTGCGGTTCGGGTTCAACGGCCTGGGGCGCGGGCGCGCTCCTGACGGGCGGCGAGGGCAGCTCGAAGCCGTCGGGCATCTGCGGCACCGGCCCCCCGGCCGACCACCAGCCGTAGGCGACGCCGCCGAGCAGCCCGATCAGTCCGCCGAGCGCGAAGCCCGAGCCGAACCGGCGCTTCGAGCCGCGCGGCTGGGCCCTGTCCTCACCTTCGTACCCTGACGCCACTGCGCTCCCCCGAGCGGGATTGAGTTACCGAGACCTTACTAGCCGATGTCAGCGCGTCGCCAGAGTCCCTTCTCCGGCGGGTTGCGCAACACGGTTAACGTAGGCGGCGCGCCGCCCGCCGGCCGAGATGCGCACAAAGCGGAATCCGCGCCGGTTCAGCTCGTCCAGCAGCCCGGGCAGGGCCTGGACCATGGCCGGCCGCGTCTGGTGCAGGATCAGCACCCCGCCGTTCGACGCCTCCATGTTGGCCACTGTCCGGCGGACGATCGCGGCGCTGCTCAGGCCGCGCCAGTCGTCCGTGCCGCCCTCGGCGGAGATGACCGTCACCCCCTGCTCGCTCAGCCAGCCGCGCAGCGCCGGGCTGTCGTTCAGGCCCGGGAAGCGGAAGAAGGGCTCGACGTTCTCGGCCCCGCCGGCCGCGGCGTAGAGCGCCTCGAAGCCGCGGTCGACCTCGTGGCGCGCATTGGCCGCGCGCCAGTATCTCAGCTGCGTCGGGTGCGACCAGCTGTGGCTCGCCACCCCGTGCCCGCGCGCGATCGCTTCGCGCACCAGCTCGGGATGCATCCGAGCCCACATGCCGACGTGGAAGAAGGTGGCGGTCAGGCACCGCTCTTCGAGAATGTCGAACACGCGCGGATCGCCGCGCCAGTCGGGTCCGTCGTCGAAGGTGAGGGCGATGGTCCTCGGCGGCAGGGGCGTGCGCGCATACTGCAGGCCGCCGTAGCCGCCTGTCCGGTGCGGCAGGACCACCACGTCGGTGCGCCCCGGATAGCCCCTGTTGGTCGGACAGGGGCCGACGGCCGCCGGCTCTTCCTGCGCCGCCCGCGCCGGCGCG
>CAMPGL010000161.1 GCA_946885435.1 uncultured Brevundimonas sp. | reverse complement strand
ACTGGGGGTCAAGGGGTCGTGGGTTCGAATCCCGCCGCTCCGACCATTCCTTCCCCCGCCGCCTTCACTTCGCCCGCCCGGCCCAGCTGATCAGGGGCAGGATCGGCACGCCCCAGGCCAGGCCGGCGACGGCGAAATAGAGCACCTGCGCCCACCAGACATCGGGGACGAAGCTCGCCAGGCTCACGACGGCCCAGACATAGAAGATCAGGAAGGCCACCACCCCGATGGAGGCGACGGCCGAGCGCGTGCGGGGACCCATCTCGGCTCCGGACAAAGAAAACGCCGCGGACCTCATGGCCCGCGGCGTCGTCTCTAGCTTGAACCGGTCGTCCTAGCGACGGCGAACCAGTCCGAATACGGCCAGCAGGATGATGGCGCCGATCGCCGAAGCCAGCAGCCACTCGATCCAGCCTTCGAGGCCCATGTCGAGCACATTGGTGGCCAGGAACCAGCCGAGCAGGGCGCCCAGCAGGCCGACGATGAGGTTGGTGACCAGGCCATGACGGCGGCCCGTGACCTGTTCCGCGATCCAGCCGGCGGCGATACCGACGATGATCGCCACGATGATACCGAGGTCGTCAAACATCCGATTAATCCTTTCAGCCCCCGGCCCTCCGCCGGATCAAAACGCAAATGCGGGTGGCGCTGCTCAGGTTCCTTGGGCAAAGAGCACCCATCACCTGATCGCTACCGGCCGAGTGAGAGTATGAGTCTGTCCGCCGCCTACCAAGACCGTTCGAAAATCACCGCTATCTGGCTGTTTTCGGTCGCGGTTCTCGTGCTGGTCATGGTCGTCGTCGGCGGCGTGACGCGACTTACCGATTCGGGGCTGTCGATCACGGAGTGGGCCCCGATCTCCGGCGCCCTGCCGCCGCTGAACGAGGCCGACTGGGCCCGCGCCTTCGAGGCCTATCGTCAGACGACCGAGTATCAGCAGGTCAATGCGGGCATGAGCCTGCAGGAGTTCGAGACGATCTATTGGTGGGAGTGGGTCCACCGACTGCTCGGCCGGCTCATCGGCGTGGCCTTCGCCATCCCCTTTGTGATCCTGCTGGTCATGCGCGAGATCCCGCGTCGGCTGATCTGGCGCTGCCTGGTGCTGCTGGCGCTGGGCGGTCTGCAGGGCCTGATCGGCTGGTGGATGGTGGTTTCCGGCCTGGCAGGGCGGGTCGACGTCGCCCCCGAGCGGCTGACGACCCACCTCGGCATGGCCCTGCTGATCTTCGTCGGCCTTGTCTGGACCGCACTGGAAGCGGCCAACGGCGAGGATTACAGCCGGTCTCCGGCGGGCTGGTCCCGCGGCGCCCTGGGCCTGCTGCTCCTCGTATTCGTCCAGTGCCTGCTCGGCGGGCTGGTGGCCGGCAACGACGCGGGCCGGGTCTTCACGGACTGGCCGCTGATGGAGGGAGGCTTCTTCCCGCCGGTGGACTGGAGCCTCGGCGCCATGGCCTTCCTGCACGACCAGGGGCTGGTTCAGTTCATGCACCGTCTCGGCGGCTATGCGGTGTTCCTGGCCGCGGGGCTTTTCCTGTATCGCGCCATGCGCCTGCGCCTGTCGGAAGGCGTGCCGGCGGCCGCCATCGCCCTCATGGCGGCCGTGTTTGTCCAGATGCTGCTCGGAATCTTCACCCTGATGACCGCGCTCAACCCTTGGCTGGCGGGCTTCCACCAGGCCGGCGGCGTGATCGTGCTGGGTCTGGCGACCTATCTGCTCTGGCGCGTTCGGCGGTCCCAGCCGCGCCTTTTCATGAGTTCTGGAATCGCGTCCAGGGGCCTGTGATCGCCAAGGTGATCCCGGGGCTCTGAATATTCACGAACAGGGTCGAGCCGTCCGGCGAGAAGCAGACCCCCGCCAGCTCTGAGTTGCCTTCGTAGATGTTGCGCGCGAGCGTGTAGATGCGCCCTTCAGGGGTCACCCCGCGCAGGTGGTTGGTCTCGGTCGAGTAGCGGTCCTCGCAGACCAGCAGGTGCCCCCACGGCGCGACCGTGAGGTTGTCTCCATAATCGTAGACCTGGTCGTCGCTCGACTCGATGAACAGCTGGATGCGGCCGCCGTTGGCGTCGGGCACGTGGCGGACGATCTGGCCGAACTGGCGTGAGCCGCCCGAGGTGGCGGTGAAGAACATCTCTCCGTCGCCCCAGTGCAGGCCCTCGCCCCGGGCGAACAGGGCCGCGCCGGCCGCGTGACCGCGCTGCCGAAGGTCGCTGTTCGGGCTCTCGACATCGTCCAGGTCGATCCAGTCGACGTCGAGCCACCCGCCCTGCCGCCAGGCTGTACGGCCCTCCCAGTTGCGCAGGTCGGCCCCGGGCGCGCCGCGCACGGCCAGCGCCTGCAGGCGTCCGCCTTCGTGTAGGCGGCCCGGAGCGTCGGGAATGAAGCGATAGAAGAGGGAGTCGTCCTCGTCCTCGGTCATGTAGACGACGCCGGTGGACGGATCGACGCAGGCGGCCTCGTGGTCGAACCGGCCCATGGCGCGAAGCGGCCGCGGCTCGACCAGCCCGCGCGCGTTCGCCGGCACCTCAAAGACCCAGCCGTGGTCCTGCTGGACCTCCTCACCGGCCTGTATGGAGGTTTCCTCGCACGTCAGCCACGAGCCCCAGGGCGTGACCCCGCCCGCGCAGTTGGTCGAGGTCCCGGCCAGGCTGA
This sequence comes from uncultured Brevundimonas sp., assembly GCA_946885435.1. Next base: position 1,306 of record CAMPGL010000161.1, on the reverse strand, counting down.
GGTGCTGGCGGATGGTGCGGCGTTCCTCGAGGTCGTAGATCAGGGTGGTCGTGCCGCCGGACAGTGGCATGCCCGCCGCGTCGCGCCCGTAAGCTCGGGACATGTCCAGCCGGTCCAGAAGATGGTGGGCTATGCCGCAGGCGCCTTCGTTGACGTCGTCCTTGTCCAGCTCGTGGTTGCGGACCAGCGCGACCCGCGAGCCGCCGCCGAAGCCGGACCGGCCGGGCGCGCTGAAACAACCCATGCCGTCGAACTTGGCCGGCACCAGCAGACCGTCGGCCATGGTCTCGCCGGCCTGGGAGACGATGCGGTACTCGAAGCCCTCCGGCAAGTCGAAGACGCCCAGCGGATCGCGGCGCAGCGGGCCGTAGGCGGTCACCTCGTTGCGGTAGCTCTCAGGCGCCTGCGCCCGGACCGCCTGGGCCAGGCCGGAGAAGGCCAGGCCGGCCGCACCGGACGCCAGGAAACCGCGACGGGAGAGACTCATGACCACCTCGAAGTTGCGGGGCGGATGTAGCGCCTGGATGCGACGAGTGCATGACCGAAAAACTATATGGTATTATAATACCGCAGACAGAAAGCTGCTTAAAAACAATGTAGTGCGCCAAAGTGACATGCAAATGTGTGATTGACCGACCCCGAGCCGTCCTGTAGAAGGCGCGGCTTCGCGACCGGGGGCGTTCTCCGGCCGCTTACCAGGACACCATCATGCTCAAGCACACCACGGCTTCGCTGAAGCCCGCGGATGTCGAGAAGAAGTGGATCGTGATCGACGCCGAAGGCGTGGTCGTGGGCCGTCTCGCCTCGTTCATCGCCATGCGCCTGCGCGGCAAGCACCGCCCGGACTACACCCCGCACGTCGACTGCGGCGACAACGTCATCGTCGTCAACGCGGCCAAGGTGAAGTTCACCGGCAAGAAGCTGACCGACAAGCTCTATCACCGCCACACCGGTCACCCGGGCGGCGTGAAGACCCGCGTCGCCGGCCAGATCCTCGAAGGCAAGTATCCCGAGCGCGTGCTCGAGAAGGCCGTCGAGCGCATGCTGCCCAAGGAAAGCCCGCTGGCCCGCAAGCAGATGACCAACCTGCGCATCTTCGCCGGCGCCGAACACACCCATGAGGCTCAGCAGCCGGAAGTCATCGACTTCGCCGGCCTGAACGCCAAGAACGCCCGGAGCCAGTAATCATGACTGACCAGCCGATTGCTGAAGCCACTCCGGAAGCCACCGAAGGCAAGGGCTTCGATGCTCTGGCCGGCATGGGCACCAACGCCCCGGCCCCGGTCCGCGAGCGCATCGTCGACGC
>CAMPGL010000160.1 GCA_946885435.1 uncultured Brevundimonas sp. | reverse complement strand
GCGCCGGTCTCCGGGGGTTCTCCATGCTCGCTCGTCTGCTTCTCGTCTTGGCGCTCGCGCTTGCCGCGCCCGCCGCCGCCCTGGCCCAGAGCCCAGAGCGCGCCCCGCCGCTCATCCCCGGCCAGACCTACGACACAGCCATCCCCGCGCCGGAGCAGGTGCTCGGCTATGCGCTGGGCCAGCGGCTGTCCCGTTCCGCCGACGTCCTGACCTATTTCGAGGCCCTGGCCGAGGCCGCGCCGGACCGCATGGTGCTCGGCCGCTACGGCCAGACCTGGGAGGGCCGGCCGCTTCCCTACGCCGTCATCTCCTCGGCCCGGAACATCGCCCGGCTGGAGCAGATCCGCGCCGGCTCCCTGGCGCTCGCCGACCCCCGCCTCGGCGCCGCCGCCCTGCCGGACCAGCCCGTCATCGTCTGGCTGGCCTACAGCGTCCACGGCAACGAGATCAGCCCCGCCGAGGCCGCCATGGCCACCGCGCGGCACTTGCTCGCCTCGCGCGACGCCGAGGTCGCCCAGTGGCTGGACCAGGCCGTCGTCGTCATGGTCCCGACCCAGAACCCGGACGGCCGCGACCGTTTCATGCAGGCCTATTACGCCGGCTTGGGCCTCGAGCCCGACCCCGACGCCTCCTCGGTCGAGCGTGACGAGCCCTGGCCGTCCGGCCGCTTCAACCACTACCTCTTCGACCTCAACCGCGACTGGCTTGCCCTGACCCAGCCCGAGACGCGGGGCCACGTCGCCCTCATGCTCCAGTGGCGGCCCCAGGTCGTGGTCGACGCCCATGAGATGGGCACGGACGACACCTTCTTCTTCCCGCCCGAGGCGGAGCCGCTGAATCCGCTCCTGCCCGAGGCCCAGCTGCGCGCCCGCCACCTGTTCGGCCGCGCGACGGCCGGGGTCTTCGATCGCTACGGGGTCGAATACTTCACCCGCGAGGTCTTCGACGCCTTCTATCCGGGCTACGGCGACGGCTTCCCGTCCTACCTGGGCGCGGTCGGCATGACGTACGAACAGGGCTCGGCCCGCGGCCTCGTCGCGCGCCGCTCGTCCGGCGAGATCCTCACCTACTGGACCACCGTCCGGAACCACTTCCTGGCCTCGCTCTCGACCATCCGCACCGCCGCCGCTAACCGCGCCCAGCTGCTCAGCGACTTCGGCGCCCTGCACCGCCAGGCCATGGCCGAGGGCGGCTCCGCCGCCTGGATCTTCTCACGCGGCTCCACCGATCCCGGCTCGGCCGACGCCCTGGCCTCGCTCCTGACCCGCCAGGGCGTCGAAGTCTCCCGCGCCTCGGCCGCCTTCAGCGCCTGCGGCCGCAGCTATCAGGCCGGCGACTACATCATCCGCCTCGGCCAGCCGCTCGGCCGCATGGCCCGCGTCCTGCTCGACCCGTCGATCACCATGCGGCCCGAGTTCGTCGAGCTGCAGGAGCAGCGCCGCGCGCGCGGTGAATACGCCGAGGTCTATGACGTCACCGCCTGGTCCCTGCCGGTCATGTTCAACGTGGACGCCGCCCAATGCCGCAATGCGCCGGGAGTCGCCGCCGAGCCGGTCACGCCGGACGAGCGGCCCGGCATGGTCACCGGCGATCCCCAGTCCGTCGCCTGGATCGTCCCGGCCGGCTCCCAGGGTATGGAGGTCCTGACCCGCGGCCTTCGCGCCGGCCTGCGCATCCGCTCGGCCGAAGCCGGCTTCACCGTTGGCGGCCGGTCCTTCCCAGAGGGCTCCCTGATCATCCAGCGCGCCGGCCAGCCCGAGGCCCTGCCCGCCATCCTGGCGGGCCTCGCCGCCCAGAGCGGCGCCGAGATCATCGGCGTGCCCGACAGCTGGGTGACCGAGGGCCCCTCCTTCGCTTCGGACCGTTCCCCGGTCATCCCGCCGGTGCGGATTGCGCTGGCTTGGGACGACCCGACCGACCCGTCCGCCGCCGGCGCCGTCCGCTATGTGCTGGAGCAGCGCTACGGCTATCCGGTCTCCATCGTCCGGACCTCCCAGCTCGCCTCGGGGGACCTCAGCCGATACCACGTCATCATACTGCCGGACGGCGGCAACTACGCCGAGCCGTTCGGAGAAGCCGAGGCGCTCCGCCGCTGGGTCCAGCAGGGCGGCGTCCTGATCGGCCTGGGCGGCGCGACCGACTTCCTCATCGCCGGCGACAACGCCTTCCTGCCCACGACCCGCGAGAGCCTCGCCACCGAGGGCGACGCCCCCGAGGACGGCGCCCAGGCCATCGCCGACGCCGACGACTACGCCGGCGCCATCACGCCCACCGAGGCCCAGCCTGATTATGTCCTTGGCGTCCTCGCCCAGGTCGAGCTCGAGCCCGACCACTGGCTCTCCACCGGCCTGCCGTCGCGCCTGAACGTGCTAGTCAACGGCTCGGCCATCTACAGCCCGCTGCGCCGTGACGAGGGCGTCAACGTCGCCCGCTTCCCGGCCGCCTCCGACCTGCTCGTCGCCGGCCACCTGTGGGAGGAGAACCGCCGCCAGCTGGCCTTCAAGCCCTATGTCATGGTCCGCCCCATGGGCCAGGGCCGGGTCATCGGCTTCACCCAGGACCCCACCTTCCGCGGCTACCTGCGGGGCCTGGACGTCCTCTTCCTCAACGCCATCTTCCGCGGCGCGGCGCAGTAGCCCCAGGCCCTAGGCCCTGGGGCCGAGGGCCTATATACCCCCCGCCTCATGTCCGCCCGGCCTCCCCTCGTCGCGCTTCGCGACGTCCGTCTTCAGGACGGTCCGAACCCGCTGTTCGACGGTGTCGACCTGGCCATCGCGCCGGGCGATCGGGCCTGCCTCGTCGGCCGCAATGGCGCGGGCAAGTCCACCCTGATGAAGGTGGTCACGGGCCGGATCGAACCCGACTCCGGCGATCGCTCCGTCCAGGCCGGCGCCCGCTTCGCCTTCGTGCCGCAGGAGCCGGACATCCAGGGACCGACCCTGCGCGATCACGCCGTCTCGGGCGGCGCCGATCCCTGGGCCGCCGATCAGTGGCTGGAGACCTTCGGCCTCGATCCCGAAAAGACCACCGAGCGCCTGTCCGGCGGCGAGACTCGCCGCGCCGACCTCGCCCGCGCCTTCGCCGAACAGCCCGACCTGCTGCTGCTGGACGAGCCGACCAACCACCTCGACATCCTGGCCATCGAGACCCTCGAACGCGAACTCACCGCTGCCCGCTTCGCCGTCCTCATGGTCAGCCACGACCGCACCTTCCTGGAGCGGACCACGAAGCGCTGCTTCTGGCTGGAGAACCGCAAGGTCCGCACCCTCGACAAGGGCTTCAAGGCCTTCGACGCCTGGGCCGCCAAGGTTACCGAGGAGGAGGCCGAATCCCTCCGCCGCCTCACCAAGGAGATCGAGCGCGAGACCTACACCTTCTACCGCTCCATCACCGCCCAGCGCACCCGCAACGAGGGCCGCGCCCGCCGGCTGGAGGCGCTGCGCCAGGACCGCGCCCGCCGCGTCGCCGACCTCCCGCGCGAGATCCAGCTCGGCGTCGACTCCGGCCAGACCTCCGGCAAGCTCGTCGCCGAGCTGAAGGGCGTCTCGAAAGCCTTCTCCTCCCCGCCGCGCAGCGGGGGGGAGGGGGGCCGCGAGGCGGTGGAGGGGACTGCTTCCACCCGCACCATCCTCAAGCCCTTCTCCACCCGCGTCATGCGCGGCGACCGCCTGGCCATCGTCGGCCCCAACGGCGCCGGCAAGACGACGCTCGTCCGCCTGCTCCTCGGCGAGATCCAGCCCGACGCCGGCACGGTCCGCCTCGGCGCCAACCTCGAGCCCGTCTACCTCGACCAGGCCCGCGCCGATCTCCGCTCCGACATGACCCTGTGGGACGCCCTCACCCCCGGCGGCGGCGACTCCGTCCTGGTGCGCGGCCAGTCCAAGCACGTCGCCGCCTACGCCAAGGACTTTCTCTTCAAGGAAAGCCAGCTGCGCCAGCCGGTCTCGACCCTGTCAGGCGGAGAGCGTAACCGCCTGCTGCTCGCACGCGCGCTGGCCAAGCCCGCGAACCTGCTGGTGCTCGACGAGCCCACCAACGACCTCGACATGGAGACGCTCGACCGCCTCGAGGACCTGCTCGAGGACTACGACGGCACCCTCATCCTGGTCAGCCACGACCGCGACTTCATCGACCGCCTCG
>CAMPGL010000159.1 GCA_946885435.1 uncultured Brevundimonas sp. | reverse complement strand
ATATCGCGGCCCGGCACCGGCACGATCGAGCCGTTGTGGGCGACGCAGTTCTCGAACTCGGTCTGGGCGGCCGGCAGCTTGAAGTAGCCTCGCTGGACCAGCCGTCCGTCCACGATGTCGTAGAAGGCGTCGGCGCCCCAGGTCATTGGGTCCTGGACGCGGCAGCGCGGCCTGCCGCCGCCGCCCCACTCGTCGGTGAACAGCACGGTGGTGCCGTCGTTGTTGAAGGTCGCCGAGTGCCAGTAGGCGAAGCCCGGATCGGTCACTGCGTCGATGCGGCGCGGCCGGCGCGGGTCCGAGATGTCCAGGATGATGCCGTTGCCCGAGCAGGCCCCGGCCGCCAGGTTCCGCGTCGGGAAGACCGTGATGTCGTGGCACTGGTTGGTCTGGCTGGTGGTCTGGGTGCCCTCGCCGTGGTCGCCGCCCAGCCACAAGCCCGCGATGCGGCCGGTCTCGTCGTCGGCGAAGACGCGCGGGCTGTCGATGATGCGGGCCATCGACGGATCGGCGCGCGGGATCTCGATCACGTCGATGCTGAACAGGGCCGTGCGGGTGTCGCCCAGATCACCCGAGACGCAGCCGGCCAGCTCCTCCTCGTCACGGACGCCCGCCGTGCCCGAGTTGTAGACGATGATCGACCGTTCGTCGGACGACACCACCGAGTGGGTGTGCGAGCCACGGCAGGTCTGGACCTGACCCACTTGGACCGGGGTCGCGGGATTGCTGATGTCGAAGATGCGGATGCCGCGGAAGCGGTCCTCGCTCGGGCCGGACTCCACGCCCTCGCGTCCGCAGTCGACGCGGCCGTTGGTGGATTCCACCGACATGATCAGCAGGTCGTCGACGATCGAGACGTCGCCCTGTCCGCCGGGGCAGATGACCGCGCTGATCAGCTGGGGTTCGGCTGCGCCCAGGCGGTAGAGCTGGAAGCCGTGGTAGTTGCCGACCGCCATCAGGTCGCCGGCGAAGGCCATGTCGGTGTTGGCGAAGCTGAGGAACGGCCCGCGCTCGCCGAAGCGCCCTTCGATGCCGTCGCCGTCCGGATCGCCGTCGTCCTCGGTGCCGGGGACGGGCAGGGGCATGCCCGCCGGGTTGGTCGGATCGAAGAAGCCTGGCGGCTTCGGCAGGCTGGCCACCAGCCGCATGCCGTCGATGGCCTGGCCCGCGTCGCGGAAGCCGCCGGTGAGGGTCGTGCGCGGATCCTCTGCCAGGCCGCGCAGCTCCGCGCCCATGCGGCGGATCTCGGCCTGCTGCTCGTTCTTCACGTCGGTGACGAACTGGTACAGCACCGGATCATAGGCCGAGCCTGGCCGGCCGAGCAGGTGATCGACCATCTCCACCGCGCCTTCATGGTGGCGGATCATCAGCTGCAGGAACTGGCGGTCGAAAGCCGCGCCGCTGGCGGCGGCCAGCTCGGCCATCTGCTCGGAGGAGGCCATGCCGACCATGCTCGAATGGTCATGGTGACCGAGGCTGTGCATGGCGTGGGGATCGGCCGGATCGGGGGCCTGTTCGCCGCGCTCGGTCAGCCAGCCGCGCATGAAGGCCATCTCGTCGGCCTGGCTGGCGTTGATGCGACCGGCAAGTTCGACCACGGCCGGGTTGTTGGTCCGGGCCTCAACCAGGGCGGCCATCTCGACCGCCTGGGCATGGTGCAGGATCATCTCCTGCATGAAGCGCACGTCGTCGGCGGAATAGCGGTTATTGGAGATCCGCGCCGCCTCTTCGGGGCTCAGGGTGCGGGTGGCCTGACCGGGCGCGCCCGGCTGGACGATCGGGGCGTCCTGGGCGGCCGCCGGCGTGGCGGCGAGGAGGGCGACGACGGACGCGCCCGCCAGAAGTTGAAGCGCGAAACCAGCTTTGACGATCAACGGCGGACTCCCGGTTTTGAAAAGCCGGGGGAAGCTAGCACGCGTCCGGCGCGCCGCCAGCGTCGAATACGCCCGGACGCCGGCGGGGACCGCCGGCGTCCGGTTCGAAGGTCAGGCCGCGGTCTTCCAGGCCGGTTCGAGCGCCACGTGAGGCGGGCAGGGGGCCACCTCGCCCACGGGCAGGCCGCCCAGCTCGTTGGCGTAGCCGTGGTTGACGTCGCGGTGGTGGGCCTCGTCGGCGCGGACCACCAGAACCACGTCGCGCAAGGTGGCGTCGTCCGGCAGGCCCCAGTAGCGCTTGGCGATCTCGGGCGCCGGGACGTTCGGGCTGCGGCCTTCGTCGATCTCGGCGAGATAGTGGGTGTAGCTGATCACCGCCTCTTCCTCGAAGTAGCCGACCACGCGGTGCGCCGTCTTGGCGTGGACCAGGTAGAGACCGAAGAAGCAGAGGTAGAAGACCCACTGCACCGAGACGATGACGAAGCGCTCGAACAGGGTCGGCTTCGAGATCTCGATGAAGGTCATCAGGTGCATGCGCTCGTTTTCGGCCTCGTCCATGAGCGTCTTGATCCACCCGCGGTCGTCGCACATGCGGCGCAGGCAGCTGAGGTGGTTGATGGTGGCGCCGACCATGCCGGGGACGGCGGCGACGGTCTCCAGCACCACCGCCCGGTGGCCGTAGCGCTTGGCGAAGAAGGTGTCCGCGCACCAGCGCAGCACCTTGGTGAAACCGAAAGCGACGCGGTCCGACAGGCCCTTGGGCTGATGGTGGACCGAAAGGTCGACGAGGGGGGTCATCATTTGCACACCTACACACGGGCCGCGACAGGCGGCCGAACTGGACGGGCGGGGTGTAGGCCTCACCCGACCGCGCCGAAATTCCGGGCTTCCCCCTACGTAGTTTCATCTAGGTGTCGGGGATGGCGGCGCAGCCAGCCTCTCTGAGCTGGAGCGCCGCGTCCTGACTGCGGGATCTGGCTGACGGTCAGTACCGGTGGCGCTCGCCGTCGCCGTCCCAGTGATAGCGCCCGTCCTCGTCGTACCAGCCTTGGCCGTTGCGGTACTGGTCGTAGCCGTCCCACTCGGGCGAATAGTCCTGATAATCTCGGCCCATCAGACGCTCGCCGCGGTCCCAGAAGTCGCGCGCGGCGTAGTCGTCGTAGGCGCATTCCCATCCGTCGCCCTGGGGCGCGAACCAGTCATAGCGGCCCCGCTCGCGTCGGCCGTCGCGCGGCCGCCGGCCGGGCTGGCAGGCGCTTCGCGAATAGACCACGTTGCCGTAGGCCTCGACCTGGGCGCGCTCGACGACGAAGACGCGCGAGACACCGTAGAAGCTGTTGTTCAGAATGCGCGCCCGGCCCTGGCCGGCGGCCACGCCGACGTCCTCGGCCCCTACGAGCGAATTCTCGATCGACAGGTCGCCGGAATAGAGCACCGCACCCTTGCGCGACAGGCAGATCAGGCTGTTGGTCACCTGCAGCGACGCGCCGTCCACGGCCAGCGCCTCGTCGTAGCCGCAGATCACCGCGCCGGCGATCGACACGCGGCCGAGCTCGCGTGAGCCGCGCACCAGCACCCCGATGGCGCGGGGGCCGTAACCCTCGGCCCGCTGGCCGGCCAGCATCGTCAGCTCGGACAGGGTGGAGGGCGCGGCGCCGCCCGGCGTCAGTTCGAAACCCAGGCTGGAGCTGGTCACGCGCGCCCGGTTGACGGTCACGGTCGCCCCATAGCCGACGACCGCCGCGCCCAGGGTCTCGGCGTTGACGGCGCCGTCGCGGAAATCGAACAGGCCGCCGTCCGCGAAAACAGCGGATTCGTCACCGCTGTAGCGGATGGCCGAGCGCCGCATGACGATCTCGGCGTCGTAGCCGACGATGCAGGCGGCGTCGCGGGCATTGGTGGCCTCGAAGACCACATCACGAATCTCGACGCGCACACCGGCCGCCACCGTCACACAGGGCAGGCCGTCGGGCGCCCGCAGCGTGGCGGGCGTGGTCGGGCCGAAGTTGGCGGGATCGAGGTCCGCATCGCCGATGATCGTCAGCGGCTTGTCGATATCGAGCCAGCCGACGCAGCCCTGGCCGCGCAGGATCAGGGTGCCGCCGGGCCGCAGGTGCTCGACCGCGCGCTGGAGCAGGAAGGGGCTGGCCTCGTAGCCGCAGTCGACCGCGGCCACGTCGTCGGGCCGGCCGCGCCAGTAGTGATCCCAGTCTCGCCCGTGGTCGTCGCGCCAGCCGGAATAGTGATCGCGCCAGCGCCACGGCCGGTCGCGGCCATGGTTGCGCGGCCGCGAACTGCGCGGCGGCGGATCGAGCAGCAGGCCGAAGTCCGGCCGGGTCTGGCTCTCGACCTTGGCGGCCTCGGCCTCGGCGCGCGGCGCGTCGGCGAGCGTCACCCCCATGA
>CAMPGL010000158.1 GCA_946885435.1 uncultured Brevundimonas sp. | reverse complement strand
CCAAGATGGAGTTCACCCTGACGGCCGTGGCCGCGGTCCTGACCGTCATCGGCTACTCGATGAACGACACCGTCGTGGTGTTCGACCGTCTGCGCGAGAACCTGCGCAAGTACAAGAAGATGCCTTTGCGAGACGTGATCGACCTGTCGATCAACGAGACGCTGTCGCGCACCATCATCACCGGCGTCACGGCCCTCATGGCGCTCGCGGCGCTGGCCATCCTGGGCGGCGAGAGCCTGTTCGCCTTCTCGGTGGCCCTGATGTTCGGCATCGTCTTCGGCACCTACTCGTCGATCTACGTCGGCGCTCCAATCATTCTCCTGTGGGGTGTGAAGCGGGGCGAGATGGGCGACGACGAACCGGAAGCGATCAAGCTGGGCATGGCGTCCAAGCCCTAGGGAATAGCCCCAAAGCCTGTCGGTTTTTGTCGGACGCGCGCGGCGCTATGGTCGCGCCGATTCTTCGGCTTGGGAGGAGCTGACATGGCCGGACTGCTGTCCAACTTTCGAAACACCCTGATCGTCAGCCTGATCCTTGCGGTGGTGATGATCTGGGCCTTCGGCGTGAACTCCGGCCGTGAGCTGGGCGACGTCGGCTACTGGCAGGCGATCTTCCGCTGGGTCCACGTCTTCTTCGGCATCCTGTGGATCGGGCTCCTGTACTATTTCAACTTCGTCCAGATCCGGGTCATGCCCGCCATTCCGGCCGAGCTGAAGCCGGCGGTTGGCAAGCACATCGCGCCCGAGGCGCTGTTCTGGTTCCGCTGGTCCGCGCTGGGCACGGTGCTGGCCGGGCTGATCCTGGCCTCCCTGCGCGGCCACGCCTACGCGGTCGAGACCCTGAGCCTCGGCCTGGTCGGCGGCTATGGCGAGGGCGACGGCGGCTTCACCCTCCTGGGCGTCGGGGTCTGGCTGGCCATCGTGATGTTCATCAACGTCTGGGGCTTCATCTGGCCGAACCAGAAGATCGCGCTGGGCATCAAGGAGGGCTACGACGCAGACGCCAAGGCCAAGGCGGCCAAGACGGCCATGCTTTTCAGCCGCACCAACCTGCTGCTGTCGCTGCCGATGCTGACGTCCATGACCATGTACCAGACGTTGTTCGGCTGATGCTCACGGCGGCGCGTCAGGCCGGATGACGGCCGCCTACGACTTCGACGGCAAGGTCCGCCTCGCCGACCCCGACCGATGGATGTCGAGCCGCTTCGTCACCGACGAGGCGGCTCGCGCCGATCTGATGGTGCTCTACGCCTTCGAGGCGGAGCTGGTCGCCATCCCGGCCAAGGTGGTCCAGCCGATGCTGGCGGAGATGCGCTACGCCTGGTGGACCGAGCAGCTCGACGGCGTTTTCGCCGGCAATCCTCGCAAGGGGCACCCCGTGCTCGAGGCTCTGGCGGACATCGTCAGCCGACGCGGCCTGGTCCGCGATCCCATGGACCGACTGATCGCCGCGCATGTCGGGCGGGCGCATGGGGAGCCGCACGACCTCGACGGCCTGTTCGTCGCGCCGATGCAGGCCGCCGTCCGTCTGCTGGCCGGGCCCGGACACGAGGCGGCGACCGAGAGGGCGGGCCAGATGCGCGGCCTCTTTGTGACCGGACGCGTCGAGGAGGCACGCGCCCTGCGCCCGGCGGCCAACCTGGGTCTGCGCCGACTTCCGGCGAGCGCCTTTCCGGCGGTGGCGCACGTCGCTCTGGGGACGGGCGACGCGCCGGAACCCCTCAAGCGGCTTCGCCTGACCTGGGCGGTCGTGCGCGGCCGCATCTGAGCAGCAAACGGGGTTTGGCCAATAGTCACGCTTCGTCCGGAACCGGATGCTTTTCGAGCCGTTTTCACCAAGCGCGCCGAGAGTTGAGCCGGGGGGCTCGTCCTTGATGAATTCTAGTCCCAAGATCCCGGCCAGCGCGGACGAAAGCCGATACCGGCTGCTGGTCGATGCGATCACGGACTATGCGATCTTCATGCTCGATGCGCAGGGCTTGGTATCGAGCTGGAACGTCGGCGCCGAACGCTTCAAGGGGTACCGGCCCGACGAGATCATCGGCCAGCACTTCTCCCGCTTCTACACCCCCGAGGATCGCGAGACCGGATTGCCGGCGCGCGCCCTGGCGACGGCCGAACGGGAGGGGCGCTTCGAGCACGAGGGCTGGCGGCTACGCAAGGACGGCGCTCGGTTCTGGGCGCACGTCATCATCGATCCGATCCGAACGCCACAGGGCGAGCTGATCGGCTTCGCCAAGATCACACGCGACCTGACCGAGAAGCGCGCGGCCGAAGAGGGCCTGCGCCGCAGCGAGGAGCAGTTCCGCCTGCTGGTCGAGGGCGTCACTGACTACGCCATCTATCTGCTGGACGCCGAGGGGCGCGTCTCGAGCTGGAACTCCGGGGCCCGCCGTATCAAGGGTTACGAGCCCTCCGAGATAATCGGCCAACACTTTTCGCGCTTCTACACCCCGGAGGACCAGGAGGCGGGCTGGCCCGGCATCGCGCTCCGCGCCGCCGCCGAACAGGGCCGGTTCGAACGCGAAGGCTGGCGTCTCCGCAAGGACGGCAGCCGCTTCTGGGCCCATGTCATCATCGACGCCATCCACGATGACGACGGCCAGGTCATTGGTTTCGCCAAGATCACCCGCGACATCACCGAGCGCATGGAGTCCCAGCGCCAGCTCGACGAGGCGCGCGAGGCCCTGTTCCAGGCCCAGAAGATGGAGGCGGTCGGACAGCTGACGGGCGGCGTCGCCCATGACTTCAACAACCTGCTGATGGCCGTCCTGGGCAGTCTGGAGCTGGTCAAGAAGCGGCTGCCGTACGATCCCAGGATCACGCCGCTGATCGAGAACGCCGTCCAGGGCGCCCAGCGGGGCGCGGTCCTGACCCAGCGCATGCTCGCCTTCGCGCGAAAGCAGGAACTGAAGGTCGAGCCGGTGGACGTCGCCGCCCTGGCGCGCGGCATGACCGACTTCGTCAGCCGCAGCATCGGTCCCGCCGTTCACGTCAGCACGCGCTTTCCGTCGGGCCTGCCGCTGGTGAGCACCGATCCCTATCAGCTTGAGACCGGGCTGTTGAACCTGGCGGTCAACGCGCGCGACGCCATGCCGGAAGGTGGGACCATCACCATCACAGCCAGCAAGGAGACGGTCGGCGAAGGCGACGCGGTGCTGGCGCCCGGCGACTATGTCCGGCTCAGTGTGGCCGACACCGGCGAAGGCATGGATCCGCTCACAGTGGCGCGCGCCAGCGAGCCCTTCTTCACCACCAAGGGGGTCGGCAAGGGAACGGGCCTGGGCCTTTCCATGGTTCATGGTCTCGCCGCCCAGTCCGGCGGGCGCCTGGAGATTCAGAGCCGCCCGGGCAAGGGCACGACGGTCAGCCTTTGGCTGCCGGTCGCCGCAGGCGCATCCGAGGGGCTTCGGCTGTCGGCGGATCCGCGCAAGGCCGGCGCGCGTGACGGCCGGCTCGTCATACTCGCCGTCGACGACGACGACCTCGTGCTGATGAACACCGTCGCCATGCTGGAGGATCTCGGCCACGAGGTGCTTTCGGCCTCCTCCGGGGCCCAGGCCCTGGAGATCATCCGCGAGCGCCCGTGGATCGACCTCGTACTCACCGACCAGGTCATGCCCCGGATGACCGGCGCCCAGCTGGCGGCGGAGGTGGCCGGGCTCAAGCCCGACCTCCCGGTGGCCATCGCCACCGGCTATGCGGACATGCCGCCCGGCCAGGGGCTGAACGCCCTCAAGCTGGCCAAGCCCTTCACCCAGGCCGAGCTGGCCGGCTTCGTGACGTCGGCTACGCGGAGCCGCCACGAGGCCTGAGGCGTGCGCATCGCCACCTTCAACATCAACGGCGTCAACACCCGCCTGGCCAATCTGCTGGCATGGCTTGAGGACGCGCGGCCCGACGTCGCCTGCCTGCAGGAGCTCAAGGCGGCGACCGAACAGTTCCCGGCGAAGGCCATCCACGCGGCCGGCTATGATGCGGTCTGGCAGGGTGAGCACCGATGGAACGGCGTGGCGATCCTCAGCCGCATCGGCGAGCCGGTCGTCACTCGTCGGCGCCTGCCGGGCGACGAGGCCGACAGCCAGAGCCGCTATATCGAAGCCGCCGTCGGCGGCGTGCTGGTCGCCAGCCTCTATCTCCCCAACGGCAATCCGCAGCCCGGACCCAAGTTCGACTACAAGCTGGCCTGGTTCGACCGGCTGGCGCGCCACGCCAAGGGCCTGCTCAAGACAGAGGCGCCGGTGATCCTGGCCGGCGACTACAACGTCGTGCCGACCGAGGCCGACATCTACAACAGCCGCTC
>CAMPGL010000157.1 GCA_946885435.1 uncultured Brevundimonas sp. | reverse complement strand
GGGTGGAAAGCGGACGTTCGCAGCCGTGAAGGATTACCAGAATGGAACTCGAACCTTTCCACAAAGCGAGCACCCGGACGAAGCTCATCTTTCTGATGATGTTCGCCGTCCTAGTCGTCAGCAGCTATTTCAGTGCGGGCCGCTAAGTCGGCGGTGTCGGCCCCGATGGTTGGAGTCTGCTATGGGTGGAAAGCGGACGCTGGGTCGCGAGGCTGAGACCTCGACCGGTGATCACCCCGCTCCTTCGCCCAGATATACCGCCAAGCACATCAGCAGCAACGAGGCGGCGGCCAAGACCTGCCCTCGCCACCGCGGTCGATCCTCGACACTCGCCAACATCAACGTCGCGCCCGCCCGGAGCGCTACGAGCCATGCCGCCAGGGCAAGCAAGGACAAGGCGACGACCATGACCACCTCCTTCGCGCCGTAGACCTAGCGCGCTTTACGGACGCTGATTGACGCTAAGCGCCGGTGATCGGATGACAAGGGCCGCTGAGGGTGGAAAGCGGACAGAGCGGTTCGCGACTTGCTCGGCTCCCTGCGGGGCATGTGACTTCATCCACCCAGCCGGTCTAGGCTTGCAGACAGCATCATCAATACGACCACAGCGCCGAGCAGAAGGCCCGCGACGAGCCGAAGGCGGATCCAGCCTTCTAGGTAAAATCTGGAATAGGCGTAGAGCCCGACGCCAACGATGGTAGCCACAATCGCGATGGCCCAGATCATTGCTTGGATCATTGCGATGCGGCTGGTGACATCGTCGGATCATCGAACGGCGTGCGACCATCTGCAACGGGTGGAAAGCGGACGTTCGTCGATTGTAGTCTGCGGCGAGGCAGACGTGGGGGCGCAGGCTAATGGTGATTGAGCTTGCCATGGCGGCTTGGTTGGTAGCCCAACCAGCCTCCGCACCGCCGACCAACCTCAGCGATATCAGCGCTCGCCTGGACGAACTGGACGAGGTTGCCGCTGCGGAGCAGCTCGGGCTCATGGACCACTTCCAAGCGGTAAGATGGGCAACGGCGGACCTCTGGCTCCGTGCGGAAATGATCGATCCGAGTGAAGCTAGTTGGGGTTTCATGTCTGCCGAGCCGGCGTTCGGGCGGCCATCGACATGGGCTGTGACCCTTAGTTGGGGGTATGTCAGGAACGGGGGAGAGGTGGAGTCGCGATACGTCATCGCTCATCGCGTCAGCTACACCAACGCGGATATCGAGGCCGCGATCGCCGCAGCCTATCCTGTCGATCTTATGATTGACGGCTATCGTCGCTACGCCCGCAGTGGGAACTTCTACGACTGGCCGGAAGCGCGCTCCAACTGGATGCCCGACCCAGAAACGGTTGCTCGCTTGGTGCCAGTGGAGCGCAGCCTTACGGATGAGCGATCATGCCCGGGTCTCACAGCGGCGCTACGAAGGTTGAACGGTCTGGACGTGCCCCCAGTGCGGCTTCAGGGCTATGGGCCTGGGGACGGCCCTCCTGTGCCGCCAGAGCGCATATGGATAGTCGGCGACGGAACCGGATTTTTGTTGGAGGTCCAACTAGCCACCGGCGAGGCTCCGCCGACAGTGATGACGCTCACCGGCAACCACGGCTCAATCCCCGGGGATTGGATTGAAGCGTTTGAAGCGGATACCGCCGACTGCTGGAGGCCAGAGCCTACCGTCCGCTAAGGGTGGGAAGCGGACGTTCCGGGATAAGCTGCTCGTCGCTAATGCACCTGGGTCACAGCGGTGAACGACTGCAACTTCTGCCATCTAGCCAACTTCGCGCTTAGCTTTGCGATGTTCGGAGGCTCTGCCATTGTCGGGCTGCCGATCGCGGGGTGGGGCTATCCCTGGCGGAAGCCCCGGTTGAGGCCCTACATCTGGATTGCCCTAATCCTGCTGGCTCCCTTGGCTGGTCTCCTGCTCCTGCACACGTTCTTCAGCCTCCCGGCGGGCACCTGCTCGGACCGACTTTTGGGAGGCGCTCCGTGGCTCCTTGCGATAGCCAACCTGGCTTCGGTGATAGCGCTTCTTGTGGTCTATCCAGGACGTCGGCGTTTTATCGCGGGCATGGCCGTCGCCATTTGCCCAACGATGCTGCTTTGGACCCCTATCACGATCATGTCCTTGGTCGGCTGCTGGATTTAGGACCGCTGATCGTAGCCTGCGGTAAGCAGGCAATGTCCGCTATGGGTCGAAAGCGGACATTGGCGTCTGACCGTCCTCCGCTCAGAGCCGCATCCCGTCGGCCTGGCACAGGCGGTTGTGGATGTCCGTCGCGGCGATGGCGGCTTCGGCGGTGGCGACCGCGATCTGGTTGAGGCCCAGCACCACATCGCCCGCCGCATAGAGGCCCGGCACGCTGGTTTCGTTGTGGTCGGTGACGACCAGGCGGCCGTCCTCGCTGCGCTCGGCGCCGAGCTGGACGGCCAGCTTGACGTTCGCGTCGGTGCCCAGCGCCGAATAGAGGACGTCGAAGCTGCGCGCCTCGCCTTCCCAGGACAGGGCGGTGATGCGGTCGTCCTCGAGGCGGACCTCGTCGAAGGCGGTGTCGATCACCTCAACCCCCAGGGCCTCCAGGTCACCGCGCCGGGCCAGATCCTCCGGCGCGCCGACGTGGATCAGGGCGACCCGGTCGGAATAGCTGCGCAGGAAGGCGCATTCGCGCGCGCCCTTGTCGCCGTCGCCGATCACCGCGATGGCCCTGTCCGTCGCCTCGTAGGCGTCGCAGATCGGGCAGATGCGGACCAGGCCGCGTTCGATGGCGCGCTCGACGCCGGGCAGGGGCGGGCGGCGGTCCTCCACGCCCGTCGCCAGCAGCACCGCCCGGGCCACGACCTCGCCGCCGTCCTCGAAACAGCCCAGGAACCCATCGTCCGTCGCCGTCAGCTTGCGGATGCGGCCCGGCCGGATCGCGGCGCCGTAGCGCTCGGCCTGATCGCGCATGCGGCCCAGGATGGTCGACCCGTCGGCGCCCTCCGGAAAGGCCGGCATGTTGTGACTGAGGGGGATCCAGGCGGCGCGCGGTTCGCCGCCGTCGGCCACCACCGTGCGCCGGTGAAAGCGCCCCAGATAGGTCGCCGCCGTCAGGCCGGCCGGGCCCGCGCCTACGACGAGAACGTCCGTCTGGAGGGCGCTCACTTCTCGTCGGTCCAGACGGTCTTGTAGAGGTCGAAGCGACGGTCCCTGAGGTTGCGCACCGTGCCCTGCGCCTTGGCCCAGGCCAGGTCGGACAGGTCCAGGTCCGCGACCGTCACCGTCTCGACATTCTCGCTGGCCTCGGCCGCCACGCCGTCCCGCGCGAAGGGGAAGTCGCACGGCGTCAGGATGCAGGACTGGGCGTACTGGATGTCCATGTTCTCGACGTTCGGCAGGTTGCCGACGTTGCCCGACAGGGTGACGTAGCACTGGTTCTCGATGGCCCGCGCCTGCGAGCAGTAGCGCACCCGCAGATAGCCCTGCCGGTTGTCGGTGCAGAACGGCACGAACAGCAGCCGCGCGCCCTCGTCGACCAGCCGCCGGGCCAGTTCGGGGAACTCCGAGTCGTAGCAGATCAGCACCCCGATGGGCCCGCAGTCGGTCGGGATGGCGTGGACCCGGTCGCCGCCCTTGATGTTCCACCAGTGGCGCTCGTTCGGGGTCGGGTGGATCTTCTCCTGCTCGTGGACCGAGCCGTCGCGCAGGAAGACGTAGGCCACGTTCTGGATCTCGCCGTCGTCGGTCTGCGTGGGGTGGGAGCCGCCGATGATGTTGATGTTGTATTCGACCGCCATCTTGCGCAGCGCCTCGACGAAGCGCGGCGTGTAGCGGGTCAGGGCCTCGATCGACTCCACCGGGCTCAGCTTCTTCGACTCCAGCGACAGCAGCTGCAGGGTGAACAGCTCCGGAAACACCACGAAGTCCGAGCGGTAGTCCGAGGTCACGTCGACGAAATATTCGATGTTGGAGATGAACTCCTCGAAGCTCGAGACCTTGCGGGCCTGAAGCTGGACCGTCGCGACCCGCACCGTCTCCTTGACGGCGAAGGCCGCACCCCGGCCGTGGGCCTCGACGTAGTAGGGATTGCGCCAGACCATGTGCGCCGCGTGGCCCATCGAGGCGGTGTCCGAGGCCAGATAGTTCTCCAGCACCCCGATCGGCTCGAAACCGGAGCGCATGTGGAAGCCGACGACCGGGTCGTTCAGCTTTCTGGCCGTGACCGCGTCCAGATACTCGCGCGCATCGGGATAGGCGGCCTTGCGCCGCGCCAGGCCCGGCATGCGGCCGCCGAAGACAATGCCCTTCAGATTCTGCGCCTCGCACAGGTCGCGCCGCGCGTCGTACAGGCGCTGGCCGATGCGCA
>CAMPGL010000156.1 GCA_946885435.1 uncultured Brevundimonas sp. | reverse complement strand
CAGAAGAAGCAGCGCGAACTGGCCAAGGCCATCAAGCGCGCCCGCTATCTGGCCCTCCTGCCCTACGTGGTGAAGTAAGATGAAGGTCGTTCTGCTTGAACGCGTCGAGAACCTCGGCGCCATCGGCGACGTCGTCACTGTCAAGGACGGCTTCGCCCGCAACTTCCTTCTGCCGCGCGACAAGGCCCTCCGGGCCACCTCGGCGAACCTGAAGGTCTTCGAGGCCCAGCGCGCCCAGATCGAGGCCCGCAACGAGAAGGCCAAGGCCGAAGCCGGCAAGGCCGGCGAGAAGCTCGACGGCTCGTCCTACGTCCTGATCCGCCAGGCGGGCGAGTCCGGCCAGCTCTACGGCTCGGTCACCGCGCGCGACATCGCCGACGCCATCCAGGCTGAGGGCGGCAAGGTCGAACGCAGCCAGGTCGTGCTGAACCTGCCGATCAAGACTCTCGGCGTCCACGAAGTGCAGGTCCGCCTGCACGCCGAGGTCACCGTGACGGTCAAGGTCAACGTGGCCCGTTCGGCCGACGAGGCCGAGCGTCAGGCCCGCGGCGAAGACGTCATCCGCAGCCAGTTCGACGAGGAGCGCGAGCTCGCCGCCGAACAGGCCAAGGACCTCTTCGAAGGCGGCGCCGGCCAGCAGGAAGGCTTCGGCGAAGAAGCCTGACTTTCGCCGCAAGCTTGACGACGATTGGAAGGCGCGCCCCTGTGGGCGCGCCTTTCTTCTTTCCGGGATCCCGCATGAAGACCGTCCTCGCGGCCGCCGCCCTCGCCTCCGGCCTGCTGCTGGCCCCGTTCGCCCAGGCCATGCCGGTCAGCGAGTTTCTCGAGGAGGCCGAGGACATCCCGATGAACCCGACCGCCCTGCTTCGCTCAGACGCACGTCGGTTGATGGGCGAACTTCAGGGCGCCTTCCGCACCGTGCGCGACGAATACCGCGCGGACCGCGACGCCGGACGCCCGACCGACTTCTGCCCGGCCGAGGGCACGCGCATGTCGATGTCCGCCGAGGACCTGCTCGCCCGGTTTCGGTCGATCCCGCCCTCGCGGCGGCACATCAGCGTGACCCAGGCGATCCGGGAATGGATGGCGGAACGCTACCCCTGCTGACGGCCGTCAGCTGTTGGCGCAGGTGATGTAACGATAGGAGTCCGAGCCGGTCCAATAGCAGTTGCGCGCCTGGCCGGTCGTGGGATTGATCATCCAGACCTCGCCGCCCTGGCCGTTGTCGAAGGAGCCTGCGGGCTCCCAGCGGCCGCCGGACTGGGCCTGGGTGGGCTGCGGTCCGGCCAGGCCGGCGACGAATCCGGCGGCCACCAGGGCGGCGGCGAGGGCGATCTTCTGAAGTGTCATGTGCGTCTCCTTTCAGTTGAGAGACGTCAGACTGCACAGCCTGGGGCCCGCAGACACCTATCGGAGACTGACGGCGCTCAGCCTGCGAGAAACCGACTGATCCACTCGCCCAGCAGGGTACGGTCGTTGGGCCGCCCCAGGCTGGCGATGGCCTGGTCTGCGAAGGCGTCGTCGAACCGGTCGCCGCGTCGGCCGTCGACCAGGGCGGCGGCGTAGGCGGGCGTGAACTCCGGATGCGGCTGAAGCGAGATGGCGTCGGCGCCATAGGCCAGGCCTGCATAGGGGGTGAAGTCGCTGGCCAGCCAGACGCGGGAGCCCGGCGGTTGATCGACGACCTGGTCCTGGTGAGAGGCGGGGATGGCGACCTCCTCCGCCGACGGCTGCATCCAGCTTTCTTCGGACACGACGCGATAGGCCTGCAGCCCCACGCCCCAGCCCTTGTCGGACTTGATGACGCGGCCGCCGAAGGCCTGAGCCATGGCCTGGTGGCCGAAACAGACGCCGACCAGCCTGGTGCGGCCGCGCGCACCCCGGAGCCAGTCCAGCAGGCCGGCGATCCACCTGTCGCCGTCATAGACGCCCGAAGCCGAGCCGGTCAGGAGGGCGGCCCCGTACCCGGTGGGGTCGGGCAGCTCCCCGGCCTGGACGTCGAAGGTCGTGGCCACGACGCCGTCGCCCAGCATCGCCTGCAGCATCTCGGGATAGCCGCCGAAGCGCGGCTCCAGCGCGGCGGGCGGCCGGCCGGTCTTCAGGATCGCGATGTTCAAGCTTTCCGCCTCAGGAATTTCAGGCCGGACCAGTCCGCGTCGATCGCGCAGACCTTCACGTCGACCCAGCCGGTGGGAAGGATGATCTCGCGCACGCCGTCCTCGGTGAGGTCGACGAACAGCGAGGACGTCTTCTTGGGCCAGGAGACCCAGACCATGCCGCCCTCGGGCCTGTGGCCGAAGGCGGTCGGCGCCTTGGCCTCCAGGTCGGCGCGGTCGCGCACGAACAGGTGCAGGATCCTGGCGCCGGGGTCAGGCCCGTCGATGATGCGCACGCCCTCGGGCAGCGGTTCGACGAGCGGGCGATAGTTCGGCGGCGCATCCATCACGGCCAGAGTGTCGCCCGGCCTGATCCCCAGCTTTGCCGAAAGCGGCTTGCCCGAATAGCCGGCCGTCCCGCTCATGCGCCGGCCCCGATCAGCTCCGCGAGCTTGGCGTCGAGCCCCTCCTCAGGGAAGTCCCGCGCCATCCACCAGTCCTGCAGGTCCCGCAGCACCTGGCCCAGGCGCGGGCCGGGCTCCAACCCGGCCTGGCGCAGCTCAGCCCCGCCGATCGGAAAGCGCGGCGGCGTCCAGGCTTCGGCGAGATCGAGCAGCGGCCAGGCCCCGGCGTAGCGGCCCGGCTCGGCCGCCCAGGCGCGCATGACGCGGTCGATGAAGACCTTCCTGCCCAGCCGGTAGATGGCCACCCGCGCCGGGTGGGGGTCCATGCCCAGCCTCACCTCGACGAAGTCCGGCAGGGCCGCCAGCAGGCGATCGCGCAGGGCGTTGGACAGGCGCAGCTTCGCCGCCGCGGCCTCCACCATCTCCCAGTCCGCCGCCAGCAGGGCCGACAGGCGAAGCGCGGGGTCCTGGGACAGGCCGACCATCGCCTCGAACAGGGGCAGATCCAGTTCGAACGGCAGGGCCTCTTCGAGCACGCCCGTCTCGTTCATGAGCCGCACGGCGCCGACCGGGTCAGGGGCCGCCAGGAGCTTCATCAGCTCCGCGGAAATCCGCTCGGCCGAGAGCTGGCTGATCCCCGCCTTCAGATTCGCGCAGGCGGCCAGGCCCGGCGCGTCCGGCTCGCTGCGGCCGTACCAGGCATGGAAGCGGAAGAACCGCAGGATGCGCAGATAGTCCTCGCGGATGCGCGCCTCCGGTTCGCCGACGAAGACGATGCGGCCCGCGCGGCAGTCCTCGACTCCCTGCCCGGTCGGATCGAACACTTCGCCCGTCCGGTCGGCATAGAGCGCATTCAGCCGGAAGTCCCGGCGCGCGGCGTCCTCGGCCCAGTCGGTGGTGAAGGCCACCACGGCGCGGCGGCCGTCGGTCGCCACGTCACGGCGCAGGGTCGTGACCTCGAAGCCCCGTCGGCCGCTGATGGCCGTCACCGTGCCGTGCTCGACCCCCGTCGGCGCGAACTTCAGGCCGGCCGCCTCCAGCGCGGCCATGGTCCGGTCCGGCGTCAGGGTGGTGGCGATGTCCACGTCCGCGAACGGCTCGCGCACCATGGCGGTGCGCACGCAACCGCCCCCGAACCGCGCGTCCGGTGGGACGAAGTGGTCCAGCCGTCGCCAGCGGAAAGGAAATAGCCATGGGCGAGTACGAACCCCGCGATTCGCGCAACGTCACTCTCAAGCAGGACCGCGCTCCCGGCGAGCCGCCGCGGACCGGGCCCCAAGAATCTGAAACGCGCCAAGCGGCGACGCGTCAGCAGCAGGCCGGGACCGGCGAGACCGAGCTCGAGCAGGATGAACGCGGCGAGGACGCCGAGCAGAACGCGGGGCTGGAGCGCGACGAAGACGAAGCGGCCGAAGACTTCGACCGCAACGATTAGCGGCGGCGCTGCTGATAGCGGCCGTAGTGGCGCAGGAACTCGAGCGCGACCAGGATCGGCGTCGACCATAGCCAGGTCATCAGCGCCGACTCGACCCAGCCGCGCTGATCGGCGAGCCGCATCGAGCAGGTGTAGACCTCGAGCAGGGTGTCGGGCTGGCAGGCCGAGGGCCAGTAGGCGTTGACGAGCAGGTAGCCGCCGAGCGCGAGCCACCCGGCCTGCGCCAGGTACAACGCGAAATAGCGGCTGACGGCGACCTCGCCGTTGCCGTGCAGATGCGGGTAATTGCGGGCTTCCCTCGTCATGCCCTGTGGCTAACCGGGAAATGGTAAAGTTTTCGCTACGACGGAGCTTTATCGGCTGAAACGAGGGGATTCCCTTAGCCCGCTGCCGGCTTCTCGCGGCGCGCCTGCTTCGAGCTGAAATGCGAGCCGCCGCCGAGCACGGTGATGCCGAGGAAAAAGCCGAAATCGTACCACCCGCCGCGGTTGGGTACCGCGTAGACCGCGATGTCGGGGTCGAACAGCGAGCCGATCCAGGCGAACGGGAACACGAAGCCGTGCCACAGG
>CAMPGL010000155.1 GCA_946885435.1 uncultured Brevundimonas sp. | reverse complement strand
TCAACAAGCGGTCCTACGGCCCCGGCCAGCACGGCCAGCGCCGCAAGTCCAAGGTCTCTGACTTCGGCCTGCAGCTGAAGGCCAAGCAGAAGCTCAAGGGCTACTACGGCAACCTGACCGAAAAGCAGTTCCGCAAGACCTACGACGAGGCCGCCCGCCGCAAGGGCAACACCTCCGAGCTTCTGATCGGCCTGCTCGAACAGCGTCTGGACGCTGTCGTCTACCGCGCCAAGTTCGTCCCGACCCCCTGGGCCGCCCGCCAGTTCGTCAACCACGGCCACGTGACCGTCAACGGCAAGAAGGTGAACATCGCCTCCTACCGCGTGAAGATCGGCGACGTCGTCGAGGTCAAGGAAAAGTCCCGCAACATGGCCCTGGTGCTCGAGGCGCAGCAGTCGTCGGAACGTGACGTGCCCGACTATATGGAAATCGGCGACCGCGGCTTCTCGGTCCGCTTCGTCCGCGTCCCGGAACTGGCCGAGGTGCCGTACCCGGTGAAGATGGAGCCGAACCTGGTCGTCGAATACTACGCCTCGTAAGCGTAGCGACCTGCCAGAAATGCGAAGGCCCCGGAGCGATCCGGGGCCTTTTGCTATTCGGTCTCAGGTGGCGCGCCGGTAGACTCGTCCCGCGCGGGCGGGGGGGCCACTGGAGAGCAGTCGACGAGCGCGTACCAGTCGACGAGCTTGCACTTCGCCTCCGGATCGATCTGTCCGTTCGGACACCCCGGCCCGGGGCAGGGCTGGTAGCCGCCTCCGCCCCGCGTCCGGCAACGCAGAGTGAAATGCTGCGGAGACTGAACGCGGCAGGTGGGAACCGCGGGCTGCCAGGGGTCCGTCGCCGCCTGTCGCCCGCACCGGGGGTCGCCCGGACAGAGGACCATTTCCCCATCTGGGAATGTCGCGGCGAGCGCGTCCGTCGTGGCAGGGGGGCTTGCCTCAGGTTGGGGAGCCGTTGGCGTCTCACGTTGCTCACCGCAGGCCCCCAGTGCGGCCGCAGCCAGGATCAGGACGGCAAGTCTCTTTGGCAGCGCAAGGTCGCCCATCCTCGTTCCTCCAGGAAGTTCAGGAAGTCTTCTCTGCTCGCTACGCCTACGCTCTCGAAACCACAGGAGATTCTCTTACGCCCGTCGCTGTGAAATTCCAGCGTTATTTCAAATTGGAGGTCGGGCGCCTGGCGCAGGGCGGCGACGGCGTCCTCGAAGCTCTGGTAACGCCCGCAGACTTCCGGTTCGCCCCGACAGTTGCCGAGCGCGAATGCAAGCCAGACCGAGCGCGAGGAGCCTCCGGGCACGCTGAGCAGGGCGGGGCGCCGCTCTATCATCAGCATGGACATCTGGCCGGGTCGCAAAGGAGTCGAGCCTGCCGCCACGATGCATCGCGCGTCGATGGGACAGTCCATGGCGGCGCCGTCCTCATGCGGGCGGGTCACCGGCTCGACCGATGCGTCGTAGGGAAATCGGGCGGTGTCCGCCGGCGTGCCCGCGAGCGTGGCGTAGGCCTGGACCGCCACGTCGCCATAGTCGGCGCTGGCCGTATTGATCATTCCCGCTTCCACAGCGAGCACCAGCGCATCGGTGTCAGGCGTGGGCGCGTCCCGATAGAGAAACACGTGCTGCGGCGGCAGCACGACGATCTCGGAGCCGCGGAAATGCTGGAACCCGCCCAGCAGGAGCACGGTCAGCGACACCAGGAAGGCGGCGAAGGCCGCGCCCGCCTCCGTGACCCGCAGACGGCCCAGCGCGACGTGCGAGGAAGGTGGGCTGTCCGCCGCAGGCGCAGGCGCTGCACGTCTTGGCGCGGCCCGTTTGCCGGTGGTAGGTCGACGCGCCATCTTCCGTCCCCTGCCCATGCCTCAGGGACAGGATAGGCCGGGGCGGCCTTCTCGGCTATCGTTGATCTTTCAGCCGGCTAGGGGCGTCAGCATGTCCGGCGGGATCCGCGCCGGCCGCATGGTGCGCGCATCCACCAGCACCCACTCGGAGACGCCCTGTGCGCAGACCTGGCCCTGCTCGTTCTCTATGCGGACATAGCGATTGAACCGCGCGCCTTGCGGCTCGCCGACCCAGGTGCGGGCGACGGGCGCCGACCCCGGCGGCAGGGCGCGGAAATAGTCGACCTCGTGGCGCGAGGCGACCCAGGACCACTTGCCGCGCGTGTCGGCGTCGAAGCGGGCCACCCAGTGGGCCGTGCCCACGTCCTGGAGCCAGCGGACATAGACCACGTTGTTGACGTGGCCGTTCTCGTCGATGTCCCCGTCCGTCACCCGAAGCGGGACGACGAAGACCTCGCGGTCGTCGCGCGGCTGCAGCTCCCGCCTCACGCGGCCAGCACGCCCTTTTCGTCGAGCAGGGTCTTCAGCTCTCCGGACTGGAACATCTCCTTCACGATGTCGCAGCCGCCGACGAACTCCTGCTTCACATACAGCTGCGGAATGGTCGGCCAGTCGCTGTAGGTCTTGATGCCTTCACGCAGGCCTTCGTCCTGCAGCACGTCGACGCCGACGAACGCGACGCCGAGGTGGTCCAGGACCTGGACGACCAGCGAGGAGAAGCCGCAGCGCGGCATGTCCGGGGAGCCCTTCATGAAGAGCACGACGGGATTGTCCGCCACGGTCTTGTCGATGAAGGCGCGGACGGGTTCGGGGGTGGCTTCGGCGGTCACGGGAGGGGCCTTTCGGATCAGGCCCTCAGCTAGGCGCCGCGGCCCTCAGGGTCAAGCCGAGGCCTTGGTGACCTGGGATACCCGCGCCATCTCGATCTGGGCCGGCAGCCCGGGCGGCAGGTCGCGGTCCGGCACGGCGCACAGCGCCTCCAGATGCTTGTCGTCGGCCGTGTCGATCAGGACGGTCGACAGGGTCGGCTCGGTCAGGGCGTAGGCGAGGCAGATTTCCTCCGCCGTCCAGTTCTGGGTCTGGTGCAGGAAGGCGAAGGTGCCCACACCCTTGAAGATCGGGTCCTTCTTGGGTCCGCCCAGGCCAAACAGGCCGCGCTTGGGCTGGCCATGGGTCTCGGCCTTCTTCGGGCTGGACAAGGCCTCCGGATAGAAGTCGTAGCCGATCACCGCCATGTCGCGCTCGACGGCGGCGCGGATCCGGTTGCGGGTGGCCCAGGAGGCGTTGACGTTGAACGGCGTCACCAGGGCGTCGAAGGCGTTGGTCGAGACATAGGCGTCCATGACGTCCTCGTCGCCCGCCACGCCCAGCATGCGGACCGTGCCCGCCGAGCGCATGGCCTTCAGCGCGTTCAAGGTCTGCTGCGGCAGCTCGTCCACCGCCGGGCCGTCGAGCAGCACGAGGTCCACGTGGCCGAGCCGCGAGGCCGCCAGCACCTGGTCGATGGAGCCGGTGACACTCTCAGCGGAAAAGTCGCGGACCTTGCGGCCGCGCTCGATCCTCTGGCCGACGCGGACCGTCAGGAAGACCAGGCGGCGGTCAACGGCGGCCAGCGCCGTTCCGGCCAGCTCGGCCAGCACCGGATCGGCGCATTCCATGTGGAAGGTGTTGACCCCGTGCTCCATGGCCGAGACCAGCAGGTCGCGCGCGCCGGACTTGCCGCGCGCCAGGGTGGCGTCGCCGAGATTGAGGGTCACCGCCGAGACGGCGTTTCCGGAGCGGCCGAAGGGACGATAGCGCATCGGGATCAGGCTCTCAGGTCAGGGGACGGGTTTCGAGGGCCAGCGCGTGCAGCTCACCCCCCATGCGGCCGCCGAGCGCGGCGTAGACGAGCTGGTGCTGGCGCACGCGCGGCAGGCCCTTGAAGGCGTCCGACGCGATCCGCGCGCGGTAATGGTCGCCGTCGCCGGCGAGATCCTGGATCTCGATCTCGGCGTCCGGAAAGGCCTCTCTCAGGCAGGCTTCCAGCGCCTCGACAGGCATGGGCATGCGCGCAACTCCGCGATTCTCCAGCCAGCTTGGCCCGTAAACCTTAAGGAGCGGCAACCAAACCCGCCCGCCGGCCAGGCGGCGCGTTGCCCGACTCCGCGGCGGGCGTTAGGAGGTTCCGCTTCCTCCCGCCGACGCAAAGACGCCGCCCATGCACGACATCAAGGCCATCCGCGACAATCCCGACGCCTTCGTCGCGGGCTGGTCGTCGCGCGGCGTCGAGGGCGCGGACAAGGTCGTGGCCGACATCCTGTCGCTCGACCGCGAGCTGCGCGCCGCGCAGACGCGGGCGCAGGAGGCGCTGGCCCAGAGGAACGCCGCGTCCAAGGCGATCGGCGCCGCCATGGGCCGCAAGGACATGGCCGAGGCCGACCGCCTCAAGGCCGAGGTCGAGAGCCTGAAGGGCGTGATCGCGGAGGCCGAGGGCGAGGCGGACGCCAAGGGGCGGGCTCTTCGCGAGCTGCTGGCGGGGCTGAAGAACCTGGCGGCCGACGATGTGCCGGACGGCGATGACGAGGCGGGCAACGTCCAGGTCGGCGAGGCCTGGGGCACGCCACGCACGGCCGGCCCCGCCAAAGACCACGCCGATCTCGGCGAGGCGCTGGGCCTGCTCGACTTCGAGGCGGCGGCGCGGATG
>CAMPGL010000154.1 GCA_946885435.1 uncultured Brevundimonas sp. | reverse complement strand
GCGTCGAGCCAGCCTCCCCGAACGATGGGAAGTGTCTCATTCCGGGTCGAAATCGGCGTCCAGGCCATCGGAAAAGCCTCCTTGGAGGCGAATTCCGCAAGGACCGGGCCGCGTCCCCGTCAGGCCGACGACGCCCCGAGGCTGGCGGCGCGCGGGGCGGCCGCGGCGCCGGAAGCGGAAGCCGACAGCACGTGGCGGACCTGCGCCGCCAGCTGGGCACGCTCGTAGGGTTTTTCGATCAGGGCGAACTCGTGTGACAGCCCTTGGACGGCGTCGCCCAGATATCCCGAGGTCAGCAGAACCTTGAGGTCCGGTCGCAGGGCCTGGGCGCGGCGCGCCAGCTCGATGCCGTTCAGGCCGCCCGGCATGACCACGTCCGAGAACAGCAGGTCATAGGACTGGTCGCCCGCCAGCCGGTGCAGGGCGCCGGCGGCGTCGGTCGCCACCTCGCACCGGTATCCGAGGCCGTCCAGCATATCCAGGCAGACGCTCAGCACCGCCGGATCGTCCTCGACGATCAGCACCCGTTCGTTGCCGGTTTCGGCGTCCCGGGCCGGGGCGGCGTCGGCGACCGCCGCCGGAAGGTCTTCCGTCAGCGGCAGGGTGAGGGTGAAGACCGCGCCTTCGCCCGGTGTGCTGGAGACCTCGACCTCCCCGCCCGACTGGGCCACGAAGCCATAGACCTGCGACAGTCCGAGGCCCGATCCGCGACCGATGTCCTTGGTGGTGTAGAAGGGCTCGAACACGCGCGCTGACACCTCGGCGCTCATCCCAGACCCGGTATCCGAGACCCGGATGGCCGCGAACGCCGCGCCGTCCTCGCTCTCCATCCGTTCGGCCGCGATGGTGAGCACGCCGTCGTTCTCCATGGCGTCGCGGGCGTTCACCGCCAGGTTCAGCAGCGCCGTCTCCAGGTGGGTCGGATCGACGAAGGCGTGCAGCGGTTCGCGCGACGCGGTCAGTTCGATCGCCACCCCGTCGCCGACCGCCTGTTTCATCAGCGGCACGAAGTCGCGGATCAGCTGGTTCAGGTCGACCACGCTCGGATTCAGCTGCTGCCGGCGCGAGAAGGCGAGCAGCTGCCGGGTGAGGGTCTGCCCCTTGTCGGCGGCGGCGCGAATGGCGGTCAGGTGTTTGACCACGTTCGGCTGGTCGTCGATGCGGCGCAACAGAATGTCGGCGTTGCCAAGCACCACCGTCAGCAGATTGTTGAAGTCGTGAGCCACCCCGCCCGTGAGCTGGCCGACGGCTTCCATCTTGCGGGCCTGGGTCAGCTGCTCCTCGAGATGACGCCGCTCGGTCACGTCCAGCAGGGTGCCGAGAATCTGGCTTTCGCCGGTGTCGTCCACGGTCCAGACGCCCTGGTCGAGGAAGGTCCGGTACTGGCCGTCGGCGCACATCCAGCGATATTCGCAGGCGTAGGCGCCGGTCTCGCCCGCCTTCATCAGACAGTTGACCACCCCCTCGACGTCATCGGGGTGGATGCGGCCCAGTCCGATTTCCGGCTCGTCGATGAAGCGGGAAGGCTCGAAGCCGGTCAGCGGGGTGATGCTGTCGCTGACGAAGCGGGCGCCGAACGGATGCACGCAGCCGCGGGCCGTGAACACCACCGGAAGCGACTTGAGGATGGCGTCCTGACGTTCCCGCGTGGTCCTGAGCGCCAGCTCGGCCGCGAGCTTCTCCTCGCTGATCCGGGCGTTCTCTTCCAGGAGGGCGGACCGCTCCTCGCCCTGGCGACGCACCTCGATGGTCTTCAGGTGCAGATCGGCGAGGATGGCGACCTTGGAGCGCAGGATGAACGGGTCGACCGGCTTGAACACCACGTCGACCGCGCCGACCGAATAGGCCTGGAAGATGTGGGACTCGTCGCGGAACACGGCGGTGACGAAGACGATCGGCGTGTCCCGGGTGCGCGGGTGCTCGCGGATCAGCCGGGCCGTCTCGTAGCCGTCCATTCCCGGCATGTGCAGGTCCAGCAGGATGACGGCGAACTCCTGCACCAGCAGCAGCCGCAGCGCCTCCTCGCCGGATCGCGCCACGACCAGTTCGTGACCCAGCACCTCCAGGGCTTCGGAGGCGGCGAACGCGTTGCGCTCATCGTCGTCGACGATCAGCACCCGGGCGGTCAGCGGCTCGGGAGAGGCCGGTGTTCGGCGCCGGCTGGCCATCAGGCGTCCGCCGACTCGAGCGGCGCCGCCGCCGGCTCGTCCGTCAGGCGCTGGGCGTCGGTGCGCTGGATCGAGACCCGCATCACCGAGATCAGATAGTCGATGTCGACCGGCTTGGAGACATAGTCCGACGCTCCGGCCTCGATGCATTTCAGCCGGTCGCCCTTCATGGCCTTGGCCGTGACGGCGATGATCGGCAGATCGGCGAACCGGGCGATCGAGCGGACTTCGCGAATAGTCTCGTAGCCGTCCATGTCCGGCATCATGATGTCGACCAGCACGATATCGATCTCGGGGTGCTGGCGCAGCAGGTCCAGCCCGGCCCGACCGCTCTCGGCGTAGTGAAGGTCGACCCCGAACTCTTCCAGCGCACTGGCCATCGAGAAGATGTTGCGGATGTCGTCGTCGATCACCAGAGCGGTGCGGCCGGTCAGGATGGCGTCCTCCTTGCGGGTCTGCGCCAGCGTCGTGCGGGCCTCTTCCGACAGCTGGTCGGTCGGCGCGTGCAACAGAAGCATCGCCTGTTCGAGCAACTGTTCCGGCGTGCGCGCCAGCCGCGCCTGACCGGCGAAGACGGCGAGGCGCAGCCGCCGCTCGTCGGCCCGGTCCAGCCGGTCCGATGCATAGACCAGCAGGGGGCGATCCACGCTCTTCATGAAGTCGATCAGGGCGGGCGCCGGGGTGCTGGCGGTGTCCACGACCAGGCTGTCGGCCGGCTTCAGCCTGGCCTTGGCCAGCGCCTTCAGGCTGTCGACGCGGGTCACCGACTTGAAGGCCTGTTTCAGACTGGTCGCTGCCGCGCCGGTCGGGCCGACGAAGACCAGCCGCCGGTCGGTGGTCGAGATGAAGCGCCGGACCCCGGCCAGGCTGGCCATCACCCCGTCGCGATCGACCGGCTTGGGGCTGAAGCCGAACGCGCCGATGGCGATGCCCAGCGACGCCTGATCGTCGGCCGACATGACGTGGACGGGGATGTGACGGGTCTCCGGCGTGCGCTTCAGCAGATCGAGCAGCGCCAGGCCGTCCATGTCCGGCAGACCGACGTCCAGCATGATGGCTTCCGGGGCATATCGCCGGGCCAGCGACGCGGCGGCCGAGCCCTGCTGGGTGATGACGCCCTTGAAGCCGCCGTCGTGGACCAGCGCCAGCAGGATGGAAGCGAAGCGGGGGTCGTCCTCGACGATCAGTATGACCGGGTCGCCGGGGGCCAGGCTGTCGCGGTCGTCGCTGACCGTCTCGATCGTCTCCACCTCTTCCTGGACCGGCAGGTTGCGGACGGTCACAGCGCGGTTCATGTCGCGCCCGGTCGGACTGACGGCCGCCGCCGTCGGGCTGAAGTTCAGGGGTAGATAGAGGGTGAAGGTCGAGCCCTTGTCCGGCTCGCTTTCGACCTTCAGTTCGCCGCCGAGGGTGCGGGTGATCTCGCGGCTGATCGACAGGCCCAGGCCGGTGCCGCCGTATTTCCGGCTGGTCGTGCCGTCGGCCTGCTGGAAGGCCTCGAAGATGATCCGCTGCTTGTCCTCGGGGATGCCGATGCCGCTGTCGGTGACCGAGAAGGCCAGCACCTGGCCAGCGGTGTTGAGGTGCTCGTTGCCGGCGCTCCAGCCGCTCTCCACCCGGCGCACGCCCAGCCGGACCTCCCCCGAGGCGGTGAATTTGAAGGCGTTGGACAGCAGGTTCTTGATGATCTGCTGCAGCCGCTTGTCGTCGGTGTACATGGCCGCGGGCAGGGCGGGATCGATGTAGATCCTGAAGTCCAGCTTCTTGTCCTGGGCGATCTGGGCGAAGGTCCGTTCCATCTGGTCGCGCAGGGAATCGAAGCGGGTCTCGCCGATGTCGAGGGTGACGGTGCCGGACTCGATCTTCGACAGGTCGAGGATGTCGTTGATCAGCCCCAGCAGGTCCGAGCCGGCGGCGTGGATGTTCTTGGCGAACTCCACCTGCTTGCCGGTCAGATTGCCCTGGGTGTTCTCGCTGAGCATCTTCGACAGGATCAGCAGGCTGTTCAGCGGCGTGCGCAGTTCGTGGCTCATGTTGGCCAGGAATTCCGACTTGTACTTCGACGTCAGGGCCAGCTGCTCGGCCTTTTCCTCCAGCGCGAAGCGGGCCTGTTCGACCTCGATGTTCTTGGCCTCGACCTGCTTGTTCTGGGCTGACAGCAGGACCGCCTTCTCCTCGAGCTCGGCGTTGGACTGCTGCAGCTCCTCCTGCTTGGCGCGCAGCAGTTCTTCGGACTGGCGCAGGCTGGCCGCCTGCTGCTCCAGCCGGTCGTTGGTCATCTTCAGCTCTTCCTGCTGGGCCTGGAGTTCGGCGGTCAGCAGCTGCGACTGGCTGAGCAGGCCCTCGGTCCGCATGTTGGCGGCGATGGTGCT
>CAMPGL010000153.1 GCA_946885435.1 uncultured Brevundimonas sp. | reverse complement strand
TTGGCCGGGTCGAAGGCGTAGAAATGCTCGTCGGCGAGCGCGGGCCCGGCGAGGGCCGAGGCGGCGAGGGCGAGCGGCAGGATCAGGCGCATGGATCCTCCTTTGCGGCGATCGGCGGCGGTTTTGGGGCCGCCGCCGCCAGACCTAGAGGCTACGCGCCACTTCCTCGACGGTGAAGCACTCGATGAGGTCCCCGACCTTGATGTCCTGGAAGCCCTGGAAGTGCATGCCGCATTCGTAGCCGTTGGTGACCTCGGCCACGTCGTCCTTGAAGCGCTTGAGCGTCTGCAGGGTGCCGAGCTCCAGGACCACGACGTCGTCGCGGACGATACGGACCTTGGCGCCACGGCGGACCACGCCTTCGGTGACGCGGCAGCCGGCGATCTTGCCGACCTTGGAGATGTCGAAGACCTGCAACACCTCGGCGTTGCCGAGGAAGGTCTCGCGCTGGATCGGCGACAGCAGGCCGGACAGCACGCCCTTCAGGTCGTCGAGCAGGTCGTAGATGATCGCATAGTAGCGGATCTCCACGCCCTCACGCTCGGCCAGGTCGCGCGCCTGCTTGGAGGCGCGGACGTTGAAGCCGACGATCGGCGCGCCGGCGCCCTTGGCCAGCATGACATCGCTCTCGGTGATGCCGCCGACGCCCGAGTGGATGATGCGCGCGCGCACCTCGTCGGTGGCCATCTTGTCGAGCGAGCCGATGATGGCCTCGCCCGAGCCCTGGACGTCCGACTTGAGGACCAGAGGAAGCTCCTTGAGCTTCTTGTCCTGAAGCTTGGACATCATGTCGGTGAGCGACACCGCGGCGACCGGCGAGATCGACTTCTCGCGGCGCTTGCGCTCACGATATTCGGTCAGTTCGCGGGCGCGGGCCTCGTTCTCGACGACGGCGAAGGCGTCGCCGGCCAGCGGCGCCTCGTCCAGGCCGAGGATCTCGACCGGAACCGACGGTCCGGCCTCGGCCAGCTGCTCGTTGCGCTCGTTCAGGAGCGCGCGGACGCGGCCCCAGGCCGAGCCGGCCACGACGATGTCGCCGCGACGCAGGGTGCCGCGCTTGACCAGGACGGTGGCGACCGGGCCGCGGCCCTTGTCCAGCTTGGCTTCGATGACCACGCCGTCGGCGGTGCGGTCCGGATTGGCCTTCAGGTCGAGGATCTCGGCCTGAAGCAGGATGGCCTCGATGAGGTTGTCCAAGCCCTGGCGGGTCTTGGCCGAGACCTCGACGGTCTGGGTGTCGCCGCCCAGGCTCTCGACCACGATCTCGTGCTGGAGCAGCTCATTGATGACCCGGGTCGGATCGGCGTCCGGCTTGTCCATCTTGTTGATGGCCACGATGATCGGGGCGCCGGCGGCCTTGGCGTGATTGATGGCCTCGATCGTCTGCGGCATGACGCCATCGTCGGCGGCCACCACCAGCACCACGATGTCGGTCACGGTCGCGCCGCGGGCGCGCATGGCCGAGAAGGCCGCGTGACCGGGCGTGTCGAGGAAGGTGACGCGCTGGCCGCTCTCCAGCCGCACCTGATAGGCGCCGATGTGCTGGGTGATGCCGCCGGCCTCGCCCGAGGCGACGTCGGAGGCGCGCATGGCGTCCAGCAGGCTCGTCTTGCCGTGGTCGACGTGGCCCATCACGGTCACGACCGGCGGGCGCGGCTGCTGCACGCCGGTGTCGATGTCGTCGGCCACGATGAAGCCTTCCTCGACGTCGGACTCGGACACGCGGATGACGTTGTGGCCGAACTCCGCGGCCACCAGCTCGGCGGTGTCGGAATCGATCACGTCGTTGATCTTCAGCATCATGCCCTGACGCATCAGGAACTTGATGATGTCGACGCCGCGCACGGCCATCCGGTTGGACAGGTCCTGCACGGTGATGACGTCGGGGATGACCACGTCGCGGACGACGCGCGGGGATTCGGTCTGACCGCCGCGGCGCTTTTCCTTTTCGCGTTCGCGGGCCCGGCGCACCGAGGCGAGCGAGCGCATCCGTTCGGCGGCGTCCTCGTCACCCCCGGCCAGGGCCTGGATGGTCAGGCGGCCTTCGCGGCGCTGGGGCGCGCCCTTGACGCGGCTGACGGCCTTGTCGGGCGTGGCGGCCTTGCGGCGACGATCCAGATCGTCCGTGTCGCTGGGACGGCGGTCGCCGAGGCGCGGACCGGGACCACGCGACGGACGGGAGACTTCAGGCGTGGCGGGCGCCGCTTCCGGCGCGCCGCGATAGCCGCCGCCACCGGCGCGAGGACCAGCAGGGCGGGGGCTGAGGGCCGAATAGCGGACGGGTTCGCCCGCCGGGCGCGGCGGACGGGCGCCGCCCGGACGGTCTCCGGACGAGCGGGCGCCGCCCGGGCGCTCGCCCGAGGGACGGCCGGCCAAGTTTCCGCCATCGGTGCGGGCGGCGTAGGTCGGGCGCTCGCCGCGGTCGGGCCGGGGCGTGCGCTGGCCATAGCCCTGAGAGGGCTCGCGCGGAGCGCGCTGGCCGAAGTTGGCGGTGGGCCGGCGCTCGGGCGCCGCGGGACGGGGCGCCGGAGCAGGAGCCGGGGCCGCGGGGGCTTCCGGCGTGGGTTGCGGCTTGGGCGCAGGGGCCGGGGCGGGCTTGGCCTCGGCGGCCGGAGCCGGAGCGGCCGGCGCCGGGCTCGGGGCGGCTTCGGCGGCGCGCGCGGCGGCGGCGGCCTTCTGGGCCTCGCGGGCGGCCCGTTCCTCGGCCTCGCGGCGGGCGCGTTCGCGCTGGGCCAGTTCGATGGCGCGCTGGCGGGCTTCCTGCTCCTCGCGCGACAGGCCGCCGGTGTCGGCGGGCGCTGCGGCGGGCTTGGGAGCCTCGGGCGCCGGGGCGGCCGGACGCGGACGCGCGGCGACGTCAAAGCTCTGCGGTTGCGGACGACGGTCGCCCGGGGCGGCCCCGACGCGGCGCTTGGTCTCGACCACCACGGTCTTGGAGCGACCATGGCTGAAGCTCTGGCGAACCACCCCGCTGGACACGGATCCGGCTTGCCGCGGCCGCAGGCTCAGCGGCGCGCGCGGCCCGCTCGCAGGCGGGTTCGCGGACGTCGGCTGTCCGTCGGTCTTGGGCTTGTCGTCGTTGTTGTCGCTCATTCCGTCGCTTCGTTACGCCCGGGACCTTCCCGAACTAGTCGTCAAACAAAAAAGCCGGCCGGGCGCGTGTCAGCGCCCGCCCGCCTCAAGGTCGCCCGCGCCAACTCGGTGGAAGGAGCGGGCGAAATCCTGCGAGCCGCCGAACCTCGTCCGTCCAGCGCTCAGCTCGTCGCCCCGCAAGGAGGACGTGGTGTATCGCATTTTCGAGGCCCAAGGCCAAACCCAAATCCTCGCTGGTGAAACAGCCGCAGAGCTGGGGTTCGGGGGACTGCCGCCGGGCCACCGAAAGGAGCTTGTCGCGGCCGTCCTCGGCGCCGTCCGAGGCCTCGATCAGCCAAGCGGCCCTGCCGGACTTCGCCGCCGAGGTCGCCTTGTCGAACCCCGAGATAAGGACGCCCTCGCGCTTCGCAAGCCCGAGCTGGTCCAGGCAGCGCCGCGCCAGCAGCCGTTCGACCAGGTCCGACAGGCCCGGCGCCGGCTTCAACGGGGCCTTGGCCGAGCGGGCGAAGAGGTTCCTGCGAACCGCTTCGTCCACCGCCTCGCGGCGGGCCTCGACCCACATGCCCCGGCCCGGAAGCTTCCGGCCGAGATCAGGCGCGACGCCGCCGTCCGGATCCGCCACGAAGCGGATCAGGCGCGACTCCTCGAGCACCTCGCCGGAGACGAGGTCCTTCCGTTCCCGATTTTCGGCCGACGTCCTGCTGACCAAGACGCGCGCTCCCGAGAGGGGCGTTACGCCCTCTCGTCGTCTCCGGCGTCGTCGCCCTGGGCGACCGGTTCGGCCTCGGCTTCGGCTTCGGGCTCGGCGTAGTCCTCGCCCTCTGCGTAGCCTTCCTCTTCCTGGCCTTCCTCGTACTCCGGCTCTTCCTGCGGAAGCTCCGAGGCGTCGATCCAGCCGGCGGCCACGCGGGCGCGCAGGATGAGCATCTCGGCGTCCTCGACCGACAGGTTGAAGGTCTCCAGCACGCCCGGCACGCGGACGCGTTCGCCGTCCTTGAACTCGAAGCCGCCGCGCACCTCGTCGGTGGCCAGGTCGGCCAGGTCCTCGACCGTCTTGACGCCGTTCTCGCCGAGCGCGACGGCCATCTGCAGCGTCACGCCGGGCACTTCGAGCACGCCGTCCTCGACGCCCAGCTCCTTACGCTTGGCGTCGAGCTCGGCCGCCTGGCGGTCCAGCCAGTCACGGGCGCGGGCCTGGATCTCCTCGGCGGTCTCCTCGCCGAAGCCCTCGATCTCGGCGACCTCATAGGCCTCGACGTAGGCGACGTCCTCGACGGTGGCGAAGCCCTCGGTGACCAGCAGCTGGGCGATGACCTCGTCGACGTCGAGCGCTTCCTGGAACAGGGCGGTGCGCTCGGCGAACTCGCGCTGGCGACGCTCGCTATCCTGGCTCTCGGTGATGATGTCGATCTGCCAGCCGGTCAGCTGGGAGGCGAGGCGGACGTTCTGGCCGCGGCGGCCGATGGCCAGGCTCAGCTGCTCGT
>CAMPGL010000152.1 GCA_946885435.1 uncultured Brevundimonas sp. | reverse complement strand
TCGCCACCAACATGGCCGGCCGCGGCACCGACATCCAGCTGGGCGGCAACCTGGACATGCGCATGATGCGCTGGCGCGCCGACCAGCGCGCCGCGGGCGTCGAGCCGGACCAGGCCGCCGAGTTCGCCGAGCGCGACCGCATCGCCGCCGAGATCGAGGTCCGCCGCCAGGAGGCCCTGGCGCTGGGCGGGCTGTTCGTGCTCGGCACCGAGCGCCACGAGAGCCGCCGCATCGACAACCAGCTGCGCGGCCGGACCGGCCGTCAGGGCGACCCGGGCTTCTCGAAATTCTACCTGTCCTGCGAGGACGACCTGCTGCGCATCTTCGCCGGCGACCGGCTGGACGCGATCATGCGCAACTTCGGCGTCCAGGAAGGCGAGGCGATCACCCACAAGTGGCTGAACGGCGCCATCGCCACGGCCCAGAAGCGCGTCGAGCAGCGCAACTACGAGATCCGCAAGAACCTGCTCAAGTACGACGACGTCGTGAACGAGCAGCGCAAGGCCATCTTCGAGCAGCGCCAGGAGTTCCTGGAGTCCGAGGACCTGTCCGAGCTGGTCGACGAGTTCCGCCGCGACACCGTCACCGACCTGGTCGACCGCTTCCTTCCGCCCAAGGCCTACGCCGAGCAGTGGGACATCGAGGGTCTGGACGAGCGGGTGAAGGCCCTGCTCGGCCTGGAGCTGCCGGTCCGCGAGTGGGCCGCCGAGGAAGGCGTCTCCAACGAGGAGATGGAGGAACGCCTGCAGGCCGCGTCCGAGGCGCGCGCCGCCGAGCGTCTGGCCGCCATCGGCCCCGAGCAGATGCGCGGGCTCGAGAAGAACTTCATGCTGCAGATGATCGATATGCAGTGGCGCGAGCACCTGGTGCACCTGGAGCACCTGCGCGCGGTCATCGGTCTGCGCGGCTACGCCCAGCGCGATCCGCTGAACGAGTACAAGACCGAGGCCTTCTCGCTGTTCGAGGCGCTGCTGGTGAACCTGCGCCAGAATGTGACGCGCTGGCTGATGACGGTGGAGTTCCGCTTCGCCCCGCCGCCGCCGCCGGTCGACATCGAGGAGGTCCACCTCAATCCGCTGACCGGCGAGAACGAGATGGCCGATCCGGCGCGCCAGATGCCGGAAGGCCAGTCGGACGCCGAGCAGCGCTCGCGCTGGCCGGTCGAGATGCTGCCGGAAGGCTGGGAGCGGACGAGCCGCAACGCCATGTGCCCCTGCGGCTCGGGCCGCAAGTTCAAGCACTGTCACGGCGCGCTGATCTAGGCATGGACCGGTTCGAGGCGATCGACGAGCCGGCGCTGCGCCGCCTCGTCGAGACCTTCTACGGCCGCGCGCGGGAAGACGCCCTGCTGGGCCCGGTGTTCGGCCGCGCCGTGCACGACTGGCCGGCGCATTTCGACCTGCTGACGGATTTCTGGTCCTCGGTGCTGTTGGGGACCGGGCGGTTTCATGGGCGGCCGTTGCCGAAGCATGCGGCCGCGGGCGTGACCTCGGACCTGTTTCCGCGGTGGCTGGAGCTGTGGGGCGAGGCGGTCGACAGCCTGTTCGAACCCGAGCCCGCCGAGGTGATCAAGGCCAAGGCGGCCCACATCGGTCGGTCGATGAGCGCGGCGCTGTGGCTGTCGTCGCAGGCGGCCCAAGGCGTCACCCCGGAGAGCGCGCGGCGCTCATCCGGGGCCTAGGCACGGACGCTTGCGTTTAGGTCCCGGATCGCCGCTTCGCGTCGTCCGGGATGACGGGTAGAAGGCGCTCATGGCGACGAACGCTACAGCTTCACCCCCGCCCTTCGGCCAGGGCTTCCTGCGCGACATCTGGTGGTTCGCCGTCCTGTCGGACGAGGTGCGGCCGGGGTCGCTGAAGCGCTACGAACTGCTGGGCGAGCCGGTGCTGATCGGGCGCACGAAGGCGGGCGAGGTCTTCGCCATGCGCGACATCTGCCCGCACCGGGCCGCGCCCCTGTCGGCGGGGCGGGTGGTTGACCGCGACGGCGAGGGCGAGACGGTCGAGTGCCCCTATCACGGATGGCGCTTCCGGCCGGACGGCGGCTGCGCGGCCATTCCGTCCCTGACCGGCGAGCAGGACTTCGATGTCGCCCGCATCCGGGTGCGGTCCTATCCGGCGCGAGAGAGCCAGGGGCTGGTCTTCGTCTGGATGGGGTCGGACCCGCGTCTGCCGGCCGAGCCGGACCATGAGCCGCCGGTCTTCCCGGGCGTGGTCGGCGGCGGGCCCAAGCTGGTCGAGCGGATGGACTTCGACGCCCACGTCGACCACGCCGTGGTCGGGCTGATGGACCCGGCGCACGGACCCTATGTCCACAAGCAGTGGTGGTGGCGCACGGAATCGAGCCAGCACGAGAAGTCCAAGGCCTTCGAGCCGCGCGAGTTGGGCTTCGCCATGGCGCGGCACGCGCCGTCGTCCAACAGCCGGGCTTACAAGCTGCTCGGCGGCAAGCCGGCGACCGAGATCGTCTTCCGCCTGCCGGCGCTGCGCTGGGAGCACATCCAGGTGGGCGAGCGGCAGGTGCTGGCCCTCACCCTGCTGACGCCGATCACCGAGAAGAAGACGCGCATCACCCAGGTGTTCTGGTCGGACCACCCGGTCTTCGGCCTGGCCAAGCCCTTCCTGCGCGCCGGCGCCAAGGCCTTCCTCAAGCAGGACGGCGACATGGTGAACCTGCAGAACGAGGGCCTGCGCTACGACCCCGCCCTGATCTGGATCGACGACGCCGACAAACAGGCCAAGTGGTACCAGGGCCTCAAGCGCGAATGGTTCAGGAGCCGCTCGGAAGCGCGGTCGTTCGTGAATCCGGTCGAGCCGGCGGTGCTGCGCTGGCGGAGCTGACGAGGACCGAGCGCAGGGGCCGCGCGCCCATGGTCTCGGGCGTGCGGATGTTCCAGGCGAGCCCCAGCGCCTCCAGCAGCTGGATGAAGCGGTAGCCCCAGTCCGACTGGCCGGGATGCAGCCCGATCCGCGCCGAGCCCGGCCAGGCGTGGTGGTTGTTGTGCCAGGCCTCGCCCATGGTCGGGATCGCCGCCCAGGGCACGTCGTGGGCCTGGACCCCGGCGCCGTCCACCAGCCAACTCTGCGGACCGCGCGTGTGGGCGAGGTGCCCGACGAACCAATGGCCGACGACCGATGCCGACACCCGCGCGCAGACGCCCCAGACCACGAACGGCCAGCCGCCGACGAGGTAGAGCGCCAGCGCGATGGGAAGCTGCTGGAGCATCCAGGTGCGTTCGAGGAAGCGATAGAAGCGATCCCGGCCGACGTGGCCGAGGTCGAACGCGGGTGGGCGCTCAAGCTCGAGCCGGCAGTGCATCTGCCACCAGGCGTCGATCAGCATCGGCCGCCGGTGAGCGAGATAGTCGTGGCAGTCCGGCTGGCGCTGGGCCCAGTCGCGCAGGTCGTGGGTGCGGATCATCCAGAACGGCCCGCTCATGCCGACCGAGGTCCCGACCCAGACGAGGACATGCTCCAGCCAGAGCGGACAGTCGAAGCTGCGGTGGATGAGACGCCGGTTGAAGCCGACCGAATGGCCCAGCAGCAGGGCCGCGCCCGTGCCGAGGAGGAAAATCGCGAACGCCGGCCAGCTGAAAGTCAGCGGTCCGAGGATGAGCGCGCCCGCCAGCATCGCGCCGTTCCACAGCGAATGGCCCGGGTCCCAGACCACCCGGCCCTCAACCGGGCTGCAGCCGGGCGTCTCGACCAAGCTGTTGACGGCGCAAGGGTCGTGGGGGTCGGGGGTCACGAGCCAGCCTCATCCTGGCTGGTGTAGCCCGCCCTCCATGTCACGAAGCCCATGAGCCCTCCTGATAGGGCCCCGCCCAGGGCAAACGGCAGGATGCCGGTGTTCAGCGGATCGTCCAGCCCCAGCCAGACTAGAGTCCATGCCAGCGCGACCAGCGCCCCGCCGAGCACAATCGCGCTTCGCAGACCCACACACTTCAGTCCTTCAGCGGCGCGCCAAGCGAGCAACCCAAGAGGCGCCCCGATTGCGATCCAGATCGGCGCTGATACCACTAGGCCAAATATAGTCCCGAAGGTAAGGGCGGACCATGGCGCGGCGTTGGGTGCGGTCCACGGCGTTCCGAGCACGCCAAAAATGATCCCGGTCGACAAGATACCGGCTTTGACACCGGCGATGACTCCGGCCCGATACTGCGGCATCCAAGCCTCCATGCATTTAGGGCATTGCTTAAATACCTAATCGCCACTGCACTGGCAAGTGCTTAGCAAATCGCTTAAATATGTCCCATGCAGCGCGTCTTCGAAGCCCTTTCCTCGCCCGTGCGGCGCAAGATCCTGGCCTATCTGGCCCATGCCGACCTGACGGCGGGCGAGATCGCGGCGCGGTTCGAGATTTCCAAGCCGGCGGTGTCGCAGCACCTGTCGGTGCTGGAGAACGCCGGGCTGGTGACGAGCGAAAAACGCGGCCAATTCGTGCACTACAGCCTGTCGCGCGAGCATCTTGCCAATACGCTGAACGGCTATGTGCAGGAGGTCTGCCCGGTGTCGCGGCCGCTGAAGGCCGAGAGCGCGGACATCGCCGCGAAGCGCAAGCTGGCCGACGACTGAATCGCTTGAGCCGGGGGGCCGCATCGGCCACCTTGCGCGCTT
>CAMPGL010000151.1 GCA_946885435.1 uncultured Brevundimonas sp. | reverse complement strand
TGCACCCGATGGGCTGGGACGCCTTCGGCATGCCGGCCGAGAACGCCGCCATGGAACGCGGCGTGCATCCGGGCGAATGGACCTGGTCGAACATCGCCAACATGCGCGACCAGTTGAAGCTGCTCGGCCTGTCGCTGGACTGGTCGCGCGAGATCGCGACCTGCGATCCGGCCTACTACGGCAAGCAGCAGGCCTGGTTCCTGGAGCTGTGGCGGCGCGGCCTGGTCTATCGCAAGGACGGGGTCGTCAACTGGGACCCGGTCGACAACACCGTGCTGGCCAACGAGCAGGTGATCGACGGACGGGGCTGGCGCTCGGGCGCGGTGGTCGAGAAGCGCAAGCTGAACCAGTGGTTCCTGCGCATCACCGACTATGCCGACGACCTGATCGAGGGCCTGAAGGAGCTGGAAGGCCGCTGGCCCGACAAGGTCCGGCTGATGCAGGAGAACTGGATCGGCCGATCCAAGGGCCTGCAGATGACCTGGGCCTGGGCCGGAACGCCGCCCGCGGCCGCCCCTCAGGGTCTGGAGATCTACACCACCCGCCCGGACACCCTGTTCGGCGCGAGCTTCATGGGCATTGCGC
This sequence comes from uncultured Brevundimonas sp., assembly GCA_946885435.1. Next base: position 4,070 of record CAMPGL010000151.1, on the reverse strand, counting down.
CGGACCATCCGATCGCCAAGGCCCTGGCCGAGGCCGACCCGCGCGTGGCCGAGTTCGTGGCCGAGTGCCGCAAGGGCGGGGCCAGCCAGGCCGACATCGAACAGGCCGAGAAGATCGGCTGGGACACCGGGCTGAAGGTCGTCCATCCGTTCGACGGGCGGGAGATTTCGGTCTGGATCGCCAACTTCATCCTCTCGGAATACGGCACCGGAGCCATCTTCGGCTGTCCGGGCCACGACCAGCGCGACCTGGAGTTCGCCCGCAAGTACCGCCTGCCGGTCCTGCCGGTGGTCCTGCCCGAAGGCGCGGACGCCGAGGACTTCGCGATCGGCGACGAGGCCTATGTCGGCCCGGGGCGGATCTACAACTCGGACTTCCTGAACGGGATGGAGATCGAGGCCGCCAAGGCCGAGGCCATCGCCCGCATCGAGGCCATGGGCCGGGGCCAGGGGGCGACCATCTATCGCCTGCGCGACTGGGGCGTCAGCCGCCAACGCTACTGGGGCTGTCCGATCCCGATCATCCACTGCGAGGCCTGCGGCCCGATGGGCGTGCCGGACGACCAGCTGCCGGTGGTCCTGCCCGAGGACGTGACCTTCGACGTTCCCGGCAATCCGCTGGACCGGCATCCGACGTGGAAGCACGTGGCCTGCCCGCAGTGCGGCAAGGACGCCCGGCGCGAGACCGACACGCTCGACACCTTCGTGGATTCGAGCTGGTACTTCGCCCGCTTCACGGACCCGACGGCGGACGAGCCGATCAACAAGGCGGCCGCCGACCACTGGCTGCCGGTCGATCAGTACATCGGCGGGGTCGAGCATGCGGTGCTCCACCTGCTCTATGCGCGCTTCATCACCCGGGCGCTCGCCGACGCCGGCAAGCTGAGCGTGCGCGAGCCCTTCGCGGGCCTGTTCACCCAAGGGATGGTGGTCCACGAGACCTATCGGACCAAGGACGGCCAGTGGATCGAGCCGACCGACGTCGAGCTGAGCCAGGACGGCGGCAAGCGCGCGGCCAAGCGGCTCTCGACCGGCGAGGCCCTGGTCATCGGCGACATCGAAAAGATGTCCAAGTCCAAGAAGAACGTGGTGGCCCCGCAGGAGATCGTCGACGCCTACGGCGTGGACGCCGGCCGCCTGTTCGTCCTGTCCGACAGCCCGCCTGAGCGTGATGTGCAGTGGACTACCGGCGGGGTCGAGGGCGCGAGCCGCTTCGTCCAGCGCGTCTGGGCCGAGGTCGACGGCTTCCCGGGCGCCTCCGGTGAGGCCGCGGGCGACGACGCCGAGGCCCTGGCGCTGAGGAAGGCGACGCACAAAGCCATCAAGGCGGTCAGCGAGGGCGTCGAGGGCTTCCACTTCAACGCCGCCATCGCGCGGCTGTACGAGTTCCTGAACACCCTGAGGGCCGTGCGCGCCGAGGGCGCCTCGCCCGCCCTGCTGGCGGCCAAGCGGGAGGGGCTGAAGGCCCTGACCCTGCTGGTCCAGCCCTTCGTCCCGCACCTGGCGGAAGAGTGCTGGGAGCGGTTGGGCGAGGAGGGTCTGGCGGTCAATGCGCCCTGGCCGGTGTTCGATCCGGCCCTGGCCGAGGACGACGAAGTCGTCCTGCCGGTACAGATGAACGGCAAGCGCCGCTGCGAGATCCGGGTGCCGCGCGGCACCGCTCCGGCCGAGGTTGAGAAGATCGCCCTTGCGGACGCCGAGGTTCAGGCGAAACTGGAGGGGCGGCCGGTGAAGAAGCTGATCGTGGTGCCGGACCGCATCGTCAACATCGTGCTGGGGTGAAGGCCATGAAGCGAGCGCCTGCGAGACTTGCCCTTGCGGTGGCGGCGGCGCTCGGCCTGTCGGGCTGCGGCTTCACGCCCCTCTACGCCGAGCCGGGCGTCGTCGACGCCCTGGCGGGCATTTCGGTCCAGGCGCCCGATACGCGCACCGGCTACATCCTGCGCGAGCGGCTGGAGGACGCCTTCGGCCGCAACGGCGGCGGAACCCCCGCCTATCGCCTGGCCACGCGGGTGCGTGAGCGGCGCAGCGCCCTGGGCGCCCGGGCGGACGACACCGCGACCCGCTATGAGCTGGTGCTGACCGTCTCCTACACCCTGTCGGACGCGCGCGGCGGGCAGATCCACGCCGATACCGTGAGCGTGACGACGACCTACGCCTCCTCGGTCCAGCCCTATGCGGGCGTCGTGGCCCAGCAGGACGGGGAAGAGCGCGCCGCCGCCCAGGCCGCCGACCTGATCCGCGCCGATCTGGCCCGCTTCTTCGCCGAGAGGAACGCCGGCGGATGATCCTGTCGAAGCGGCCGGACATCGACCGCTTCCTGAAACAGCCCGACGCCGGCGTCCGGGCCTGTGTCATCTACGGCCGCGACCGGGGCGTCGTGCGCGAACGCGCTGAGCAGCTGGCCCGCAAAGTTGTCCCTGACCTGGATGACCCCTTCGGGGTGGCGCTGCTGACGGACGGCGATATCGAGGCCGATCCCGCCAAGCTGGAGGGCGAACTGGCGGCCCTGTCCATGATGGGCGGCCGCCGCCTGGTGCGCCTGCGGCTGCACAGCGAGAAGGCGGGACCGGACCGGGCCGCCGCCGAGGCCCTTACCGCGCACTGCGAGGGGCGGCTGAACCCGGACGCCTTCTATCTGGTCGAGGCGGGGGCGCTAGGCCGCGAGTCCGCCCTGCGCAAGGTCGCCGAGAAGGCCGGCGAGGCGCGGATCATCCCCTGCTACGAGGACGAGGCCGGCGACGTGGCCCGGATGGCGCGCGAGGCGCTGAGGGCGGACAATGTCGGCCTGACCTCTGAGGCGCTGGAGATCTTCGTCGCCCGCCTACCCAAGGAACGGGGCGTGGCGCGCCAGGAGATCGAGCGGCTGGCCCTCTATATCGGCCCGGGCTCGGGCGCGACGCTCGGCCCCGCGGAACTGGAGGACTTCCTGGGCGTGGAACCCGACGCCTCCCTGTTCGAAGCGGCAAACGACGCCTTCGGCGCCCGGGCCGGTCCGGCGCGGGCGGGGCTCGTGCGGGCCTTCGCCGAGGGGGAGACAGGGCCGGCGGCCGTGCGCGCCGCCAGCCAGCACCTCGGCAAGCTCAGGCGGGTCATCACGCTTGCGAAAAGCGGCGCAGACCTGAAAGAAGCAGCCAAGTCCGCCGGTGTCTTCTGGAAGCAGGAGCGCGAGTTCCTGCGCCAGGCCCGCGCCTGGAGCCTGTCGGAGCTCGACGTCGTTCAGTCCGACCTGCTGGAGGCCGACCGGACCTGCAAGCGCGCCGGCTCGCCCGACGCCCTGATCGCGGAACGGGCGCTGTTGTCCGTCGCCGCGCGGGCGCGGCGGCTGGGCCTTTAGGGCCGCATCAGCCGGCGGAAGAGCTCGTCGAGCTGCTCCAGCGAGCCATAGCGGAGGGTCAGAGCGCCCTTGCCGCCCTTGTCGGCCAGCTCGACCTTGAGGCCCAGGCTGTCGGAGAGGTCGCGTTCCAGCGCCACGATGTCCGCGCTGCGGTCGGCGGGGGCGCGGGGGGTCGAGGCGCGGCCGGATTTCTCGGGCGCCTTGCGGGCCATGTCCTCGGCCTGTCGGACGCTGAGGCCGTCGGCGATGATCTTGTCGGCGAGCCCATAGGGATCCTCGGCGGTGAGCAGCACCCGGGCGTGGCCCGCCGACATGCGGCCGGCGGCGACGTGTTCGCGCAGATCCTCGGGCAGGGCCAGCAGACGCAGGGTGTTGGCGACGTGGCTGCGGCTCTTGCCAACGATCTCGCCGAGCGCCTCCTGGGTGCGGCCGAAGCGGTCGATCAGGGCGCGATAACCCTGCGCCTCTTCGATCGGGTTCAGGTCGGCCCGTTGAACGTTCTCGATGATGGCGATCTCGAGCACCTGGCGGTCGTCGAGCTCGCGGATCACCGCCGGGATGTGGGTCAGGCCGGCGCGCTGGGCGGCGCGCCAGCGCCGTTCGCCGGCGACGATCTGATAGGCCTCCTCGCCGCCCGGCAGGGGACGGATGAGGATGGGCTGGAGCACGCCCTTCTCGCGGATCGAGGCGGTCAGGGCCTCCAGCTCGGCCTCGGAGAAGGCGCGGCGCGGCTG
>CAMPGL010000150.1 GCA_946885435.1 uncultured Brevundimonas sp. | reverse complement strand
GCGACCCCTCATCCGTCATGCTTCGCATGCCACCTTCTCCCGCAAGGGGAGAAGGGCTCGGACACCCAGCCTCTGCGTTGCGCTCCGGCCGGGATGACAAGGGGGAGGGTGAGGTGCGCTTCCTACCCCTCCTTGCGCTCCACGCTGATGTCGCCGTTGCGCTCCAGCCAGACCGTCCGGGCCTCGCTCAGGTCGGAAACGCCCTGGGCCCTCAGGGCCATGCGCAGGTCGCCCTCGCCGATGCCGTGGCGGCGCATGGCGTCGGCCCTGAGCACCCCGTCCTCGACCAGGCGCACCGACCGGCCCTTGAGCAGGGTCGACAGGCCCGGCCAGCGGATCACCGCCCGCGCCAGGGCTGCGTGCAGGAGCACCAGCACGCAGGTGGCCACCAGCGTCGTCACGAAGGGCGCGTTGCCGGTCAGGGCCCGGCTGAGGTTCGAGCCGACCACCACCGCCAGGATGATGTCGAGCGGGCTCCATTTGCCGAAGGCCCGCGACGCCGCCAGCCGCACGATGACCACGCCGATGACGAAGACCAGCACCCCGCGCACGGCCATCTGCCACCAGGCGATGTCCTCGCCATTGGTTCCGACCAGGGCGTGCAGCTGCTCCATCATCCCTTGAGGATCGCCGTCAGCGAGCCGTCGCCTTCCAGCAGGACGACCTCGGCCTGGTCCAGGTCACGCCCGCCGGACTCGCGCACGGCGCTCAGCAGTTCGTCATGGGTGATCCGCTCGCGCCTCAGCGCCGCCTCGACCGGCGCTCCGTCGCGGACCAGCACGGCCGGCTCGGCCCGGACCGCGCGGCTGAACCTCTTCCACCGCACCGAGGTCCAGGTCACCAGCCACTGCAGGCCGATCAGGGTGGCGAAGGCGACCAGCCCCTCGGCCAGGGCCACCTTCTCGTCCAGCAGGATGGTCGCCAGCGTCGAGCCCAGCGCCACCGTCACCACCAGATCAAACGCGTTCAGCTTGCTGAGCGTCCGCTTGCCCGAGATGCGCAGGAACAGCACCAGCCCCGCATAGGCCAGGGTCCCGACCAGCGCCGTGCGCGCCAGGCCGCTCCAGCCCTGGAACAGCATGTTGAGGACATCCATGCGAACCTAACCCCCGAAGCGGGGCAGGGGTTCGCTCAGTCCCCCAGCAACGGCATCACCTCGACCCCGTCGCAGGGGAAGGGGTCCATGTGCGGATGGCCCTCGAACAGCCGCGCGGCGGCCTCGTGGCTCTCCGCGCGAACGACCATGAAGACGGTCAGCAGATTGACCACGTCCTCGATCCGACCGTCGTCGCCGATGCGCTTGGTCGGGCCCAGAGGTCCGCCCGCATAGACGATGACGTCGCGGTGCGCGGCCTCCCAGGCCTTCACCGCCGCCACGCCCCGCTCGGCCGTCGCCTGCTGCTCCGCCTCGCTCATGGCCCGCCAGGCGGCCCACTTCGGCCCGGTCTTGTCCGAGGTGAAGACCGCCAGGTAGTGGCCGCGCGTGCTCATCGCCTACCAGCCGCTCTCGCTGGCCGCGGCCAGCACGCAGCCGGCGGCCGTGGCGCGGTCCTCGTGCCAGTATCTCAGCGTGGCGTTGTCCCAGCGCGAGGTGTCGAAACTGACCGACTGGCGTGCCGGCCGCGTCGCCGCCTCGCCCGGACCGATGCAGGTCCAGGCCGCGTAGAAGCCGGGCGCCGGCCGGGTCAGGATCACGACCACCGGAGGACGATCCCGGTCCACGCCGGCCAGTACCTCGCGCACGCAGGCCTCCGCCTCGGCCGCCGTGACGCAGTCCTCGAAGGCCTCGGCCCCGACCGGGGCGGGCGTCATCTCGAACCAGGCGCCGCCCGTCCCGATGGCTTCCAGCAGCTGCTCGCTCTCCTCGCTCGGGCCGCCTGCGTGCACCAGCACGACCGCGACCGGCGGCGGCGGCGGGATGGCTCCGGCCGCCGAGGGCAGGGCCAGGCTCAGCGCCAGGACGGCGGCGGGCAGGGGACGCGGCATGCGGAACTCCTCGAGCGACAGCTCCGGCGCATCCTGACCGCCTCCCGCGCGGACCCGCAACCCCTCGACGCCCGACGAAGTCTGACGCGGGGGCGCCGTGGACTCCCGCTTCGAAGCTCCTCAATCCCTTGGCTAGCAACGAAGCGGTGGGGATTGGCCCCCGTCACCCTCCGGCGCCCCTACAGTCAGGGGTCGGCTGTCGCGGTGTCGCTCTGTCGCTGTGTCGCTCGCCTTTCCACGCCGGACAAACGCGAGGGCTCATACGATTCAGGTCCGCCCCTTACGATCCGATCGGTCTGTTCAGGCGCAGCATCCTCGCGCAACCTGAGCGGCATGAACGACAAGCCGACGCTGCTATCCGGCGGCAATCCGCAGATCCCCAAGGGCTACGGCGAGGCCCCGGTGAAGGCCTGGATCGCCGCCGCCCCCGGCTGGAAGTCCGAGGCTGGCGCCCGCCTCGACGCCCTGGTCACCCGGACCGTCCCGGGCGTGAAGAAGGCCGTGAAGTGGAACTCGCCCCTCTACGGCGTGGAGGAGGGCGACGTCTGGTTCCTCAGCTTCCACGCCATGACCCACTACCTGAAGGTGGCCTTCCACAACGGCGTGGAGCTCGACCCGCCGCTCCCCGTCGGCTCGAAACAGCCGCGGGTGCGCTACCTGCACATCGGCGAGGACTTCGATTGGTCCGATCCCCAGCTGGCCGACTGGATCGCCCAGGCCTCGAAACTGCCCGGAGAGAAGATGTGACCGACTGGCGGGCCCAGACCCTCGAGCGCGTGCGCGGCCTGATCCGCCAGGCCGATCCCGAGATCACCGAGACCGTGAAGTGGAAAAAGCCCACCAACCCCGACGGCGTGCCCGTCTGGGAGCGCGGCGGCGTCCTGCTGACCGGCGAGACCTACAAGACCTATGTCAAGCTGACCTTCATGCGCGGCGCGGCCCTGCGGGACCCCGCCCGCCTCTTCAACGCCAGCCTGGAGGCCGGGACCCGCCGGGCCATCGACATTCGCCAGGGCGATGTGCTCAACGGCGCCGCCTTCATAGCGCTGGTCCAGGCCGCGGTGGCGGAGAACCTGAAAGGCGCTTGAGTCGTTGGAGTCCGGACTCATGAACCCGGAGGCGCCCATGGCCGCCCGTCCTACCTGGCAAGGCCATCTGAAACTGTCGCTCGTGACCTGCCCGGTCGCGCTCTACACGGCCACGTCCGCGAGCAGCAACGTCAGCTTCCACCTTATCAATCCGGAGACGAACAACCGCATCCGGATGGTCACCACCGACCCCGAGACCGGCCCGGTCGAGCGTTCGTCCCTGGTCAAGGGCTATGAGGTGTCCAAGGGCGAATACGTCCTGTTCGACGACGAGGACTTCGAGAAGGTCCGGCTGGAATCGACCCGCACCATCTCCATCGACAAGTTCGTCGACGAGACCGAGATCGACCGGCTCTACTGGGACGATCCCTTCTACGTCGTCCCGGACAAGGGCGTCGGGACCGAGGCCTTCGCCGTCATCCGCGAGGCCATGAAGAACGCCGGCAAGATCGCCATCGGCTGCCTCGTCCTGCGCGGCAAGGAGCGGCAACTTGCCCTGGAGGTCCACGGCAAGGGCCTGGTCGCCTACACGCTCCGCGCCCACGACGAGGTCCGGCAGCCGGAGGAGTTCTTCGACGACATCCCGGCGGTGAAGGCCGACAAGGACATGGTCGAGATCGCCACCCGCCTGATCGCCCAGAAGGAGGCGGACTTCGACCCCTCCGAGTTCAAGGACCGCTACGACGACGCTCTGCGCGACATGATCGAGGCCAAGAAGAAGGGCCAGGGCGTGGTCGAGGCGCCGGAGCCCGAGGACACCAACGTCATCGACCTCATGGAGGCCCTGCGCGCCAGCCTGAAGGGCTCGGCCTCGTCGGCGCGCCGCGCGCCGGCCAAGAAGGCCGCCGAGAAGAAGGCCCCCGCCAAGAAGCCGGCCGCCAAGAAGCCTGCGACGAAGAAGAAGGCGGCCTAGCGCTTCTTGCCCAGCTCGGCGGCGATGTCCTTGGTCAGGCGGCCGACCTTGCGGTGGGCCGACCGGATCTGGTCCTCGGTCACGCCCCAGCGCTTCATCCAGTATTCGACGGCCTTTCGCTCGGACAGGTCGAGCCGGTCCTTGTCGATGAAGCCGCGCTTGTCCTTCAGTCCGGCCATCGGGCCCTCCGTGCCTTTCCGGTTTAGGGCCCGCCGACCCTTCCGTCACCCCGCACGCGCTCAACCGCGATCCGGGATGTCGGTCACAGCACCTTCTTCAGCATCGGTCTCAGGCTCACCTCGCCCTTGCGGAAGTCCTTCCACGGATCCGGCTTCCTCAGCAGGGCCGGGGCGGTGTGGATCGTATAGGCCTTGGGGTTCAGGCCCGACTTCACCTGGCTCCAGCTGATCGGGAAGGCGATGGTCGCGCCGGGCCGCGCCCGCGGCGACCAGGGCCCCACCGCCGTCGCCATCCGGCCGTTACGCAGATAGTCGAGGAAGATCTTCCCGCCCCGCGCCTTCTTGGCCAGCGTCGTGGTGAAGCGATCCGGCGCGTCGGCCCGGACCATCTCGGACACCGCCTTGGCGAAGGCTTTGCACTCGTCCCATTCGATGCGGCTCCGGGCGTCCGCCTTGATCGGCACGACCACGTGCAGCCCCTTGCCGCCGGTCGTCTTCACGAAGGGGTTGAGGCCGAGGTCCTCCAGCTTCTTCCTGACGACCTTCGCGGCCGAGATGACGTCCTCGAAGCCCAGGCCTTCGTCGGGATCGAGGTCGAAGGTGATCTGCTCGGGCGTCTCCGGATCGCCCGGCT
>CAMPGL010000149.1 GCA_946885435.1 uncultured Brevundimonas sp. | reverse complement strand
GCCAGTTGACCCCGGCGCTGGAAAAGGCCGTGCGAGCCGCTAAGGGCGCGGTCAAGCTGGTCAAGATCGACGTCGACAAGAACCCGGCCTATGCGGGCCAGCTGCGGGTCCAGTCGATCCCGACCGTCTACGCCTTCGTCAACGGCCAGCCGGTCGACGGCTTCCAGGGCGCCATTTCGGAAAGCCAGATCAAGGCTTTCATCGACCGTCTGAGCGGCCAGGAGTCGGGCTCGTCCGACATCGACCAGCTGCTGTCGATGGGCGCGGAGTCCCTCGGCGTCGAGGATCTGGGCGGCGCGGCCCAGGCCTACGCCCAGGTGCTTCAGCTCGACCCCCAGAACCAGAAAGCCATCGCCGGCATGGCGCGCGTCTACCTGGCGGGCGGTGACGCCGAGCAGGCCCGCCAGACCATCGCCATGGCCCCGGCCGACTCCAAGGAGCCGGACGTCGTGGGGGTGCGCGCCGCGCTCGCCCTGTCCTCCGAGGGCGCTGACAGCGACACGGCCGACCTTGAGCGCCGCGTGGCGGCCGATCCGGCCGATCACCAGGCCCGGTTCGACCTGGCGAAGGCGCTGGCCGCTAAGGGCCGGTTCGACGCCGCCGTCGACCACCTGCTTGCCATCGTCGCCGCCGACCGCGAGTGGAACGAACAGGCCGCGCGCAAGCAGCTGCTGACCGTCTTCGACGCCGCCGGGGCCTCGTCCGAGGTCGCCCGCAACGGACGGCGCCGCCTGTCGTCGATTCTGTTCGCCTAGAGGAGAGCCATGCCCCGCGGCTTCAGCCGGATCGTCGACCTGCCGGAGATCGCGCCGGTCTTTCCGCTTGACGGGGCCATCCTGCTGCCGCGCGCGCAGCTTCCGCTCAACATCTTCGAGCCGCGCTATCTGAACATGATCGACGACGCCATGGCGGGGGACAGGTGTCTCGTCATGGTGCAGACGGCGGGCGGTCCCAAGTCCCTGCCCAAGCTGGCTCCCGTGGGCGGGCTCGGCCGCATCACCTCCTTCTCCGAGACGTCAGACGGCCGCTATCTGATCACCCTGACAGGCGTCTGCCGGGTCACCCTCGGCGCCGAGCTGCCGGTGACCAGCCCCTATCGCCAGTGCCGACTGCAGTACGCCGCCTTCGAGAGCGACCTGACCGCGCCGGAGGACGATCTGGCCGTGTTCGACCGGGGCCGGCTGATGAACGCGCTGCGCAGCTACCTGCACCACCGCCAGCTCGACATCGACTGGGAGACCGCCGAGGCCGCCCCGCCTGAGCCGCTGGTCAACAGCCTGTCGATGGCCCTGCCGTTTGATCCGTCCGCCAAGCAGCTGCTGCTCGAGGCGCCCGATCTGGTGCGCCGGACCGACGCCCTGATCGCGCTTCTCCAGATCGACGCCGCCGACCCGGGTGACGGCGAGCCCCCGCCCATGCAATGAGGGACGCATGAGCGACGAATTCTCCGTTCCCCCGTCCGTCGACCCGCGCCTGCTGGAAATCCTGGTCTGCCCGGTGACCAAGGGGCCGCTGGAATACGACCGCGCCAAGGGCGAGCTGATCAGCCGCTCGGCCAAGCTGGCCTATCCGATTCGCGACGGTGTCCCGATCATGCTGCCGGACGAGGCCCGAACGCTCTAGGTCAGGGCGCTCTGGGCGGGCGCGACCTCGGCGAACTGCCCGCCGCGGCGGTAGCGCCAGAGGTACGAAGCCGCGACGGCCTCCATGCCGGTCGGGCTGACGCCCAGCTCGGTCAGACCGGGCGCGCCTTCGGCCGGCACATTGTCGCTCTGCAACAGGATGACCTGATCCGCCGTCAGCGGCGGCTTCAGCCCGACCCAGGTCAGGGGTGAGGAGAGGGTCCCGATCAGCGAGGCCACCGGCCACGGCAGGGGCAGAAGCGCCCGCTTGCGGCCGGTCTCGGCCAGGACGAACTCCAGGATGCGGCGGAAGGTCCAGGTCTCGGGCCCGCCGAGCTCGTAGGTGCGTCCCGCCGCCGTGGGGTCCGACAGGGCGTTGGCGATGGCCTGAGCCACGTCGCCGACATAGACGGGCTGGAACTTCGTCTCGCCGCCGCCGGGCAGCGGCAGGGCCGGGGCGAAGCTGGCCATGGCCGCGAAGCGGTTCAGGAAGTCGTCGCCACGGCCGAAGACCACCGACGGGCGGATCACGACCGTGGACGGCAGGGCGACGCGCGCGCCCGTCTCGCCTTCGGCCTTGGTGCGCGCATAGCGCGACTCCGACGCAGCATCGGCGCCGATGGCCGAGACCTGGACGAACCGGGTGATCCCGCGCGCGGCGCAGGCGCGGGCGATGCGGGCGGGGGCCTGGGCCTGCAGCGACTGGAAGCGGCGGCCGGGCGTCTCGAACAGAATGCCGACCAGATTGATCGCCGCGCTGGCGCCCTCCAGGGCGGCGGCCACCTGAGCGTCGTCCGAGACGTCGCAGGCGATCAGCTGGATCTGCCCCACGTCGCCCTGCGGCTTCAGGTGGACCGCGAGGTGAGGCTTGCGCACGGCCACGCGCACGCGCCAGCCCTGACGCGCGAGCGCCCTGACCGTCTGGGCTCCGACGAAGCCGGAGCCGCCGAAGACCGTGACCAATTCCGAACCGGGGCGCGCCATCGGGCGTCCTTCCCATGACAGCATGAAAGACGGGACAGCCGATTAGCCGAGCCGTCGGTTTCCGGCAACGCGCGAAAGCCCTGATCAGGCCGTTGACCGCCTCACGGCTCTGCCCTATGTGTCCGCGCCTTCGGCCCCACGGGGTCGGGCCCAGGTGGCGGAATTGGTAGACGCGCTGGCTTCAGGTGCCAGTGGCCGAAAGGTCGTGGAGGTTCGAGTCCTCTCCTGGGCACCAGTTTCTAGAACGGCGTCGGTCCTGCGGACCGGCGCCGTTCGTGTATAAGGACCCGACTCGAAAGAGGACCCGGCCTTACGTGACCACCTTCCTGCATGAGGGCGACCTGCCCGACGGACTGGACCTCGGTCCGGTCGTGGCGCTCGATTCCGAGACCATGGGGCTGCGCTTCCGGCGCGACCCGCTGTGCGTCGTCCAGCTGTCGTCCGGCGACGGCCACGCTCACGTGGTCCGGCTGAACCGGCCTGGCTACGACTGCCCGAACCTGAAGCGGCTGCTGGCGGATCCGCAGGTGCTGAAGATCTTCCACTTCGCCCGCTTCGACGTCGGCATGTTCGCGCTCCACCTCGGCGTCGTCACCGCGCCGATCTACTGCACCAAGATCGCGTCCAAGCTGGCCCGGACCTACACGGACCGGCACGGCCTGAAGGACGTGACCCGCGAGCTGCTGGGGATCGAAATGTCCAAGGTCCAGCAGAGCTCGGACTGGGGGGCGGCCGAGCTTTCGCCCGAGCAGCTGGCCTATGCGGCCTCGGACGTGCTGCATCTGCACGAGCTGAAGGAAAAGCTCGACGCCATCCTGGAGCGCGAAGGCCGCATGCCCCTGGCGCGGGCCTGTTTCGACTTCCTGCCGACGCGCGCTTCGCTCGACCTGGCGGGTTGGGAAGATCAGGATATCTTCGCCCACGCCTGACATGACCGAAACCCGCACCCCCGCACCTTCGCTGCTCGAAGACCAGCCCGCCGACCTGGCGACGGTCCGGCGCGAGGATTCGCAGCGGGTGATCGAGGCCATGGAGCAGTGGCGGCGGCGCTCCCGCCTGATCCATTTCTTCCGCCGCGCCCTGCCCGTCGCCGTCGGCCTGCTGGTCGTGGGCGTGGTCGGCTGGGTGGTGGCCCGCACCGTCCTCGCCGACATGGCCGACCGCGAGGCCCAGCGCGCCGAGGTGCGCATGACCAATCCGCGCTTCTATGGCCAGGATTCGCGCGGCCGCGCCTTCGTCCTGGGGGCCGCCGAGGCGGTTCAGGACCGTCGGCGCAATGGGATCATCGACCTGACGCGACCGACGCTGCGGCTGGACGCCACCGGCGAGCGGCCGACCGAGATCACCTCGCGCGAAGGCGTCTATTCCGAAGGCGAGCGCAGCGTCGACCTGACCGGCCAGGTGCTGGTGATCGACGGCGGCTCAGGCTTCCGGTTCCAGACCGAAGAGGCGCTGGTCGACACCGAGACGGGCGTGATCTCGGGCCAGTCGCCGATCTCGGGACGCGGCCCCCTTGGAACCATCGACGCGTCGTCCTATGCCATCTACGATCAAGGCGCGCGGCTGGTCTTCGAAGGCGACGGCGACAACAAGGTCCGCGCCGTGATCAACACCACCGACTGAGGATTCGAGGAACCGGGCGATGAGACGTGAAGGCCTGCCTCTGAAGCGCATCGTGGCCGGCGCGGCCGTGGCCGCGACGGCCGCCGCCGTGCTGGGCGGAGCGGCGCTGGCCCAGATCGCCCGCGACGGCGGCCCCATCGCCATGGGCGCCGACCGGCTCGAGGTCATCGACGCCGAAGGCGTCCAGATCTGGTCCGGCCGCGCCGAGGCCGTGCAGGGCGAGAACCGCCTGCGCGCCGACGTGATCCGCGCCTTCCACGCGCGCCGCCAGGGTCCCTCAGCCCCGAACGACGCGCCGGGCTCGAACCTGCGCGGCGACATCGAGCGGATGGTCGCCACCGGCAATGTCTATTTCGTCACCCCGACCCAGGTGGTGCGCGGCGACGAGGCCACCTACACCCGCTCGACCGACACCATCGTGGTCACCGGCGACGTCATCCTGACCCAGGGCGAGAACGTCCTGACCGGCAGCCGCCTCACGGTGCAGGTCGCCTCGGGCCGCGCCACCATGGACGGGGCCCCGACGGCCGCCGGCCAGCGCGTGCGCGGCGTCTTCTATCCGGACGAATAGGCCTGATCGCTTGACCGTCCAGCCGCTTCCCATGACCGACGGCTCCGCCGACCGCGAGGGGCTGTTCGTCGATTCCGTCGGCCGCTCGTTCAACGGGCGCGCCGTGGTCAAGAGCGTGTCC
>CAMPGL010000148.1 GCA_946885435.1 uncultured Brevundimonas sp. | reverse complement strand
GGCCCGAGCCGGGCGCGGCGTCATCGCGGCTAGCCTGCATCAGCTTTTCCAGCTCTCCGCGATCAAGCCAGACGCCGCGGCAGGTGGGGCACATGTCGAACTCGACGCCGTTCCGGCTGACGGTCTGCATGGAGGCGTTGTCGTTCGGGCAAAGCAGCAGGGGCATTGTCGTCTCCTGTGGTCCTCCACCACCTCCCCCACATGGCCCGGTCATGCTTGCGGCGCAAGCGCGCCATTCGGTCGCCGTGATCGAACGCTGTCCTGCCGCCGACAGGGGAGAACAGCGATGCCGGAGGTTCAGGTCCTCAGGGCGCGACTTGCACGGCCCGAGGTCCGCCGGTGGTTTGCCGGGCTGACGGTTGTCGCCGTGGGACACCTGGTGGTGCTGACCCTGGTGGTCCCGACGGCGCGCACGGGGTGGGCCGCGCGCGAGGTCGAGCGGCCAGTCGCCCCGGTGTTCCTGGACATCACTCCGCGAGCGCGGCCGGCGCGCACCCCGCCCTCGCCTGCCCCCGACGCTTCCGTACGCCCATCCGACGCGCCTCCAGTGGCCGTGCGCGAGGCCGAGCCCTCCCCCGAAACGGGCACGGTCCCGCCCCTGGTGGTGGAGACCGCGCCGGCGCCGATACGTCGGCCGGGCCGCGTCATCCCGAGGTCCTGGCGGGATCGCTGCGGACTGCCGGCCGACGGACCGGTCAGCGATGCGGACTGGGCCGCCTGCCAGCAGCTGTTCCTGGACGCCGCCGCCCCGCCGCCGGGAGCCCCTCGTCATCGCCGCAGGGACCCCGCCCAGGACCTCGCCGCCCAGGGCGCGGCGCGCCTCGCCGCCTATGAGGCTCAGCGCGCCCCGGCGCCGGTCGGTGGCGGCCTGGCTCGGCCCTCCAGCACCCCCGGATCCAACTTCGGCATGGGCGAGATGGACGCCAGCGTCGTCTACGGCGCCGGCTCGCATCCGCAGACCATGGGTCGTGACGATTGACCTAGTACGCAGCCAGCTGTGCGCGCAGGCTTCCGTTCGGGTCGATCACATCGTCGACCCGCCAGCGCCCCTCCTCCTTCAGCAGACGCAGCTCCATCTGCGTGAGCTGGCCGAAACTGCGGAAGTCGACCGCCACAGTTGCCCGATCGCCGTCGATGGCCACGCCGCTCATGTCGTAGGACACGTCGCCATAGTCCTGACAGGCGCAGTAGTAGTCGAATCCGAGCCCGCCGGTTTCCGGGTCGGACGCCGCCGCGATGGCGGCGCGCAGCCCATCGGACTCGACACCGTCGGGGATTGTGGGGCCGGAAGCGACGTCGGCGACATAGGTGTCGTAGATGCTTGCCACGACCGCTCGCACGGCCGCCTCCTCATCCGCCGCGGCCGACGCCGCGTCATCCACTGAGACGGCCGGCGCCTCGGCCGGCGCCGCTGGGGCGCGGGTCTCGCTGGTGGCGGCCTGATCCTGGCAACCGGCCGCGATACCAAGCGCCGCGGCGGCGGCAAGGATGACGGCGGCGCGCTTGATCATGACCTTTCCCTCCCTGAGAGGCTGATACTCACCTGCCTGGCGGCTGGTGTCGACGCACCTCAGTTCCGCGAACGCTCGTATTCGTGTTCAGGAGGCGGAGGTAGACGCTGTCGCACCAGGCTCCTCCAATGTTCCAGGTCCGGCTGGCGCGGCTGATTTCCTCGAAGCCCAGACCCGTCAGGAGCCGCAGCGAGGCCACGTTGCGCGGATCGACGTCGGCTTCGATGGTGGGCAGCCGGTGCACGGCGAAAGCCCGCTCCACGACGGCCGTCAGCGCTTCCCGCGCATAGCCCTGGCGCCACGCGCTAGGGTGAAGGATGTAGCCGATCTCCGGAAACCGATAGAGGCCGGCCTTGCCGATCACGCGGCCGTCGCGTTCGATCACGAAGTCCTCGCCCTCGCTCGGATCAATGGACATCATCCCGGCCAGCCAGGCCTCGGTCTGCTCGAGCGTCGTGTGCGGAGGCGTGGACCAGAACGCCGTCGCGGCAGGATCGCTCAGGATATCGTGGAACGCGCGCACGTCGGCCGATCGTGCGGGCCTCAGCACAAGCCTCTCAGTCCGGAGCGCGACCATGCGACGCGCTTAGAGGTCGGCGCTGCAGCGGTAAAGGTTGGATCCGCCGGACAAGAAAAAGGCCCCGGACGTCACCGCCCGGGGCCTCTTCAGTTCGGTCGGGCCGAGAGCCTTAGCCCTCGATCTCCGCGGCCACCTCGGCCGGCAGGGGCTCGACCGCCGATTCACGCGAGGCCGCCAGGGCCTCGTCGCGCTCGTGGGCGACCCGTTGCAGGCCACGCAGGTATGAGCCCGTGCCCGCCGGGATGAGCCGGCCGACGATGACGTTCTCCTTGAGGCCTTCCAGGGTGTCGATCTTGCCGTTGACCGCGGCGTCGGTGAGGACGCGGGTGGTCTCCTGGAACGAGGCCGCCGAGACGAAGCTCTTGGTCTGGAGCGACGCCTTGGTGATGCCGAGCAGAACCGGTTGCGTGATGGCCGGACGGCCGCCGCGCTTCTCGGTCTTGGCCTGCTCGATGTCGAACTCGGACTTGTCCATGTGGTCGCCCTTGAGCAGACCGGTCTCGCCCGGATCGACGATCTCGACCTTCTGCAGCATCTGGCGAACGATCACCTCGATGTGCTTGTCGTTGATCGGCACGCCCTGCAGTCGGTAGACCTCCTGCACTTCGTTCACCAGATACTCGGCCAGCGCCTCGACGCCCTGGATGCGCAGCAGATCGTGCGGATCCGGGTTGCCGTCGATGATGTAGTCGCCCTTCTGGATCAGGTCGCCGTCGTGGACGGAGATGTGCTTGCCCTTCGGGATCAGGAACTCGACCGCTTCGGCGTCCTCCCCTTCCGGGGTGATCTTGATGCGGCGCTTGTTCTTGTAGTCGCGGCCGAACTCGACCCGGCCGTCCATCTCCGCGATGACCGCGCAGTCCTTCGGCCGGCGGGCCTCGAACAGCTCGGCGACGCGCGGCAGACCGCCGGTGATGTCGCGGGTCTTGGCGGACTCGGTCGGCATACGGGCGATGGTCTCACCCGCCTTGACCTCGTCACCGTCGGCGATGGAGAGGATCGCTCCGACCGGCAGCAGGTACCGGGCGTCGCCGCCCGAGGCCAGCTTCACATAGGTCCCGTCGGCGGTCATCACGCCCAGCGCCGGACGCAGGTCCGCGCCACGCGGGCTGGCGCGCCAGTCGGCGACCACGCGTTGCGCGATGCCGGTGGCTTCGTCGGTCTCTTCCTTGACGGAGAGGCCTTCGACCAGGTCCTCGAAGCGGACCCGACCGGCCACTTCGGTGATGATCGGGTTCGAGTAGGGGTCCCACTCGGCCAGGCGCTGGCCCTTCTTGACCTGATCGCCGTCCTTGCCGCGGATCCGCGCGCCGTAGGGGACGCGGTAGGACTCGCGGTCCTTGCCGTCGACCTGGACGGTGACGGTCAGGTTGCGGCTCATCGAGACCAGGTCGCCGTGGGCGGCCTGGACGGTGGCCCCGCCGGTCAGGCGAAGCACGCCGTCGTTGACGGCTTCGAAGAAGGACTGCTCGGCCACCTGGGCGGCGCCGCCGATGTGGAAGGTCCGCATCGTCAGCTGGGTGCCCGGCTCACCGATCGACTGGGCGGCGATGACGCCGACCGCCTCACCGATGTTGACCGGCGTGCCGCGGGCCAGGTCGCGGCCGTAGCAGGCGCCGCAGACCCCGACTTCGCTTTCGCAGGTCAGGACCGAGCGGACCTTGATCGACTGGACGCCGGCCGCCTCGATGACTTCGACCAGCTCCTCGTCGATCAGGGTGTCGGCCGCCACGACGACATTGTCCGTGCCCGGCTCCTTGACGTCCTCGGCCGTGGTGCGGCCCAGGACCCGGTTGCCCAGCGAGACGAGGACGTCGCCGCCCTCGACCACGGCGCGCAGCGTGATGCCGCGCGTCGAGCCGCAGTCTTCGCCCGTGATGATGCAGTCCTGCGCCACGTCCACCAGACGACGGGTCAGATACCCCGAGTTGGCGGTCTTCAGCGCGGTGTCGGCCAGACCCTTACGAGCGCCGTGGGTGGAGTTGAAGTACTCCAGCACGGTCAGGCCTTCCTTGAAGTTCGAGATGATCGGCGTCTCGATGATCTCGCCCGAGGGCTTGGCCATCAGGCCGCGCATGCCGCCCAGCTGCTTCATCTGCGCCTGCGAGCCACGGGCGCCCGAGTTGGCCATCATGTAGATCGAGTTGATCTCGCCTTCGCGGCCGTCCGGTCCGACGGTCGGGGCCTTCAGCTCCGCCATCATCTCGTCGGCGACGCGGTCGGTGGCCTTGGCCCAGGCGTCGACGACCTTGTTGTACTTCTCACCCTTGGTGATCAGGCCGTCGGCGTACTGCTGCTCGTATTCCTCGACCAGCTTCTTGGTCTCCTCGACCAGCTCGGTCTTGCGGGCCGGGATGACGATGTCGTCCTTGCCGAACGAGATCCCCGCCTTGGCCGCCTCGCGGAAGCCCAGCATCATCAGCTGGTCGGCGAAGATGACCGTCGCCTTCTGACCGCAGTGGCGATAGACCACGTCGATCAGGTTGCCGATCTCCTTCTTGGTCAGGTTCTTCTCGATCAGGCGGTGGCCGACCATCGGGTGCCGCGGAAGCAGCGCGCCGATCTTCATGCGGCCCGGCGTCGTGTCGATGACGCGGGTCACTTCCTTGCCTTCGGCGTCCAGCTCCGTCCAGCGCGCCTTGATGCGCGTGTGCAGGGTGACGACCTTGGCGTCGAGCGCGGCGTCGATCTCAGCCGGGTTGCCGAACAGCTTGCCCTCGCCCGGCTCGCCGTCCTTGACCAGCGACAGGTAGTAGAGGCCGAGCACGATGTCCTGCGACGGCACGATGATCGGACGGCCGTTGGCCGGCGACAGGATGTTGTTCGTCGACATCATCAGGACGCGCGCTTCCAGCTGGGCCTCGAGGCTCAGCGGGACGTGCACGGCCATCTGGTCGCCGT
>CAMPGL010000147.1 GCA_946885435.1 uncultured Brevundimonas sp. | reverse complement strand
CGCACACGCTCGACGACCTGCTGTGGGCCTTCATGCGCTCCAACGGCAAGCGGCCCGAGCTGGTCCACCGGCTGGACCGCGACACCTCCGGCGTCATCCTGGCGGCCAAGACCAAGCCGATGGCCGGATTTCTCGGCAAGGCGCTGCAGGCCCGGCGGGTCCGGAAGACCTACCTGGCCCTGGTCGGCGGCGGCGCGCCCGAGCCCCGGCAAGGCGACATCCGCACAGCCCTGCGCCGCGAGGAGATCGGGCGGGAGGCCTATATGCGCGCCTGCCCCGACGACCATCCGGACGCCCAGGCCTCGCACAGCCGGTACCGGACGCTTGCCGCCGGCGACGAGGCTGCGCTCGTCGAACTGGAGCCGCTGACCGGCCGCATGCACCAGCTCAGGGTGCACCTCGCTTCGATCGGACGGCCGATCCTGGGCGACGTTCGCTACGGGGGCGCGCTGACGGCGGGGGGCGGGGCCGTGCCGCGCCTGATGCTCCATGCGGCGGCCATCACCTATCCGCTGCCGGAGGGCGGGGCCCGGACGGTCGAGGCCCCGCCGCCGGCGGACTTCGAGGCCGTCCGTGGGGCCCTGGGCCTGCGCTAACGGGGCGCTAACCCTGTTCGGCCATGAGAGTGGGCCATGCGCCGCCGCGATCTCATCACCGTGAGCCTGACCGCCGAGGAGGAGCGGCCCACGCCGCTGACCTTCGACATGACGACCGTCGGCCTGCCGGTGATCAGCGACGACCGGGTGCGCAACTACATCTTCGTGCGTTTCCGCCTGCACCTGGCGAACGGCAATGATCCGCTGGTGGTGCGCGAGAAGGATCCGCACCTGCGCGACTCCATCGTGCGGGCGGCGCACCGGCGACCGTTCACGCTCGAGGACGACTGGAACCGGCTGGACGGCGGGCCGATGGCCGGCTGGGTGATGGCGGCCGCAGCCACCATCTGCGGGCGGGGCGTGGTCGAGCGGGTCTCGATCCTCAGCCAGGACCCCCAGCGGCGCGTCCAGGTTCGCCGCACTTAGGCCTAACAAAAGCCTGACGCCCCGTTGCGGCGGGCGCGCGCATTTGGCAACCTCGCCGGTACTTCCCGGGGGCGCGATGTTGCGCCCGGTGCGGACGGGGGGAACCGGAAGGCGGAAAGCCAAGCTCAGGCGCCGCGCCAAGGGTCCGTCGCGCAGAGCAGGACTACGAGGACTCAACTCATGCAAGACTTCTTCTTGCCGCTGGTCATTCTGGCCGGCGCTCTGGGGGTGCTTTACGGCGCGCTCCAGACCGCCGCCCTGATGAAGGCCAATGCCGGCAACGAGCGGATGCGCGAGATCGCGGCCGCCATTCAGGAGGGGGCCTCGGCCTACCTCCGTCGCCAGTACACCACCATCGCCATGGTCGGCGTGGTCATCCTGATCGCCGCCTTCTTCCTGATCGGCCCGTGGGCCGCCATCGGCTTCCTGATCGGCGCGGTCCTGTCGGGCGTGGCCGGCTATGCGGGCATGCTGATCTCGGTGCGCGCCAATGTGCGCACCGCCCAGGCCGCGTCGGAGAGCCTGGACAAGGGGCTTTCTATCGCCTTCCGCGCGGGCGCGGTCACCGGCCTGTTCGTGGCCGGCGGCGCCCTGATCGGCGTCGCGGGCTACTACTGGGTCCTGACCGAGATGATGGGCTTCGAGATCACCAGCCGCGCCGTCATCGACGGCCTGGTCGCGCTGGGCTTCGGCGCCTCGCTGATCTCCATCTTCGCGCGTCTGGGCGGCGGCATCTTCACCAAGGGCGCCGACGTGGGCGGCGACATGGTGGGCAAGGTCGAGGCCGGCATTCCGGAGGATGATCCCCGCAACGCCGCGACCATCGCCGACAACGTGGGCGACAACGTCGGCGACTGCGCCGGCATGGCCGCCGACCTGTTCGAGACCTATGCGGTGTCGACCGTCGCTACCATGGTCCTGGCCGCCATCTTCTTCCGCGACCAGCCCTACGTCGACGTGATGATGCTGCTGCCGCTGGCCATCTGCGCGGTCTGCGTCATCACCTCGATCATCGGCACCTTCTTCGTGCGCATGGGCAAGTCCAAGAACATCATGGGCGCCCTCTACAAGGGCCTGATCGTCACCGGCGTGCTGTCCATCGGCGCGGTCTGGTGGGTCGTCACCACCCTGATCACCGGTCCGATCACCATCCCCGGCGTCGCCGGCGCGGTCGATCCGATGAACCTGTTCTGGTGCGGCGTCGTCGGCCTGGCCGTCACCGCCGCCATCGTCATGGTCACCGAGTACTACACCGGCACGGGCTTCCGCCCGGTGAAGTCGGTGGCCAACGCCTCGGTGTCGGGCCACGGCACCAATGTGATCCAGGGCCTGGCCGTCTCGCTTGAGGCGACCGCCATCCCCGCCCTGATCATCATCTTCGGCATCGTCGCCTCCTTCCAGCTGGCCGGCCTGTTCGGCATCGCGATCGCCACCACGACCATGCTGGGCGTGGCGGGGATGATCGTGGCGCTCGACGCCTTCGGCCCTGTCACCGACAACGCCGGCGGCATCGCCGAGATGGCGGGTCTCCCGCCGGAAGTCCGCGTTTCGACCGACGCGCTGGACGCCGTGGGCAACACGACCAAGGCCGTGACCAAGGGCTACGCCATCGGTTCGGCGGGCCTGGGCGCCCTGGTGCTCTTCGCGGCCTACACCGCGGACCTGGAGCACTTCGCCTCGGAAGCCGAGGTGGGCTCCTTCTTCTTCGGCCTGGGCGAGGTCGCCTTCGACCTCTCCAACCCCTACGTCGTGGTCGGCCTGCTGTTCGGGGGGCTCTTGCCCTTCCTGTTCGGCGGCATGTCGATGACGGCCGTGGGCCGGGCCGCGGAGTCGGTGGTCGCCGAGGTTCGCCGCCAGTTCCGGGAGAACCCGGGGATCATGACCGGCGAGGTCAAGCCCGAGTACGGCCGCGCAGTGGACATCCTGACCAGGTCCGCCATCCGCGAGATGATCGTGCCGTCGCTCCTTCCGGTGCTGGCCCCGATCGTCCTGTTCGTGGCCGTCCTGATCCTGCCGAACACGGACAAGGCCGACGCCTTCGCCGCGCTCGGCGCCATGCTGATGGGGGTGATCGTCACCGGCCTGTTCGTCGCGGTCTCCATGACCTCCGGCGGCGGCGCCTGGGACAACGCCAAGAAGATCATCGAGGAAGGCTTCACCGACAAGAACGGCGTCGTCCACCAGAAGGGCTCCGAGGCCCACAAGGCGGCGGTGACCGGCGACACGGTCGGCGATCCCTACAAGGACACGGCGGGCCCCGCCGTGAACCCGATGATCAAGATCACCAACATCGTGGCCCTGCTGCTGCTGGCGGTGCTGGCCTCGGGTCGGATCGGCTGATCGCGTTCCAAGCCGGAAGACGAAGCGCCCCGGAGGGAGACCTCCGGGGCGTTTCTTTGCTGGGCTGGGCGACGGCGAATGTTGCAGTGCCAAGTTGTCCCGGCGCAGATGACCGCTTGGCGAGCCCGCACAGGCGACCTCGACTGTCCCAGCCCCAGCCCCTACACTCGGCGCATGCCGTGCAAGGTCATCATCAGGAGCGCTTCGGAGGAAGAGCTAGGAGCTCTAGGTCAGCTCAAGCTGCGGTCCTCTCTCGGATGGGGAGACCTCAGAGAAGAGCTCGAGGCGCTACCTGAGGCGCGCGAGGTGACGGCCGAAAATCTGCCCTTTGTCTTCCTGGCCGATCACCAGGGCGAGGCCGTAGGGTTCGCTACCGTGCTGCCTTCTATCGGCCGGGACGCCGAACTCGAGGACCTGTTTGTGGACCCCGACTTCTGGCGTCGAGGCGTGGGCGATCAACTGCTGAGGGAGGCCGAACGTCGGGCGCTTGGGCTCGGGTTCCGAGGTCTGCACGTCGTTGCTAACCGGCGCGCCGTGCCGTTCTATGAGTCGAAAGGCTTCAAGGTGATGGGGGAAGTTGAGACCCTCTTTGAGCCCGCACCGGAGATGCGCAAGGACCTCTGATAGCGCGGCTCGGCTGGCGTCGGTCGGACACGCTCTTCGGCTACCCCGTAGGTGCTTCCTGGCCCCTGTCGCGGTAGCTGGGCAGATCCGGGGCGTCCGGGGGCGGGGGGTTGGCTTCGAGGTCGGCGATGAGGCGCTCCATCTCGGCGATCTCACGGACCTGCGCCTCGATGATCTGATCGGCCAGCCGGCGCACGCGGGGGTCGCGGATGTGGGCGCGCTCGCTGGTCATGATGGCGATCGAGTGGTGCGGGATCATCGCCTTCATGTAGCTGACGTCGCTGACCGTCTGCTGGCTGCGCACCAGCCACAGGCTGAGCGCGAAGACGACGGCCGCG
This sequence comes from uncultured Brevundimonas sp., assembly GCA_946885435.1. The sequence goes on along the minus strand of CAMPGL010000147.1, from coordinate 770 downwards.
CCGGCCAGGATGGCCAGCTTGACCTTCGTTCCCCGATACATGCTCCACATGAAGCCGAGCATGACCACGGCCATGGCGGCGCCCATGACGAGCGCCATCCAGGCGCGCGTCTGGCTGAAGCGGACGTGCTCCAGCGCATAGGTGTTGAGGTACATCAGGCCGAACATGACGACGGTCGATGCGGCGATCATGGCGGCGAACCGCCGATAGCTCATACCGTGTTCCATGCCCCCCAACCTTGGCGGTGGGGCAGGTGTTCCGTCAGCCCGCCAGCGCCTCCGCCCCGATCCGCTTCAGCAGGTCGCCCCCCTGGCCGACGGCGGCGAGGCGGGCGGAGCAGTGGCCAAGCACATTAGCGGCGTAGGCTTCGTAGAGGTCGATGCGGCCCTGGAGCCAGGCGCGGTCGGCGCCCTCGTTCTCCATCTTCGACCAGGCGGCCACGGCGCCCTTCGCCAGCAGCCAGCCGCCGACCACGTCGCCCATGAGCCTGAGATAGGCGTCGGCGCCGGCCAGGACGTCGGCGCCGGCGTTCGGGTCCGTCTTCTGGTCGAGCATCCACAGGGTGGCGTCCTCGACCGCCTCGATGCCGGCGGCCAGCCGCTCGGCTGGCTTGCCGGGCAGAAGGCGGGTGATGCCCGGCAGGGCCTCTTTCATCTCGGCGATGAGCACGCGGGCGCTCTCGCCGCCGTCCTGGCCCAGCTTGCGGCCGACCAGGTCCATGGCCTGGATGCCGTTGGTGCCCTCGTAGATCGGGGCGATGCGGGCGTCGC
>CAMPGL010000146.1 GCA_946885435.1 uncultured Brevundimonas sp. | reverse complement strand
GCCAGAACGAGATGTTGTTCATCCGCGGGAAGGCCATGTCGGGCGCGCCGATCATGATCGGCACGAACCAGTTGCCGAAGCCGCCGATCATCGCGGGCATGACCATGAAGAAGATCATCACCAGCGCGTGGCCGGTGACGACCACGTTGTAGGCGTGCTTGGCGCGGCTCTCGTCGGCCAGGTCGAACAGGCCGATCTGGGCCAGCGGGCTGCCGGGGGTGAAGATCTGCAGACCCGGCTCGAACAGTTCCCAGCGGATCAGGCCGGAGAGCAGGCCGCCCACAATCCCCGCCATGATGGCGAAGATCAGATAGAGCGTGCCGATGTCCTTGTGATTGGTCGACAGGAACCAGCGGGTGAAGAACCCCGGCTTGTGGTCGTGGTCGTGGTGGCCGTGATCGGCGTGGGCGTTGGCGGTTTCGGCGGTGGCCATGGGGCTCTAGCCTCGAAGTCTACTGGGCCGCCGGCGCGGCGGGCGCGGCCGGGGCGGTGGGGAGTCCGGGTTGGGCGACCTCTTCCGTGCCGACGGCCGGCGCGGTGGTCTCGGCTTCGGTGCCGGCCGGATCGGCGGCGGCCTCCGCGGATGCGGCCTGGGCGGCGCTCTCGGCGGCGGCGGCCTCGGCGGCCTGGTCGGCGGCGAAGGTCATCGACCCGCCGCGTCCCGCGACCCAGGCTTCGAACTCGGCCTGGGTGACCACATTGATCTGCAGCGGCATGTAGGCGTGGTTGATGCCGCACAGCTCCGAGCACTGGCCGTAGAAGACGCCCGTGCGCTCGGCGCGGAACCAGGTCTCGTTGACCCGGCCCGGGACGGCGTCGACCTTCAGGCCGAAGGCCGGCAGGCCCACGGCGTGAATCACGTCGGCGCCCGTGACGATCAGGCGGACGGTCTGGCCGACGGGAACGACCATCGGCTCATCGGCGGCGAGCAGGTAGGGCACCCCCTGGCCGCGGGCCTCGGCCTCCGGCAGGAGGTTCGAGATGTACTCGGGCACGCCGTAGTCCGGATACTCGTAGCCCCAGTTCCACTGGTAGCCCGTCACCTTCACGGTCACGTCCGGGTCCGGCATGTCGTTGTAGCGGAACAGCAGGCCGAACGAGAAAATCGAGATGAACATGAGGACGAGCACCGGGATGACCGTCCAGATGACCTCGACCAGGGTGTTGTGGCTCCAGGTCGCCGGGGTCGGGTTCGCGCGCTTGTTGTAGCGGACGATCACCCACAGCAGCAGGCCGAGCACCAGCAGCGTGATCGCCGTGATGATCGGCAGCAGGATCACGTTGTGGAAGAAGTGCGCCTCATGCTTCAGGGGCGAGAAGGCCTCCTGCAGGCCGATCGCGCCAGGCGTCGGCTGACCCACGGCGGCCGCGGCCGCTCCGGCCGTCAGCGTCGTCGCGGCGAGTGCGGCGAGGCCCAAGGCCCGCTTGCGCATCCCCATTCCAAAAATCCTCATGTCGTGCGGCCCGGAAGTCCCCCCTCGCCCGACCGGCGCACGGCCGGACGGCCAAGGCCGGGGCGTTGGCTTAGTGGGCGGTGACATATCGGGTCGCCTCGCGCTTGCCAAGCGGAAGCAGGACCGTGGACCGACGGTCGCCGCACAGGCCCGAAGAGAGCGTATTGACAGCTACCTTGCGATAACAGATATTGGGCTTCGACAGGCACATCGCCGAATGGAGACCGGAATGCCGGAAGCCATAGAAATTCAGCTGAAAAAGGGGGTTCTGGGCCTATGCGTGCTCGCCCTCCTCTCGGCCGAGGACAACTACGCCTACGAGATCGCCAGCCGGCTGGCCCGCGACATCGGCATGGGCGAAGGCACCATCTACCCCCTGATGCGCCGCATGCAGTCCGAAGGACTCGTCGAGACCTATCTGGTCGAGTCGCCGTCGGGCCCCTCGCGCAAATACTATAAGATCACCGACGCCGGCCGTCGGGCCTATGAGTCTCAGAAGGCCGAGTGGACGGAGTTCGCCCGCGCCGTGGACGCCATCATCACCGTTCCCGCCCCCCAAGGAGACCGCGCATGACCCGCGCCGAGTTCCTCACCCGGCTGCGCCGGGGACTCAAAGGCCTGCCGCCCGAAACCATCGACGAGATCGTCGCCGACCATGAGGCCCACTTCGTGGAAGCCTCCGCCGCCGGCCGTGACGACGCCGAGATCGCCCAGGCGCTGGGCAATCCCGAGCGGCTCGCCCGCGAGGTCAAGGCCGAGGCCGGCCTGGCGCGCTGGGAGGCCGAGAAGACGCCGTCCAACGCCGTCGCCGCCCTGGTCGCCCTGCTGGGCCTGGGCGCCATCGACATCCTGTTCCTCCTGCCGCTGCTGGTCGGGGTGATCAGCGCGCTGTTCGCGGTGTTCGGAGCCTCCATCGCCGTCTTCTTCGGCGGCGGCGTGGTCTTCGTGGCCGGTCCGTTCGCCGAACCGCCGGGGGGGCCCTTCACCGCCATCCTGGCCGGCCTCGGCGTCATGGCCATGGGCGTCACCATGGGCGCGATCACCGCCGTGCTGTCGGTCTGGCTGTTCAACTTCCTCGTCTGGTTCGGCCGCCTCCACTACCGGCTGCTGAAGCCCGCCCTGCAATCCGCCCAGTCCTCGGGAGAAGTCTGAGATGGTCCGCACCCTGCTCATCATCGCCGGCGCCGGCTTCGTGCTGATGCTGGCCTGCTTCGCCGGCGCCGCCGCGCTCGGCGGTCCTGATCTCGTCCGCAACGGCTGGAACTGGACGGTTCTGTCCGACGGTCACGGCGGCGAGCGCCTGGAGCCCACGGGCCCCCGGGTGACCCGCCAGCTGGAATGGACCGGCGGCGACCACCTCGTCGTCTCCATCCCCGCCGACGTCACCTTCGTCCAGGGCGATGCGGTCTCGGTCGAGATCAACGGCCCGGACAATGTCGTGGATCGCATCACCCTCGCCGACGGCCGCCTCGACTTCGAGCCCGGCTATTTGCCCCGAGGCACGATGGGGTTCGTCGGTGACGACACCCGCATTCGCGTGCAGATCACCGCACCGGACGTGTCCCGCTTCACCATCGAGGGCTCGGGCGACCTGGACCTCCAGTCGCTCGATCTCGACGCGCTGGAGGTGAACGTCCGCGGATCGGGCGATGTGGTCGCCGCCGGTCGGGCCGATCAGCTGGCCGTCGGCATCCGCGGCTCGGGCGAAGCCTATCTCTCCGATCTCGCGGTCCGCGCCGCGACCGTCGATATCAGCGGCTCGGGCGAGGCGGAGCTCTCGCCCACGGAATCGGCGGATGTGACCATCAATGGCTCCGGCGACGTGGACCTGCTGCGTCGGCCTGCCAACCTCAACACCCAGATCAACGGATCGGGCGACGTCACGGTCGCCGGCGAAGACCAGCCGGACGCCTGAAGAAAGCTTCTGAGATGACGGCGGGGGTGAGAGCCCCTAACTAGGAGGCATGACCCTCCCCGTTTCGCCTCCGCCCATCCTCGAGACCGCCGGCGTCGAGCCCGAACGTGCGCTCGGCGTACTGCAGGACGCCCTCTCCGGCGCCGACGACGGCGAGCTGTTCCTGGAACGCTCCGAGTCCGAGTCCCTGCTGTTCGACGACGGCCGGCTCAAATCGGCGGCCTATGACGCGACCGAAGGCTTCGGTCTGCGCGTCGTCTCCGGAGAGACCGCCGGCTACGCCCACTCCAACGAGATTTCCGAGGCGGCCATCCAGCGCGCCGCGGACGCCGCTGCGCTGGCCAAGCAGGGCCGCTCGACCCGCGCCGCCGAATCGCCGGTTGCCACCAACCAGCGGCTCTACGGCGAGGACGATCCGCTCGCCTCGCCCGCCTTCTCCGACAAGATCGCGCTGCTGCAGGAGATCGACGCCTACGCCCGCGCCCGGGACCCGCGCGTGGTCCAGGTCTCGGCCTCCATCGCCGGCGAGCGCCGCGCCATCGAAATCCTGCGCGGCGACGGCCAGCGGCTGCGCGACGTGCGGCCCCTGGTCCGCGTGAACGTGTCGGTCACCGTCGAGCGCGACGGCAAGCGCGAGAGCGCCTCGGCGGGCGCCGGCGGCCGCGCTGGATTCGAGACCTGGATCGCGCCCGACCGCTGGCAAGGCCAGATCGACGAGGCCCTGCGCCAGGCCCTGGTCAACCTCGACGCCATCCCCTGCCCGGCCGGCGAGATGGACGTGGTGCTCGGCCCAGGCTGGCCCGGCGTGCTGCTGCACGAGGCGGTCGGCCACGGCTTCGAAGGCGACTTCCACCGCAAGGGAACCTCGGTCTTTTCGGGCAAGATGGGCAAGCGCGTCGCCGCCCCGGGTGTCACCGTCGTCGATGACGGCTCCATCGCCGGGCGCCGGGGCTCTCTCAGCTTCGACGACGAGGGCACGCCGACCCAGCGCAACGTCCTCATCGAAGACGGGATCATGGTCGGCATGATGCACGACCGGATGAGCGCGCGGCTGATGGGTCTGTCCGCCACCGGCAACGGGCGCCGTCAGTCCTTCGCCCACATCCCGATGCCGCGCATGACGAACACCTTCATGGAAGGTGGGAAGGACAAGCTCGAGGACATGATCGCCTCGACCAGTCGTGGCCTCTACGCCGTGAACTTCGGCGGCGGCCAGGTGGACATCACCAACGGCAAGTTCGTCTTCCAGTGCACCGAGGCCTATCTGATCGAGAACGGCAAGATCACCGCCCCGGTCAAGGGCGCGACCCTGATCGGCGACGGCGCCACCGCCCTGACGAAGATCAGCATGATCGGCGACGACTTCGCCTTTGACCCCGGCGTCGGCGTCTGCGGCAAGGCCGGCCAGGGCGTTCCGGTCGGCATCGGCCAGCCGTCGCTCAAGATCGGCGGCCTGACCGTGGGCGGCACCGCGGTCTAGAAAAAGACCGGAACATTACCGCTCCGTAATCATGTCGTTGATTTAATGCACCTTTCAGCCTTGTAACTGGAGGTTACCGACCTAGGCCGCCACGGTCTCCCGGCACTCAGGAGTTCCGTTCACATGCGCCTTCGTCTTCTCTGCGCCGCCGGCGCAGCCGCCCTGCTCGCCGCCACCGCCGTCCAGGCCCAGGAAGCGCCGCCCGTCGTCCCGACCGAACGCGCCGACGGCGTGCTGGTCTATCCGCCCGAGTTCTTCGCCGACGCCCGCCCGAACACGGCGCTGGAC
>CAMPGL010000145.1 GCA_946885435.1 uncultured Brevundimonas sp. | reverse complement strand
CGAGCGAGCGGAGCCGCGAGACGACGCCGGCCGCCCTCAGGATGCCGCCCGACTGACGCTCCGTCCGCGCGCCAGGATCAGGGTCGCGCCGATGGCCACGAGGAAGGCGGCGGCCAGCCCCGCGAAAGCCAGGGTGGTGTCACCTTCCGATCGCTCGGCGACGAAGACGCCGATGAGTCCCCAGGCAATGGGGGCCGGATAGGTCCAGGCCCGCGTGCGCCAGGTCATGGCCAGGGCGGCGGCTGTGGCGACCACCACCGCGCCGATCGCCCAGACCATGGGGGACAGGCCGCCGAGCTGGTCGTTCCCCGTCAGAACGGTCAGCAGGTTCACGAGCGAGGCGATGGTCAGCCAGCCGGCCAGCATGGCCACCGGCCAGACGATGAGAGCGCGGCGCTTCAGGCTCTCATCCTGGAAGCCGCGCCCGGCCCACAGCGGCGCGATCAGGACCAGGCCTGACCCAAAGATCAGCAGGATGGTCATCAGCTCGGCGTCGGCCGCGGAGGCGACGATCCAGAGCGAGATTCCGACCAGCGCCAGGAACGACGGCCAGCCGAGCCCGCGTAAGACGCGGGTTTCCGGCGTCCTGGGAAGGGCCTGATAAACGCCATAGACGATCAGCCAGCCGTAGATGACCGCCCAGATCGAGAAGGCGTAGCCGGCTACGCGAAGGGTGCCGTCCCCGTCGGCCGAGAACTCGCTGGGCGACAGGCCCCAGTCCAGCGCCATCTGGGCGTAGCCCACGAAGGGGGCCGCGAAGGCGGCGATCAGGATGAGGATGCGGCGCAACGGATAGCCGCTCGCAGGCGCGGTTTCGGCTTGGTTGGTCATGCGGGAGCCCTCCAGGTTCCCCCTAGATACGCGTCAACCACGGCCAAGGTTCAAGGAACCGGACGCTTTCCGCTGGCCTTTCCCTCCAAAAGGAGACCGAAATGTCCGAGAACCCCACGACCAACACCGAAGGCCGCTACGAGCCCAGCCAGGCCGAGGCCAACCGCCAGCGCATGCAGGGCGGCGCCATGGGGGCTCGCGACCTCGACCGCCAGCAGGACCCGGTCGGATCCGGCGCGGGGACGCCCGACGGCGAGGGCGGCGCGGACGGCGTGGAGCGGCTAAACGAAGACGAGGCCTAGGCCTCGCCCTCTTCTTCGGTGTCGGTGTCGTGCACCAGGACCTGGACGACGCCCTCGTGCGAGAAATGCCGCGAGGTGTTGGCGTCCCAGCCTGTCGTGATGTTGGACGCGCCGTAGCCGGTATAGACCGTGGTCGTGTTGGTGCCGATCTGGATGGCGTCGTGGCGCTGACCCACCAGCGCCGGCTGGGATGTCACCAGGACGTAGGCGTCGCCGGCGCGCGGGCGGAACTGCACCGAATAGGCCGGCCCGCGGAACATGTAGTCATGCGCCTCGAAGGTGCGGGTGACTCGTCCGTCCCTGTCCAGCACCGAGACGCTCGGCGCGAAGATCCGCATGGCCTCGAGCAGGCCGCCGACCGCCAAAGTCTTGTCGTCCGTGTCGGACGGGAGGGCGTAGACCACATAGGGCACGCTTTCGCCGTCGCGGGTCAGGCAGGGCGTCAGGGCGGTGACCTGCGTCTCGACCGAATGGCGCGCGCGCTCCTCCTCGGGAATGAGGCTTAGCGCGCCGGCCAGGGCCGGGGCGGCGGTGCAGCCCGCACCGTCGAAGGCCAGAACGGCGGGCAGGGGCGGGGCCGCGGTGGCGCAGGCCGCCACAGTCGTCGCCAGGCCGGCCGCAAGCAAAACTCGAGCGGTCATGCGCGCGCCTACCGCAGGAGTTGGGCCGCCGTGTCGGCGACCTGATTGAGGGCGTCCTCGACGCCGGCCGCCAGTCGGGCGGGATCCGCCAGCATCGCTTCGCGGTTCTGGAACACATACTCGGGATTGGCCGAGAGGGTGATCACGCCCTCGGGCACATTCATGCCGTTCAGGATGATCACGTTCTCCATCAGCACGACCGACGGATCCTCGACGCTGACCAGCCGGGCCGTGGCGCCGACGTGCGGACGGAAAGGCTGGAAGGCGCCGGCCGACAGGTAGCCGTACTGGGTGACGACCAGATCGAGATAGGCCTGAGTCCCCTCGGGGGCGCCCGGATAGGTCACGAGGAAATCGCGGCGCTGGCGGTCGGAGCCCGGCAGGACCGCGACGTCGTAGCCCTGGGCCTCAAGCGCGCGGGCCATGCGGGCTTCCAGCACGGCCTCGGCGTCGAAGCCGTGAGCCTCAAGCGCGTCTTTCACAGCGTCCTGGCGGCTGGCCTGGATGCCGGCGTCGACGAGCGCCCCGATCAGGCCGAAGTTGGCCCCGGCCGAGGCGACCTCATAGGCGATCGGCTCCGGCGGGACCGAGTCGTCGACCAGCGCGATCACTTCGATCCCATGGGCCTCACGATCGTAGGGCGTGGCGACATAGGGCGACGCGCACGCGCCAACGGACAGGACCGCGACGGCCCCGAGTATCTTCCTGAACATTATGGAGTTCCCCCGAACAAATAGTACGCGGAGGGGAGGGCGAGCCGGGCCGCGTGTCAATCACCCGGCGATGGAATTTTCTCCGGTCGCCGGCTTACCAAGCCGGCTGTGCCGTCCCGGTCACGCCGCGGCGAAGATGCTGCGGAAGAGAACCGCGCCGTCGGCGGAGCCGAGCTCGGGTTCGAAGGCGCGGTCGGGGTGGGGCATCATGCCCAGCACATTGCCGCGCTCGTTCATCAGGCCGGCGATATTGCGCGCCGAGCCGTTGGGGTTGTCCAGGTAGCGGAACACGACCTGACCCTCGCCCTCGATGCGGTTGAGGGTCTCTTCGTCGGCGAAGTAGTTTCCGTCACCGTTGCCCTGGGTCATCAGTACTTCGCGCTGGCCCTGATAGCCGGCGGTGAAGCGCGTCTGGCCGTTGGCGACCTCCAGAGAGATCGGCTTGCAGACGTATTTCAGGCCGGCGTTCCTCAGCAGGGCGCCCGGCAACATCCCGGCCTCGCACAGTATCTGGAAGCCGTTGCAAATGCCGAGCACGGCCACGCCGTCGTCGGCGGCCTTCTTGACCGCCTGCATCACCGGCGACTGGGCCGCCATGGCGCCGCAGCGCAGGTAGTCGCCATAGGAAAAGCCGCCCGGCAGGACGATCAGATCCAGGCCGCTGGGCAGCTCCGTCTCCTGGTGCCAGACCATCTCGACCCGCTCGCCGGTGGAGCGTTCGACGGCGACCTTGCAGTCGCGGTCGCAGTTGGATCCCGGGAAGACGATGACGGCGGCGCTCATGGCGCGCGCTCCTATCAGGAATCGTTCCGCGTGTCAGGGGCGGCGGATTGACCACGGCCGGGCGGCGCGCATCATCGCGGCATGATCCGCACCATCGCCGTCGCAGGGCTGATTCTGGCGCTCGGCGCCTTCCTGCTGACGTGGCTGGAGATGCAGCAGGCGACCCGAGCCATTGCGCCGGAAATCTACGTCGCGGTCGTGGCCGTGCTGTTCGCGGCCGGCGGCGTCTGGATGGGTTGGCGCATTGCGACAAGACGTCATGGACCGGCCTTCAAGCGCAACGAGGCGGCGGTGCGGACGCTGGGGCTGACCGGCCAGGAGTTGAAGGTGCTGACTGAGCTGGCGTCCGGCCGGGCGAACAAGGAGATCGCGCGGGTCATGGGCCTGTCGCCGAACACGATCAAGACGCACCTGGCCAATCTGTTCGCCAAGCTCGGCGCCTCGACCCGCACCGAGGCCGTGACACGCGCGCGGGAGCTCAGCCTGATCCCCTGACCGGGCGAACAGGTCGAATTCACCCGTTCGGGCGATAGGATGCGGCGGGGGGTGTGGTCAGGCTTGGGGCCTCAACACACCCGAGGGGAGGCCGTCATGGCTCGCATCATCATCGTCTACGGCCTAGTGGCCGGCCTGATCATCATCGCCGGGGTCATCGGCACGATCGCCATCGAGGGCGGCGAGCCGCACGGCAACGTCTGGCTGGGCTACCTCATCATGCTGCTCGGCATGTCGGCGGTCTTCATGGGCGTCAAACAGCATCGCGACCGGCACAACGGCGGCGTCATCAAGTTCCTGCCGGCGCTGGGGGTGGGGCTGGGCATCGCGCTGTTCGCATCGCTGGCCTACGTCCTGGTGTGGGAAGCCTATCTGGCCGCGACCGACTACGCCTTCATGGACCAGTATATCGCCGCCACCCTGGAGGCGCGCCGCGCCGAGGGGCTGTCTGGCCAGGCGTATCGCGACCTGGAGACGCAGATGCGCGAGATGGCCGTGGCCTATCAATCGCCGCTGTTCCGGCTGCCGATGACCTTCGTCGAAATCTTCCCGGTCGGGCTGCTGGTCTCGATCGTGAGCGCGGTGCTGCTGCGAAACAGCCGCTTCCTGCCGGCGAGGGCCCGCGCCTGAGCCGCGCGGGTGGGAGTGAGCGGGTCGCCTAGCCCGGTGGGGGCGGCAGTAGGCCCAGCTGCCCCAGCAGGCCGAGCGCGTCGTTCTGGTTCCAGCCCTCGACGATCCGGCCGTTCGCGACGCGCTCGATGCTCATGCCGGTCACGACGACCGCACGACCGGTCGCGGGGACGCCATTCATCGGGCCCAGATGAGTGCCGCGCATGGTCAGCCGGGCGGCCACTCGATCCCCTTCGGCGATCAGGTCCTCAACGGTGAAGCGGGCGTCGGGGAAGGCGGTCCGGAAACCCTGGAACCAGCCTGTCCAGCCGTCGCGGTCGATGGGCTGTTCGGCGCCGGCCATGTGGCCCCGATAATCCGCACCCAGGAACTCGTCCCGCAGCGACAGATCGCCCGTGCTCCAGACCTCTTCGAAGAAGCGGCGGACCAGGTCCTTGTTGGCGTCGGGGCCGGCCTGCGCCGCCGCTGCCGGCGACGCCGCGAGCGTGAGACCGGACAGCAGAACCACTCGGCGATCGACCATCGTTCTTCCTCCCGTGCGCCGCGAATGTAGGCACGCGGGAAAGGGCCGCGCAATCGGACGTCAGTCGCCCGTGTTCTCGTAGGTGGCCGTGATCGAGGCCTTGGCGAGGGTGTGGAAGTGCAGGTTGAAGCCGAACACGGCGCCGGAGTTGTCCGGGGTCACGTCGAGCTTGTCGGTGTCCACGGCGAAGACGGTGAAGATGTAGCGGTGCGGGCCGTGGCC
>CAMPGL010000144.1 GCA_946885435.1 uncultured Brevundimonas sp. | reverse complement strand
CCGCCCGGTCGACCGGGTCGGAGTCGGTCAGGCCGCTCGCCCCGCCGCCGCCCCGGCGGCCAAAGCCGGGCTGGTCCGCGTAGGAACCGGTGTCGCTGTCGGTTACGCCGGTGTAGCCGCCGCGTCCGCCCCGTCCGTAGCCGGGCTGGTCCGCATAGGAACCGGAATCGCTGTCGGTCACGCCCGTATAGCTGCCGCCCCGACGGCCATAGCCGGGCTGGTCCGCATAGGCGCCCGTGTCGCTGTCGGTCACACCGGTGTAGCCGCCTCGGCCGCCACGTCCGCCGCCCACCGGATCGGTCGGATCGCCGTCGGTCACGCCGGTTCCGCCGCCGCGGCCGACGCCGTAGCCGGCGCGGTCATAGGGATCGGAGTCGGTTATGCCCGTGCGGCCATAGTTGGCGCGGTCGGCGTAGGACCCGGAGTCGCTGTCGGTCCGGCCCGTCGGGCGCTGCTGCGCCTGGGCCCCGCCGGCGATCAGGCCGCTCGCCCCGGTCGCGGCCGCGCCGCCCAGGATCGTCGCCATGAACGAGCGTCGGTTCAGGCGCTTCTTCTTGCTGTCGTCAGCCATGCTGCTCTCCCACCTGGCCGCGCCCCTCGCGCCATCCCGTGAACAGACAGGCTTAAGATACCACCGGTCTTCAGGCCGACCTAGCGCCAACGACTCGCAAGTGGGAGGCCAGCCTCGCCTATTCCCCTGTCTCCTGCGCCGGCGCCGGCGCGCCCGCCAGGGCCCGCGCCACCCAGGTCAGGTTGCGCGCCGCGTTGCGACCGACCCGGTCCGAATAGTCGTGGCCCTGGTCCGTCTCGGTGTAGTCCGGCCCCGGCCCGGGCCCGAGGTGCCAGTAGGTCCAGGCCTGACCCGGCGCGGTGAAGCCGACGTCGACCAGGGGCTGCAGCACCGTGGCCACCACGTGGTGGGCCCCGTCCTCATTGCCGGTGATGACCACGCCCGCCACCTTGCCCATCGCCCAGGGGCGGCCCTGGTCGTCGGTCTCGCTCAGGATGGCGTCCATCCGCTCCAGCGCGCGTTTGGCGATGCTCGACATCTGACCCAGCCAGATCGGGGTGGCGATCACGAGGATGTCGCAGGCCCGGATCTTCTCGCGGATCGGCGGCCAGGCGTCGCCCGGCCCCATGTCGCTCTCCACGCCTGGCAGGATGTCGTGGTCGGCCAGGCGCACCATCTCGCTGTCGATCCCGTCCGTCTCCCACTGCCGCATCAGCACGCGCGCCAGCGCCTCGGTGCTCGACGGCTCGGGCGAGCGCTTCAGGGTGCAGTTCAGGACAAGGGCTTTCACGGCGGGGCGCTCCTCGAAGGCGGGGGTAGGACCCAACCTCAACCAGCCACGGCCCGCAGGGTTGCCGAGACCCACTTGGCGACACGTCCGGAACCCGACACGGTTGCGTCCGTTCCCCGAGCTTGACAGGAGTCGCACCGCGGCCCCCGGCGGAGCGAGCATGACCACGGCGAATCCAGAGCCCACGGCCACGGCCACGGCCCTGCCCGAGCGGGCCGCGGCCCTGACCCGCTATCACACCGTCCGCGCCCGCACGCTCGAGCTCACGACGGGCCTGACGGCGGAGGACCAGCAGGTCCAGTCCATGCCGGACGCCAGCCCGACCAAGTGGCACCTGGCGCACGTCACCTGGTTCTTCGAGACCTTCATCCTGGCCCGCCGCCCGGACCACACGCCCTTCGATCCCGCCTTCGGCCTGCTCTTCAACTCCTATTACGAGGCCCTCGGCCCCCGGCATCCACGCCCGGAGCGCGGCCTGCTGACCCGGCCGGGCCTGGACGAGGTCCGCGCCTGGCGGGTCCACGTCGACGCGGCCATGGACGCCATGCTCCGCACCGCCCCGGCCGAGGCCTGGCCCGAACTGGCGGCCCTGCTGGAGATCGGCCTCGCGCACGAGGAACAGCACCAGGAGCTGCTCCTCATGGACATCAAGCACCTGTTCTCGCGCAATCCGCTCAGGCCGGTTTACGCCCGGCCCGGGCCCCAGGCCGCCGCCGGCGCCCGCGACCTGGGCTGGATCGACCTGCCGGGCGGCCTGGTCGAGATCGGCGCCGACGAGGCGGGCTTCGCCTTCGACAACGAGCGGCCCCGCCACCGCGTCTGGCTCGAGCCCTTTCGCCTGGCCGACCGCCTGGTCACCGAGGCCGACTGGCTCGCCTTCATGCAGGACGGCGGCTACCGCCGGCCCGAGCTGTGGCTGTCCGACGGCTGGGCGGAATGTCAGGCCAGCGGCTGGGACGCCCCCCTCTACTGGGAGGCCGGCGAGGACGGCTGGCGGGTCTTCACCCTGAACGGCGCCCGCGCGCCCGCGCCCCACGCTCCGGTCTGCCACGTCAGCTTCTACGAGGCCGACGCCTACGCCCGCTGGGCCGGCCGCCGCCTGCCGACCGAGGCCGAGTGGGAGACCGCCGCCGCCGCGCCGGACCACGCGCCCGCGGCCGTCCATCCCGCCCCCGCCGGCGACGAGCCCGGCCTGCGCCAGCTGTGCGGCGTCCTGTGGCAATGGACCGCCAGCCCCTATGTCGCCTACCCGGGCTACCGCCCGGCCGAGGGCGCGCTCGGCGAATACAACGGCAAGTTCATGTCCGGTCAGATGGTCCTGCGCGGCGGCGCCTGCGTGACGCCTCCGGGCCATGCGCGAACCAGCTACCGAAACTTCTTCCCGCCCGCCGCGCGCTGGGCTTTCAGCGGCGTGAGGCTTGCCGACGATGCATGACGGTTGCACTCCCATCGCCCGGCGGCGCCCCAGGGTCGAGCTGCTCGACCTGAAGCCCGGCAAGGACGACTTCCTGGCCGCCGCGCTGGAGGGCCTGTCGGGGCCGGACAAGTCCCTGCCCTGCCGCTTCCTCTACGACGCGCGCGGCTCGGCCCTGTTCGACCGCATCACCCGCCTGCCCGAATACTATCCGACGCGGATCGAGACCGGCATCCTGGCCGACAACGCCGCCGACATCGCCGCCCGCCTCGGCCCCCACGTCCAGCTGGTCGAGCCGGGCAGCGGCTCCAGCGAGAAGGTCCGCGTCCTGCTCGACGCGCTCGACCGCCCCTACGCCTACGTCCCCATCGACATCAGCCGCGAGCATCTGCTGGCCGCCGCCCAGTCGATCCAGGACGACTATCCCGCGCTGCGCGTGGATCCGATCTGCGCCGACTTCGTCCAGGACTTCGACCTGCCGCCCCCGGGCCCCGGCCGCCGCGTCGGCTTCTATCCCGGCTCGACCATCGGCAATCTGACGCCCGACGAGGCCGGCGCCTGGCTCCGCCAGTGGTCCCGGCGGCTCGGCCAGGGCGCCCTGCTCATCATCGGCGTCGACCTGCGCAAGTCCGGCGACATCCTCGAGCCCGCCTATGACGACAGCCAGGGCGTCACCGCCGCCTTCAGCCTGAACCTGCTCGAGCGCGCCAACCGTGAGCTCGGCGCCGGCTTCGACCTCGCCGCCTTCCGGCACGAGGCCCATTACCTGCCCGACGAGGGCCGCGTCCGCATCCAGCTGCGCGCCCTGAAGGATCAGCGCATCCGCCTGGCCGACCGCATCATCCCGATGGCCGCCGGCGAGGCCATCCACATCGAGGACTCCTGGAAATACACCCTCGACGGCTTCCAGGCCCTCGCCACCGCCTCCGGCTTCCAGCCCCGCCACGCCTGGACCGACCCCGACCGCCTGTTCAGCGTGCACCTGCTGGAGGCCGCCCCTCAAGGCTGAGCGGCGCGGTCTCGCTGAACTTTCACAGAACCATCGCGGGATCTGTCGCATCCCGGCTGCATAAGGGACACGCCAAGGAGACGCTTATGTCAGCCTGTGAAGTTGTGCAGTTGGATCCCCAGGGCCAGACCTATGGAGTCTGCAGTTCGTCCTGTTCCGCTGAACCGTCGTGGGTGATCTTCACCGGTGAGACGGCCGGCGTGCGGGCGTACGCCTATGCGACCGCCCACTATGATGACGTCAGGACGGGCCGGTTGAGGCTTCCCTCAAGGTTCGCCCCCCCGCCCTCCGGCGCTCTTGAGCGGAAGGCTGGCTGAGCGCTCGCAGGCGGCGGTCAGTCCCGGACCGAGGCTGCCCATCCCTACCCCACGGCCCTGATCCGCGGGATCACCCGCTCGCCAAGCAGCAGGTCCGTCACCGCCCACACCAGGGCGTCCGCCCGGTCGAGGTCGCAGGCCGTCTCCTCCTCCGTGCCGACCGCCCGCAACTCCTCGGCCAGCAGCCTGAGCGGCGCGGCGTGCCTGACACGGCCCTGTTCATAGAGCGCCGCCACCGGCTCGGCCCGGGCGCGCTTGCCCTTACTGGCCCGCACCTCGCGCAGCGGCGCATCGACCCCGGCCGCCCGCAGCACGTCGCGCACCATGGTCCCGCCCTGGTTGACCTCGACCACCACGCAGGCGCCCTCGAAGTCCTCCGCGGCCCGACCGACCACCTGCGCCCAGCCGCCGGGCGTCAGGCCCGCGCAGGACCGGTCCGCCAGCACCCAGGCCGTCTCGCCCGCCTTGCCCGCCACCACGATGCCGCAGGCGTGCCCGCCCGCCGTCGTCGTCGGATCGACCGCCACCACCACCCGCTCGAACCGATCGGGCGGCGTCCCGAGGCAGGCCTCCAGCATCGCCTCGCTCCACAGCCCGCCGTCCAGCTCGACCACCCGCCCCTCCAGCTCCTGGGCCGCCTTTCGCGTCCCGCCGTACAGCCGCTCCAGCCCCTCCACGAACCCCGGCGCCAGCCAGGCCGCGTTCTCCGCCGTGGTCCTGTGTGTCTCGGCCAGCCCCGGCTCGGCCCTCAACGCCTTCAGGTCCGGCGTCGCGCGCGGCGTGGTCGTCACGCACAGCCGCGGCGCCGCCCCGTCCGACCCCGGCAGCCGCAACCCCATCCTCAGCAGCGCCAGAGTCTCGCCCGCCTTTCGCCCGCCCGAACCCCAGGCGCAGAATTCGTCGGCCCAGGCGGCCGAGAACTGCGGCCCGCGCAGACTGTCCGGATCCTCCGCCGAGAACGCATAGGCCAGGGCCCCACCCGGAAACCTGACCCGCCGGCGCGACGCCTCGAACACCGGCCGCGCACCCCCGGCCCAGCGCGGCAGGTTCTTGAGGCCTGACACCCCCTCGATCATCACCTCGCGCACGTCGTGCAGCGT
>CAMPGL010000143.1 GCA_946885435.1 uncultured Brevundimonas sp. | reverse complement strand
GCTCGGGGGCTCATCGGCCTCCACCGGAGGCGGACCAGAGGTCGTGGGCTCTTCCACGGGACGCTCCTCGACCAGCGGCGGCGGACGCTGTCCGGGCGCTTCCGGCAGGGGCGCGAGTTCGACGCCGTCCGGCGCCGTGGGGTCGTAGAGTTCAATCTGGGCGGACGGGTCCAAGGGCTGGGCCTCGTCCGGCGCGGCGCCGGCCAGGGCGCCGGCCTCGCCCACGACCGGGGGGGCGTCGTTCGCGCCGCGCACGCCCGAGCGGTAGAAGAGGACGACCGCGATGATTAGCACCAGCAGCACGACGGCGCTGGCGATCAGGGTCAGCGGCAGCGGGCGCTTCTCCGCCGGCCCCCCATAACCGCCGCGCGGATCATAGCTGCGGCGGTCAAAGCGCAGATCGTCGTCGTCGGGCGGCGTATAGGCGCCGTGCTCGGGATCGGGCCGTTCGTAGGACATGACGTCTCTCGCAAGTCGTTCGGCGTGCGAATCGCACGCGCGCACAAGGATTCTATCCCAACCCCGGCCCTGCTCGAATCACATCTGGCGGCCGTCCACAAGCGAAGCCGTCAGAGGCGGCCCTGCTCCTCCAGCGCGAAGCCGTCGGTCATGCCGGCGATGTAGTCGCACACCGCCCGCGCGCAGCGCGCGCTGTCCCCCGCCCTCGCCCGCGCCGCCCACTCGGCCGGCATGCGGCCCGGGTCGGCCAGGAAGGCCGCGAACAGGTGATCGATGGCGCTGGCGGCGCGCGCACGCATCTCGTTGATCCGCTCGTGCCGGTACATGTGCTCGAACAGGAAGGCCCTTAGCCGCGCCAGGTCCTGCATCATCCCGCTGGAGAACTGGACCATCGGCCGGCTCGCGCGGCGCGCGTCCTCCGCGGTCGAGACGCCGTCCTCGGCCAGCCGCCGACGGGTCTCGCCCAGCACGTCCTCGATCATCGCCCCGATCATGCGGCGCACCGCCTCGATGCCGGTCATGCGGTCGTCCAGCCCGGGCCAGTCGCGCCGCACCCCGCCGATGATCGGGCCGATCAGCGGGACGGCCTCCAGCTCCGACAGGCTGAACAGACCCGCCTGCAGCCCGTCGTCGACGTCGTGGTTGTTGTAGGCGATGTCGTCCGCCACCGCGGCCACTTGCGCCTCCAGCGAGGCGAAGGTCTCCGGCCGGATGTCCCACTGCTGCTGGAACTCGGCGACGGCCCGCCAAGCGGGCTCATCCAGCCGATGCGCCACGGGTCCGTTGTGCTTGATGACGCCCTCCAACGTCTCCCAGCTGAGGTTGAGGCCATCGAAGCCGGGGTAGCGCTTCTCCAGCCGGGTCACGATGCGGAAGGTCTGGACGTTGTGGTCAAAGCCGGCCCACGGCTCCATCAGGGCCTTGAGTCGATCTTCCCCGGCATGGCCGAAGGGCGGATGGCCCAGGTCGTGCGCCAGGGCGACAGCCTCAGCCAGATCGACGTCCAGCCTCAGGGCGTCGGCCAGCGACCGCGCGATCTGCGCCACCTCCAGGCTGTGCGTAAGACGGGTGCGGTAGTGGTCGCCTTCGTGGGCGATAAAGACCTGGGTCTTGCCCTTCAGCCGGCGGAACGGCGTGCAGTGGATGATCCGGTCGCGGTCGCGCGCGAAGGGCGTGCGGGTCGCGCTGGGCTTTTCGGGATGCAGCCGGCCCAGCGACCGTTCGGGGTCGGCGGCGAAAGCGGCGCGGCTGGCCTCGGCTTGCAATGGCGACCCTTCCGTCCAGCCAAGGCAGCCCTCATATAGCGGTCAGCATGAACGACCAAGCCGTCACTCTGGACACCAGCGCCGCGCGCCGCCTCGCCGAGCTTTCCGAAAAGGAGGGCCGGCCCCTGATGCTTCGCGTCGCCGTGGACGGCGGCGGCTGCTCCGGCTTCCAGTACCGGCTGGATCTGGTCGAGGCCGCCGAGCCCGACGACATCCGCATCGAGCGCGACGGACAGGCCGCCCTGGTCGATCCCGTGTCCCTGCCCCTGCTGGCCGGCTCGGAGATCCGCTTCGTCGACGAGTTGCTCGGCGCCCAGTTCAAGGTCCTGAACCCCAACGCCGTGGCCAGCTGCGGCTGCGGCGTGAGCTTCACGATCTAGCTCAGTAGGCGTGGCTTTCGGCCGCGCGCTCTTCCAGATGGCCGTCCTTCAGGGCGAAGACGCGGTCCATGTGACCGGCCAGCTCCATGTTGTGGGTGGCGATCAGGGCGCCGACGCCGGTCTCGCGGACCAGGTCGTGCAGCGCCGCGAACACCGCCTGGCTGGTGGCCGGATCGAGGTTGCCGGTCGGCTCGTCGGCCAGCAGCAGGCGCGGCCGGTTGGCCAGGGCGCGGGCGATGGCCACCCGTTGCTGCTCGCCGCCGGACAGCTGGCCCGGCTGGTGCGTCAGGCGTTCTCCAAGGCCTAGCGTCGTCAGCAGTTCGGCCGCGCGCGCCCGGGCCTCGGCCAGCTTGACCCCGCCCATCCGCAGCGGCAGCGCCGCGTTATCGCGGGCGTCGAACTCGGGCATCAGGTGGTGGAACTGATAGACGAAGCCGATCTTGGCCAGACGCAGGCGCGTGCGGCCGCGTTCGTCCAGGCCGCCCACATCCTCGCCGTCGATGGCGATGGTCCCGGCGTCGGGCCGTTCCAGCAGACCCGCGGCATGCAGCAGCGACGACTTGCCCGAGCCCGACGGGCCGATCAGGCCGACCACCTCGCCCGGACGCACGTCCAGGTCGACGCCCTTCAACACCTCCAGAGACCCCGCCGAGGTGACATAGGTGCGGCGCAGGCCGCGAATGGACAGCAGGTTCGCCTCACTCATAGCGAAGCGCCTCCACCGGATCGATGCGCGAGGCCCGCCACGACGGCGCCAGCGCCGCCAGCGCCGACAGGATCAGGGCCGCGCCGGCGATGATGATCACCTCCGCCCACTCGATGCGGGCCGGGATGGCGTCGAGGAAATAGATCTCCGGCGGGAACAACGACCGGCCGATGATGCCCTCGATGAAGCGCTGGATCGGCTCGATGAACAGGCAGAACAGCACGCCCAGCGCGAAGCCGACGATCGTCCCCGCTCCGCCGATGGAGAAGCCGGCGACCAGGAAGATCCGCAGGATCGACCCCTGCCCCGCCCCCATGGTCCGCATGATCGCGATGTCGCGGGTCTTGTTCTTCACCAGCATGACGATGCCGGAGATGATGTTCAGCGCCGCCACCAGCACGATCAGCATGAGGATCAGGCGCATGACGATGCGCTCCACCGCCAGCGCGCCGCGCATCGTCGAGTTCTGGGTCGTCCAGTCCAGCACGACGGCCTGCGGTCCCAGCAACTGCTGAAGCGTCTGCGTCATTTCAGGCGCCAGTTCCGGCCGCTCGATGCGGACCTGGATCATGTCCCACAGGCCTTCACGCGCGAAGAACAGCTCCGCCTGATCGATCGGCATGTAGATCATGACCTGGTCAAAGGTCGCGACGCCGGTCGTGATGATCGCCCCGATCGTATAGGTCTTCTCAAGCGGAGCCGAGCCAAAGGCCGAGCCACCTCCTTGAGGCGACAGCAGCGTCAGCGCGTCGCCGGGCCCGACGCCCAGCTGCTGGGCCAGGCCCTGGCCGATCACGATGATGTCGCCGCCGTAGTCGCCCTGGCCGAAGGCGTCGAGCGACCCCGACCTTAGACCCTCGGTGGCGAACTCCGATGCGCGAAGGTCGCCCGGCCGGACGCCCCGTACGATTCCCCCCGTGGCCGCGCCGCCGGGGCCGGTGACGAAGGTCTGGCTCTGGATCAGGGGCGTAGCCTCGATGACGCCTGGCTGGCTGCGGACCCTCTCGAGCGTCTGCTCTCGCCCGCCGCCCGACAGCATCTGCCCCTGCACATAGACGTGGCCGTCGACGGTCAGGAGACGGTTGATCAGCTCCGAGGTGAAGCCGTTCATCACGCTCATGACGATGACGAGCACCATCACGCCCAGCATGATGCCGAGGAAGGAGATGATGGCGATCAGGGCGATGCCGCCTTCCTTGCGCCGCGCCCGCAGGTAACGCCAGGCGAGTCCCAGCTCCCACGCCGAGAAGGGCTTGGCGGGCTTGATCTCCGGGGCGCTCAAGCGGTCAGCCTCGCCAGTGCGCTCTCGAGCGACAGGCTTTCCTTCTCGCCGGTGGCCCGGCGCTTCAGCTCGACCACGCCGTCCGCCAGGCCCTTGGGCCCGATGGTCAACTGCCACGGCACGCCGATGAGGTCGGCGGTGGCGAACTTGCCGCCCGGCCGCTCGTCGGTGTCGTCGTACAGGACTGCCTTGCCGGCGGCTTCGAGCTTGCCGACCGCGTCCTCGCAGGCCGCGCTGACCGCGGCGTCGCTCGGACGCAGGTTGATCACCGAGACGTCGAAGGGCGCGACCGCGTCCGGCCAGATGATCCCGGCCGCGTCGTGGCTGGCCTCGATGATGGCCCCGAGCAGGCGCGACACGCCCACGCCATAGCTGCCCATGTGGACCGGCGTGTCCCGCCCGTCCGGCCCCGCGACGAACGCCTTCATGGGCTCGGAGTACTTCGTGCCGAAATAGAAGATGTGGCCGACCTCGATGCCACGCGCGGTCAGGCGCTGGTCCTCCGACGTCTCGCCTTCGAAGCGCGTCGCGTCGTGCATCTCCTCGGTCGCGGCGTACATGGAGGTCCGCTCGTCGACGATGCCCTGCAGGTCATCCCAGTCCACGTTCGCGCCCGGCGCGGGCATCTCGACCAGCCGCCGGTCGCAGAACACCTGGCTCTCGCCGGTGTCGGCAAGGACGATGAACTCGTGGCTCAGGTCTCCGCCGATCGGCCCGGTGTCGGCGCGCATCGGCACGGCCTTCAGCCCCATGCGGGCGAAGGTGTTCAGATAGGCCACGAACATGCGGTTGTAGGCACGGCGGGCCGAGGCTTCGTCAATGTCGAAGGAGTAGGCGTCCTTCATCAGGAATTCGCGGCCGCGCATGACGCCGAAGCGCGGGCGGCGCTCGTCGCGGAACTTCCACTGGATGTGGAAGAGGTTCAGCGGCAGGGCCTTGTAGCTCTTCACATAGGCCCGGAAGATGTCGGTGATCATCTCCTCGTTGGTCGGGCCGTAGAGCAGCTCGCGCTCGTGCCGGTCGGTGATGCG
Source organism: uncultured Brevundimonas sp. (assembly GCA_946885435.1). Next base: position 199 of record CAMPGL010000143.1, on the reverse strand, counting down.
CAGCATCTCCGGGCCGTAGGCGTCATAGCGGCCTGACTCGCGCCAGAGGTCGGCCAGCTGAAGCGTCGGCATCAGGAGTTCGACGGCGCCGGCGCGGACCTGCTCCTCGCGCACGATCTGCTCGATCTTCTTCAGCACCCGAAAGCCCAGCGGCAGCCAGGCGTAGATCCCCGCCGCCTCCTGCCGGATCAGGCCGGCG
>CAMPGL010000142.1 GCA_946885435.1 uncultured Brevundimonas sp. | reverse complement strand
TCAGGGCCGGCTTGCCGAAGGACGGCGCCTCGGACACCCGGACATTGCGGGGGATGACCGTCTCATAGACCCGGTCGCCGAAGTGGCCGCGTACGTCGGCCTCGACCTGTCCAGACAAAGCGTTTCTGCGATCGTACATGGTGAGCACGATGCCCTGGATCTCCAGGCGCGGATTGAGGCTCGAGCGGACCAGCTCGACGGTGCGCATCAGCTGCGTCAGACCCTCCAGGGCGAAGAACTCGCACTGCAGCGGCACCAACACCGCGTCGGCGGCGCTCATGGCGTTCACAGTCAACAGGTTGAGTGACGGAGGACAGTCGATCAACACATAGGTCGGACTGAGCGCGGCCTTGAGCTGCTTCAGCTTTTCGATGCCGTCGCGCAGCCGGTAGGACCGGCGGTCGGCCTGGGACAGCTCGATCTCGATGCCCGAGAGGTCCGGGTCGGACGGAACGATCCACAGGCCGGGCACGGCCGTGGCGACCGCCGCCTCGTGCAGGGGCCGGCCGTCGACCATGGCGTCGTAGATGGTCACCCGCCGCTGCTCGCGCGGCACGCCCAGGCCCGTGGAGGCGTTGCCCTGGGGGTCCATGTCGATGAGCAGCACCCGCTCGCCGACGGCGGCCAGGGCCGTGCCGAGGTTGATGGCCGTGGTCGTCTTGCCGACGCCGCCCTTCTGGTTGGCGACGGCGAGCACGCGGGGCGGAGGCGCTTCACGAGGCAAATCAGAGGCTCCGGATACGAACGATGCGGCCCCGAGGGTCGCTGACGGAAGGCAGGAGGTCGGCGTCGAGGCGCGGCCGGCGCCGTCGGGCTTCGGCCAGCTCGGCCTCGGCCTGCTCGCCTTTGAGGAAGAGGCCGAGCGCGCCCCGCTTCAGATAAGGGTCGGCGAAGTCGAGCAGCCGGTCCATCGGCGCGCAGGCCCGGGCGGTGACGACGTCAGCCTTGATCCTGAGCGTCTCGGCGCGGGCGTCGATGACCTCGGCGGGCAGCGCCAGGGCGTCCACGACCTGCTGCAGGAAGCGGCAGCGCTTGGTCTGGCTGTCGATCAGCCAGACTCTGGCGCCTTCGACGCCCTTCAGCAGGATGGCCAGGACCACCCCGGGCAGGCCCGCGCCGGCGCCGAGGTCGGCCCAGGTGCGGGCGTCCGGCGCGTGGTCGCGCAGCTGGGCGCTGTCGAGCGCGTGGCGGGACCAGAAGTCCGGCAGGGTCGCCGGGCCGACGAGGTTCATCACCGCATTGCCCTCTTCGAGCATCTGGCGATAGCGCTCGAGGTCGGCGAGGGCGGCGTCGGAGGCGCCCGTGGCGGCCTGGAATCCCTGCGCGTCCAAGGCTCAGGCCGCCGCTTCGGCGCGAGCGCGCCGGACGTGGGCCAGAAGGGCGGTCAGGGCGCCGGGCGTGACGCCCTCGATGCGCGAGGCCTGGCCCAGAGTGCGGGGCTGGACCGCCTGAAGCTTTTCGCGGACCTCGTTGGACAGGCCGCCAATGGCGGAAAAGTCGATGCCGGCGGGGAGGACCAGGCTCTCCTCGCGGCGCAGGGCCTCGGCGTCGGCGGCCTGACGGTCCAGGTAGCCGGCGTAGGCGGCATCGATCTCGACCTGCTCGCGGATCTCGGCGGGCCAGTCGGCGATCTCCGGCCAGCGCGGTGCGAAGGTCTCGAGCGAGGCGCCCGGGTATGACAGAAGCTGGCTGAGCGTACGGCGCTGGCCGTCGGCGTTGACGCTTAGGCCCAGCGCATTGGCTTCATTGGGCGTCAGCGCCGTACCGGTCATGCGAGCGCGCGCTTCGGCCAGAATTTCAGATTTACGCGCAAAGGCTTGCGCGCGATTTGAGCCGACGAGGCCAATGTTGATTCCGAGCCCCGTCAACCGTTGATCGGCGTTGTCGGCGCGGAGCGTCAGGCGGAACTCGGCCCGGCTGGTGAACATGCGGTAGGGCTCGGTCACACCGCGCGTCACCAGGTCGTCGATGAGCACGCCGATGTAGGCCTGGTCGCGGCCGAGCACGATTTCGTCCGATCCGCCGGCGGCGCGGGCGGCGTTCAGCCCGGCCATCAAGCCTTGCGCGCCCGCCTCTTCGTAGCCGGTCGTGCCGTTGATCTGGCCCGCGAGATAGAGGCCCGGCAGAGCCTTCAGCTCCAGCGTCGGATGCAGCTCGCTCGGATCGACGTAGTCATACTCGATCGCGTAGCCATACCGTCGCACCTCGACCCGCTCGAGGCCGAACATGGTGCGCAGGAAGGCAAGCTGGGTGGCCTCCGACACCGAGGTCGAGATGCCATTCGGGTAGACGGTGTCGCCGTCCGGCCCGCCGGGCAGGCCCTCCGGCTCCAGGAAGACCTGGTGGCTGGTCTTGTCGGCGAAGCGGACGACCTTGTCCTCGATGGAGGGGCAATAGCGCGGCCCGCGCCCGGACAATCGGCCGCCGTAGACGGCGGATTCGCCGAGGTTTTCCGAGATGATCCGGTGGGTTTCCTCGGTCGTGTGGGTCACGCCGCACTGGATCTGAGGCAGGACCTCCCCGGCCGGCAGGAAGGAGAAGCGGCTCGGCTCGGCGTCGGCCGCCTGCATCTCCAGCCGGTCCCAGGCGATGGTGGTGGCGTCGAGGCGCGCGGGCGTCCCGGTCTTCAGCCGGCCCATGCGGACGCCGAGACCATAGAGGCGGTCCGACAGGCCGATCGCCGGCTGGTCGCCGACGCGGCCGGCTGGAATGCGCTTGTCGCCGAGATGGATGACGCCCTTCAGGAAGGTGCCGGTCGTCAGCACGACGCGGCCGGCCCGCCAGCTGCGGCTGCGGTCATCCGCGACCCCGACCACCCGACCGTCTTCGACCAGCAGATCCTCGACGGCGGCCGCCTCGATGGTCAGGCCGTTGGCGCGGACCAGTTCGGCCTGCATGGCCGAGCGGTACAGGCCCCGGTCGATCTGGGAGCGCGGGCCGCGCACGGCCGGGCCCTTTGACCGGTTCAGCAGGCGATACTGGATGGCGGCCCGGTCCGCTATTCGGCCCATCAGCCCGTCCAAAGCGTCGATCTCGCGCACCAGATGCCCCTTGCCCAGGCCGCCGATGGCCGGGTTGCAGGACATCTCCCCGATGGTTTCGACCTTGTGGGTGAGCAGCAGCACGCGCGCGCCGACGCGCCAGGCGGCGTGCGCCGCCTCGCAGCCGGCGTGGCCGCCGCCGATCACGATGACATCCCAACTTTGGGCCAAGGTCGTCTCCAGGGAGGGAGGCGCGTCCTACCAGAAAGCCTGCTTGGTTTGAACTGCGGCGTACTGTTTCACGTGAAACAGTCGATCACTTTCCTATGCAGAAGCTGGAAAAGACGAGGTCGAGGACGTCTTCGGACCCAACACGCCCGACGACGGCTTCCAGCGCGCGCACAGCCAGCCGCACATCCTCCGCGGCCAACTCGGGGTCAACAAGGACGCTCTGGGCGCGGCGCAGGTGGCCGAGCGCCTCTTCCAGCCGCCGCCGATGGCGCTCACGGGTCACAGGAGGGAAGTCGGCGCCCGTCGAGGCCGCAACGACCGCGGCGGACAGCCGGGCACGCAGCTCCGACATCCCGGCACCGGTCACCGCGCTGACCGCGTCCGCAGGCGGCGAGGCCAGTCGGTCGGCCATCGTGACGATGCGCCAGGTCTTGTGGTCGCTCGCCTCCCCCGCCGAACCGTCGGGATCCAGCTCCAGTCGGAGATCGGCGGCTTCGGCCCAGGCGCGGGCGCGGGCTACGCCCTCTCGCTCGACCGGGTCGTCGGTGTCGCGCAGCCCTGCGGTGTCCGCCAGCAGGACGCGGTAGCCCCCCAGTGTCAGCTGGGCCTCGATCACGTCGCGGGTAGTGCCGGCGATAGGGGTGACGATCGCGGCGTCGCGTCCAACCAAGGCATTGAACAAGGTCGACTTTCCGGCGTTGGGCGCGCCGGTCAGGGCGATGCGGAAGCCCTCACGTACCCGCTCGCCCCGCGTGGCGTCGGCCAAGGCGGCGTCCAGCTCAGCGATCAGGGTGGCGACCGGCTCGCGGGCGCGGTCCGCCACGTCCTCAGGAATGTCCTCGTCGGGAAAGTCGATGGCCGCTTCGAGAACCGCAAGGGCCTCGAGCAGATGCGCACGCCAGGCTTCGTAGCGGCGGGCGAGCGCGCCGCCGAGCTGATCCAGGGCCTGGGCATGCTGGGCCTCGGTCTCGGCGTCGATCAGGTCGGCGACGGCCTCGGCCTGGGTCAGGTCGAGCTTGCCGTTCTCGAAGGCCCGGCGGGTGAACTCTCCGGGCTCCGCCGGACGCAATCCCAGGTCGATCAGGGCCGTGCTGACCGCCGAGACGACCGCGGGACCGCCGTGCAGGTGAAGCTCGGCGCTGTCTTCGCCGGTGAAACTGGACGGTGAAACGAACCACAGCACCAATGCCTGGTCGAGTACGGCGCCCTCCCGATTCCGCAGGACACGCAGCGACGCTTGGCGCGGTTCGGGCACGGATCCAGCGAGCCTCGCCAAGGCCGAGCCGGCTTCCGGGCCGGAGAGACGTACGACCGCCACGGCTCCGCGGCCAGGCGGGGTCGCCAAGGCGAAGATCGTGTCCTTGGCCAAGACTATTCCGAGCGCGGCGGGGTGGCCGAGGTTGCGGCCATGCTCATCAGGTCGCGAAACTGCTGTGTCGCCTGCATTCCAAACGACGCCCAGGAGCGCATCAGCTCCTCAGGCTGCATGCGGGCGATATTCTCGTCCATCCGCTTCTGCATTTCGGCCACGAGGTGCTCGTTCAGCGGCGCGACGTCCGGCAGGCCGAGGAAGGCGCGAGCCTCCTCAGGGGTGCACTCGATCTCGATATTCATCTTCATCGGCGTCTCCGGTGTTTCACGTGAAACATAGGGCACGAAAAAGGGGTCCGCGAGGACCCCTTCTCCGGCCAGAGCGGCGGAGCCGATTACTCGGCGTCGGCCTTGGCGGTTTCGCGCTCGGCCGCCTGCTTCTCGGTCAGGTCCTCGCCGGTCTCCTGGTCGACGACCTTCATCGACAGCTTGGTCTTGCCGCGGTCGTCGAAGCCCATGAACTTCACCTTGACGGTGTCGCCCTCGTTCACGACGTCGGTCGTCTTGGCGACCTTGCGCGGAGCCAGCTGGCTGATGTGAACCAGGCCGTCCTTGGCGCCGAAGAAGTTCACGAAGGCGCCGAAATCGACGACCTTCACGACCTTGCCCGTGTAGATGGCGCCGACTTCCGGCTCCGAGGCGATCGATTTGATCCAGTCGCGGGCCGCGTCGATCTTGGACTGCTCGGAAGCCGCGATCTTGATCAGGCCGGTGTCGCCGATGTCGATCTTGGCGCCGGTCTTCTCGACGATCTCGCGGATCACCTTGCCGCCCGA
>CAMPGL010000141.1 GCA_946885435.1 uncultured Brevundimonas sp. | reverse complement strand
TAGGTGTCATAGAGCGAAAAGGCCGTCTGGCCGGGCAGGACGCCGCCTTCCGGCAGGTCCGCCACCGCGCCCTCGAACAGAGCCATGCCGCGTCCGAGCGTGGTGCGGAAGCGCAGCTCCTCCTGCTTCAGCGTGTCCTCGACGAAGGGCTGGGCGCGCTTCAGCTCCGGATAGGCCTCGCCCATCTCGGACACGAGCGTCGGCACCAGCCGGTGCATCAGGGGCTCGGACGCCCCCAGCAGGTGCGCGTGGCGCATGGCCCGTCGCATGATCCGGCGCAGCACATAGCCGCGGCCCTCGTTCGAGGGGGTCACGCCGTCGGCGATCAGGAAGGCCGAGGACCGCAGGTGGTCGGCGATGACCCGATGGCTGGCCGCCATCTCGGCGGAGTTGTTCGAGGTCGCGTCCTGCGACGCGGCGATGAGGGTGCGGAACAGGTCGGTGTCGAACACCGAGTTCTTGCCCTGAAGCACGCTCGCGATCCGCTCCAGCCCCATGCCGGTGTCGACCGAAGGTTTCGGAAGGTCGCGAACGATGACGTCGTTCTCCTTCTCGAACTGCATGAAGACGTTGTTCCAGATCTCCACGAACCGGTCGCCGTCCTCGTCCGGGCTGCCCGGAGGGCCGCCCGGCACGTGCTCGCCGTAGTCGTAGAAGATCTCGGTGCACGGCCCGCACGGCCCGTTGTCGCCCATGGCCCAGAAGTTGTCCGAGCCGGCGATGCGGACGATCTTGTGGTCCGGAAAGCCCGTGACCTTCTTCCAGATACGATAAGCCTCGTCGTCGTCGATATAGACGGTGACCATCAGCCGGTCCGGTGACAGGCCGAAGTCCTTGGTCACCAGGGTCCAGGCGCGCTCGATCGCGTGGTCCTTGAAATAGTCGCCGAAGGAGAAATTCCCCAGCATCTCGAAGAAGGTGAGGTGCCGGGCCGTGTAGCCGACGTTGTCCAGGTCGTTGTGCTTGCCCCCGGCGCGGACGCACTTCTGCGAACTGACCGCCCGCGGCGCCGGCGGGCGCGCCGCGCCGGTGAAATAGTCCTTGAACGGCACCATCCCCGCATTGACGAACAGCAGGGTCGGATCGTTCTGCGGCACGAGCGGCGCGGAATGCACCTCCAGGTGCCCGTCGGCCTTGAAGAAGTCGATGAAGGTCGAGCGGATGTCTTTGAGGGAGGTCATGGCCGGGGAGGTCTGAGGAACAGCCCGCCATATAGGGCTTTCGCGGTCGCGAAGCCAAGCTGACGGGCGCGCTCGCGCACCGCGTTTCTCCATGGCAGATAGCGGCCATGGCCATTCGTATCGAACATCGCATCGGCGTCGCCGCCACCACCGAACGGGTCTGGGAGATCATCGCCGACCTGGAGCGGTGGTCGGAGTGGAACCCGCTGCATCCCGAGATCTCGGGTCGCATCGCCATCGGCGGCTCCCTGGAGCTCGTTGAGCGGCTGGAGGGCGAGCCCGAGCGCCGGGCCCAGGTGACCGTTCCCGACTGGACACCCGAGACCCAGCTGATCTGGGCTGACAAGCGCGGCTTCATGGCCCGCTCGCGCCGCTACTTCGAGCTGGAGGCGCTCGGGGAGGGGCAGGGCTGCATCCTCGCCAACGGCGAAATCTTCGAGGGCTGGCGTGGCGAGGATTGGGCTGCCGCCCGCCGACGTAAGCTTCGCGCCGCCTATGAGGCGGTGAACGAGGCCATCAAGCCGCGCGCCGAGGGTTGAGACCCGTCAGTCGAGCCGAAGCGCCTCGGCCAGGAGCCGGGCCTCGGCGGCGCGGCTGGAGCCGGTGCGCCAGGCGACCACGATCTCGCGGCTGGGGGGGTGCTCGCGAGAGGCGGCGAAGGGGCGGACCACGACGGCGGGCGTGTCAGCCAGCCCTGCGCGGACGGCCATCTCGGGCAGGAAGGAGACGCCCAGGCCCGAGCCGACCATCTGCACCAGGGTGTGCAGGCTGGTGGCGGCGAAGACGTCCTCACCCTTCGGCGGATCGACGTCGAGGGCGGCCAGCGCCTGATCGCGCAGGCAGTGGCCGTCTTCCAGGAGGATCAGGTCGTCGCTGCTGAGCGAGCCCGCCGCGACGGTCGCCCCGGCGGCGAGCGGGTGGCCGGCGGGGGCGGCGGCGAGGATCTCGTCGTCGCCGATGTGGGCGTGGTCGATGCCGGGCGCCTCATAGGGCAGGGCGATGACTGCCGCATCGAGCTGGCCGGCCTTGAGCGCCTTGACCAGGTTGGGGGTCAGGTCCTCGCGGATGAACAAGCGCAAGGCGGGATAGGCGGTCTTCAGCCCCGGCAGCTTGGCCGGCAGCAGGAAGGGCGCGATGGTCGGGATGACGCCCAGCCGGAACCGGCCCGACAGCGGACGGCCGGCGTTGCGCGCGGCCTCCACCAGATCCTCGGTGCGGGCCAGCACATCCTCGGCTCGCTTGACGGCCTCCGCGCCCACGGCGGTGAGCTGGACCGCGCCCCGCGTGCGTTCGACAACGGGCGCGCCGAGGATCTTCTCCAGCTCCTGCACCCCGGCCGACAGGGCCGGCTGGCTGACGTGCGCGGCCTCGGCCGCCCGACTGAACGAGGCGTGCTCGGCCAGGAGCTTCAGATACTGGAGCTGGCGAAGGGTGGGCAGCATGGCGCTGGACATAAGCGGTTCCTATGCCCAGCGCCATCCGTATTGATCAGGCTTGGCCTCAGCTGAAGCCGGCCGCCTTGTTGCGCTTGCGCGTCTTCGGCAGGTCGTAGCGGTCGTTCTCCATGACCTGGACCCAGGCCGAGACGAAGTCGCGCACGAACTTGTCGCCCGCGTCGGCCGAGGCGTAGACCTCCGCCAGCGCCCGCAGCTGCGAGTTGGAGCCGAACACCAGGTCGGTCCGCGTGGCGGTCCAGCGCTTCTCGCCCGTCGCCCGGTCCGAGCCGACGAAGGTCTCGTCCGAGGTGTCGTCGACCTGTTTCCAGGCCGTACGCATGTCGAGCAGGTTGACGAAGAAGTCGTTGGTCAGCTGACCCGGGCGGTCGGTGAAGACGCCGTCCTTGGAGTCGTTCCAGTTGGCGCCGAGCACCCGCAGGCCGCCGACCAGCACCGTCATCTGCGGGGCGGTCAGGCCCAGCAGCTGGGCCCGGTCGACCAGCAGCTCCTCGGTCGGCACGTTGAACTGGACCTGCAGATAGTTGCGGAAGCCGTCGGCGCGCGGCTCCAGCACCTTGAAGCTTTCGGCGTCGGTCTGCTCCTCGGTGGCGTCGGTGCGGCCTGGGGTGAAGGGGACCTCGATGGTCTTGCCGGCGGCCCTGGCCGCTTGCTCGATCCCGACGGAGCCGCCCAGCACGATCAGGTCCGCGATCGAGACGTTGAGGCCGGACGCCGCCTTGATGTCCTCATAGGCCTTGAGAACCTTGGCCAGCTTGGCCGGTTCATTGACCTCCCAGTCTTTCTGGGGCGCGAGCCGGATGCGCGCGCCGTTCGCGCCGCCGCGGTGGTCGGACCCGCGCCAGGTCGCCGCCGAGGCCCAGGCCGTGCGGACCAGGTCGGCGACCGACAGGCCGGACGCCGCGATGCGGTCCTTCAGCGACCGGATGTTCGCGTCGGTGAGGGCAGGGCCGGTGTGCGGCGGGATGGGGTCCTGCCAGATCAGATCCTCGGCCGGGACCTCCGGGCCGAGGTAGCGGGCCTTGGGTCCCATGTCCCGGTGACAGAGCTTGAACCAGGCGCGCGCGAACTGGTCAGCGAAATAGGCCGGGTCGGCGCGGAAGCGCTCCATGATCGGGCGATAGATGGGGTCGACCTTGAAGGCCATGTCGGCCGTGGTCATCATCGTCGGGACCTTCTTGCCCGGCGTGTGCGCGGCCGGAGCGAGGGTCTCGGGCGGATCGCCCACCGGGTGCCACTGCTTGGCGCCGGCCGGGCTGAGGGTCAGCTCGTACTCATGGTCCAGCAGCATGTCGAAATAGGACATGTCCCAGGTGATCGGCGTCGGCGTCCATGCGCCCTCGATGCCTGAAGTGATCGTGTGATCGCCCATGCCGCTCTCGTGGCCGGAGATCCAGCCCAGGCCCTGCTGGGCGATGTCGGCGCCCTCGGGGGCGACGCCCACCTTCTTGGCGTCGCCGGCCCCGTGCGCCTTGCCGAAGGTGTGGCCGCCGGCGGTCAGAGCCGCGGTTTCGACGTCGTTCATGCCCATGCGTGCGAAGGTCTCGCGGATGTCGCGGGCGGACTGAAGCGCCTCCGGCACGCCGCCCGGACCTTCCGGATTGACGTAGATCAGGCCCATCTGGATGGCGGCCAGCGGCTCCTCGAGCGCCATCTGCTTGTCGGGCTGGATGCGGGTCTCGGAGCCTTCGTCCCCGACCCACTGCTCCTCAGTGCCCCAGTAGACGTCCTTCTCGGGCTCCCAGACGTCGGCGCGGCCGCCGCCGAAGCCGAAGACCGGCCCGCCCATGCTTTCGATGGCGACGTTGCCGGCCAGGATCATCAGGTCCGCCCAGCTGAGGTTCGCGCCGTACTTCTGCTTGATCGGCCAGAGCAGCCGGCGGGCCTTGTCCAGGTTGCCGTTGTCCGGCCAAGAGTTGAGGGGCGCGAAGCGCTGCTGGCCCGAACCCGCCCCGCCGCGACCGTCGCCGGTCCGGTAGGTGCCCGCGGAGTGCCAGGCCATGCGGATAAAGAAGGGGCCGTAGTGCCCATAGTCGGCCGGCCACCAGGGCTGGCTGTCGGTCATCAGGGCGTGGAGGTCGCGCTTGACCGCCTCATAGTCAAGCTTCTTGAAGGCCTCGGTGTAGTCGAAGTCGTCCCCCATCGGGTCGCCGGTGCGGCCCTGCTGGTGGAGGATGTCGACCGACAGGTGGTTGGGCCACCAGTCGCGGTTGGTGCGCCCCAGCAGGGAGCGGCGCGCCGCGCGCTCCTTGTTGGGATCGCTGAGCGGGCTGCCTTGGTTGCCGTCCATCGGGGGCTCTCCTGTTCCGGGGCGAACCGAAACCCTAGGCTCGCCAATTGGCCCAAGACAAATCGATAAAGCTTGGGCGCAGGAACAGAAAAACTTATCAAACTCAGGCCGTTCGCATCCGCAGCAACGCTTGCTCCGCCAACACAAGTCTCGATAACCGCAATATATTCGACGCTTAGCCTATAAGCGGAGCTTATGTGCGTGCGCGAAATGATCGATTTGACTTCGCGGACGCGAAAGCCCATCTGGAGGGCACGGCGACGCGCTTCCCCCGCGTCGCCGATTCATTTTCGCACGGAGAACCAGATGCTCGGCGTCGGCCAGAAACTTCCTGACTTCAAGATCGTGGGCGTGAAGCCCGGCTTCAACAGCCACGAAGAGAACGGCCAGTCGGCCTTCGAAGCCGTCACCCAGGACAGCTTCCCCGGCAAGTGGAAGGTCATCTTCTTCTATCCGAAGGACTTCACCTTCGTCTGCCCGA
>CAMPGL010000140.1 GCA_946885435.1 uncultured Brevundimonas sp. | reverse complement strand
GTCGAAGGTGTAGTGCAGCCAGCCGTGCCAGTCCGGCGGCACCTTCGAGGCGTCGGCGTAGCCCTTGTACAGCACCCAGCGGCGACGGCGGCCGTCATAGCTGCTCGTGTCCCGCGACTCGAAGTAGCGGTTGCCAAATTCGTCCGTGCCGATGAGGCGGCCACGGCGATGGACGGTGAACAGGGTGCCGATCGTGGCACCGCTCCACCAGCTGAAGATCTTGTCGAGCACGCGCGCTTCCGGGAGACGAAACTGGCGCGAATATAGAGACCGCCCTCCGCCCCGTCCATCGGAACCGCCGTAGCTCTCGGCCGCGATATCTTGTGGGTGAAAAGGTGCACGGCCCCCACATCTATTGGAACGCCGCGTCGCGAGGGATAACGTAGTCGCCACCCTTCGTCCCGGAGCCCGCCTTGCGCCTCCAGCCCCGATTCAGCCTGGTCGAGCGCCGCCCCTCGTTCTCGACGCGCACGGTCGAGCGCGACGGACGCCTGATCGAGGTCGCGGCGCCCAGCGGCTGGGCCACCGCCCGCCTCGACGCCTGGCTGGACTGGAGCGACGGCCTGGCGCCTGCAGAGGCCGCCGACGCTCATTCCCGGCGTATCGCCGCGCTCGGCGCCGGATCCGGCCAGCTCGATCCGTCGGACTCCCCGCTCTTCGCCGAGGAGCTCGCCGCCACCCTGATCCAGGGCCTGGCCGCGCTTGGCGTGGCCAGGCCCGCCCTCGTGGGACCCGTGCAGACTTCGGACACCGCCGTCCTCGAAGCCCATCTCGAGACGGTCCTTGCAGCCGAGCGCGCAGGCCGGGCCCAACTGGCCCTGGCAGACCGACTGCGCGAGGTGCGCGACGCGGCGGACCGTTGCGAGGGTCCGCGCCCGACCTGCGCCGACCCGCGCCAGAATCCGGCCCTGGCCAGGGCCATGCGCGGCGCCCGCCTTGCCGGGGCCTCTGATGCGGATCTCCGTCACGCCCTTTCCGGCCGCGGCGTGGCCGCCCTCGAGCCGCAGCCGTCCTCGCCGATCGCGCCGCTGCTGATCCTCGCCGAGCCCGATGGCGTGGTCGCTGATCTCGGGAGGGTACCGGCGGCTGTGATCGCTTTCTCCGCACAGGCCGCCGACGCCGCCCGGAAGGCGCGCTCGGGGCCCACGGGCGGGCTGAACCTCGCCCCTCTGCGGTCGCCCGACGGCGCCGTCGATCTTGAGGCCGTCGAGGCCCTGACGCGGCTATGGGCCGTGGCGCTCGCCATCGAGGCGGGACCGATGGCCGAGGCCATCGGTCTCGTCCCCTGCGGCCTGGCCGAGATCGCGCGCCGCCAAGGCCTGGCGTTTGACAGCGACGAGGCGCGGGATCTCGCTAGCGACCTGACGGCGCTCATCCACCGCACCGCACTGGCCGCGCTGGACGGCCGAATCAGTCAGGTGATGGCCCTCGACCTCGACGGGGACGCCGCGCTCCGGCTCGGCGGAGTGTCGGTGGGGCCCGGGCCGGCAAGCTCGACGGTGATCCAGTTCGAAACCGCCGATGGCGAGACTTTCCCCGCGCTCGCCCCGGAAGCCGTCGCGGCCCTGCGTCATGGAGGAGCCGACCTCCTGCAGGCCGACCGCCATCTGTTCGGGACGCGCACCCTTCAGGAGGCCCCGGGCCTGGATCTAGAGCGCCTAGCCGAGCTCGGCTTCACCGACCTCGAACTGGAAGCGGTCGAAGCCGCCTTGGCCCATGTCGACCGCCTTGCCGACGCCTTCGGCTGGACAGTCCTGGGAGAGGGCTTCCTGCGCGACGCGCTGGGCGTGCCCGCCGACCGGCTCCTCGACCGCGGCTTCGACCTCTTCGCCCATCTTGGCGTCAGCCCGGCCGATGTCGAGGCCGCGAGCCGATACGCGCTGGGCGATCCCGACCTCCGCAACTGGCCGGCCCTGCCGCCCGCGCTGGCGCCGGTATTCGCCCACCCCGGCGCTGACGCGCGGCTGCGGATGGCCGCCTGCCTCGAACACGCCGGGGGCGTCGCCTGTCTGGAGCCTCTTCGCGTGACCTGGGACGCGAACCCCGGCGCTGAGGCCGATATCCTCGCCAGGGCCAAAGACGTCGGCCTGGGCGCCGTCGCGGTGGCGCGCGATCCCCTGCCCGCCTCGCTCAGCCTCTTCGACGTTCCCGAACCCGAAGAGCCGCGCGCCGCGCCCCAGGCCGCCCCGGTCCGCACGGTCGAGCGCGTCGTGGAGAAGGTCGTCGAGCGCGCCCGGGCCCGGCGCAAGCTGCCCGACCGGCGCAAGGGCTATATCCAGAAGGCGGCGGTCGGCGGCCACAAGGTCTATCTGCATACGGGCGAGTACGAGGAAGGCGAGATCGGCGAGATCTTCATCGACATGCACAAGGAGGGAGCCGCCTTCCGAAGCGTGATGAACAACTTCGCCATCGCCGTCTCGATCGGCCTCCAGTACGGGGTGCCCCTGGAAGAGTTTGTCGACGCCTTCGTCGACACGCGCTTCGAGCCGTCGGGCGCGGTGACGGGCAACGACTCCATCCGCTCGGCGAGTTCGATCCTCGACTACGTCTTCCGCGAACTGGCCGTCAGCTATCTCGGCCGGGACGATCTGGCCCAGACGCCGCCAGACATCGACGCTGCGCGCCTGCCGGACGAGCCAGCGCCCGCCGCCACCTTGATCTCCAAGGGCTTCTCGCGGGGCGCGATTCCGGACAATCTGGTCGTCCTGCCCTTCAGCCCGAAGCCCCAGCCCGAAGCGGCGCCGCCGGCCGCTCCGCCGGTCGCGGACGTCTGCCCGGCCTGCGGGGACGCGGCTCTGCAGCACAAGGGCGCAGGCTATGTCTGCGACAGCTGCGGGGTCACCCCGTCGATGAGCGGCTGACGGCGCGATTCTTGCTTGGCCTGCAGCAACTTGGTTCGCTTCAGGATATCGCGATGAGACCTCACCTTCTGATCTTCGCCGTCGCGCTCCTGGCCGCCGGCCCTGCCGTCGCCCAGAACGCGTCCCAGATCGCCTCAGTCCAGCGGGGCGCAAGCTGCCCCGGCTGCAACCTGTTCCAGGCGGACCTCACCGGGCTGGAGGCGAGCGGGCGGAACTTTTCCGGGGCGCGCCTGCGTCAGTCGGACATGACCGCCGTGGTTCTGAACAGAGCCAACTTCCGCAATGCGGATCTGCGCGACGCCATCGCCTTCGGGGGCGTCTTTTCGAACGCCAACTTCTCCGGAGCGGACCTGACCAACTCGAGCTGGGTCGGCACCTATCTGGAGGGCGCGAACTTCGCCGGGGCCAATCTCTCGGGGGCCAACTTTTCCGGCGCCCAGATGGGCCTGACCCACGGCCTGACCCAGCGTCAGCTCGACCAGGCCTGCGGCGACTCCACCACCGAGCTGCCCGGCTCCCTGCGTATCCCGAACTGCTGAAGGCATTTCACCTTACCGCGAATTAAGTGGTCTCGCGGGCTCGTCGAGGTCAAACCGGTCGCATGAGAGCCTCCCCCGCCTCCTTCCTTCGGACCGCCATCGCCGTGACCGCCTCGGTCTGGGCGCTGGCGGCCGCCGCCTCGGCCAGCGCCGACACGGGCATCACCTTCAGCCTCGGCGACCGTGATGTGTCGCGCGTCGTTTCGTTCGGCGGCGCCTGCGTCCGCTGCGAACTGTCGGGCCGCAACCTGTCGGGCGCCCAGTTCACCGGGGCCAACTTCGCCGAGGCCACCCTGGTCGGGTCGGACCTGCGCGGCGCGACGGTCATCGGCTCGAACTTCACGTCCAGCGACTTCACCCGCGCCGATCTGCGCCAGGCCGAGCTGGTCGGCACCAGCTTCGCCGACGCCGTCTTCGTCGATGCTCACCTCGGCGGCGTCGAGGCCCAGGGCGCGGTCTTTGCGCGCGCCGACCTGACGGGCGCCAATCTCGCGGGCGCCGAAATGATGGGCGCGGACTTCAGCCGCGCCTCCCTGGTCAACGTCAATCTGAGCGACACGGAACTGTTCGGCGCCAATCTCAGCCGGGCCGACGCGACCGGCGCCAGCTTCGCCAATGCGGAAATGACCGGCGCCAACCTCGGGACCGGCGTCTTCGTCCGGGCCTCGTTCCGGAACGCCGAACTGCATGGCGCCCGTCTGACCGGCGGCGATTTCACCCGGGCCGACTTCACCGGCGCGGAACTGAACCGCGCCGACATCCGCAACACCGACCTGTCCCAGGCCCGCGGCCTGACCCAGGCCCAGGTGTCACAGGCCTGCGCCAACGAAGGCACGCGCCTTCCGTCGGGCCTGACGGGCAGCCAGTGCCGCGGCCGGATCGGAACCGGGGGCGGCGTGACCGTGGCCATCCCGCGGCCGCCGACGCCGCCACGTCCGCCGCGTCCCTGGACGATCGCCGGCCAATAAGGCCGACGGCCCTCCCTAGCCTTTCAGCGGCAACGCCAGCCGGATCGCCAGTTCCTTGAGCTGGCGCTCCTGCACCTCGGCCGGCGCGTTCATCAGCAGGTCCTGGCCCTGCTGGTTCAGCGGGAAGGCGATGACCTCGCGGATGGCGGTTTCGCCGGCCAGCAGCATGACGATGCGGTCGATGCCCGGCGCAAGGCCGCCGTGCGGCGGGGCGCCATAGCGGAAGGCGTTCAGCATGCCGCCGAACTGCTCCTCGACCACCTCGGCGCCATAGCCGGCGATCTCGAAGGCCTTGAGCATGATCTCCGGCTTGTGGTTCCGGATCGCGCCCGAGCACAGCTCATAGCCGTTGCAGACGATGTCGTACTGGTAGGCCAGGACGTCGAGCGGGTCCTTCGTCTCCAGCGCCTCAAGCTCGCCCTGCGGCATCGAGAAGGGGTTGTGGCTGAAGTCGACGCGCTTCTCGTCCTCGTTCCACTCGAACATCGGGAAGTCGACGATCCAGCAGAAGCGGAAGGCGTCGTCCGAGATCAGGCCCAGCTCCTGGCCCAGGCGCGTGCGCGCATTGCCGGCGAACTTGTGGAAGGTCTTGGGATCGCCCGCGACGAAGAAGGCCGCGTCGCCCTGGCCCATGCCGAGCTGGGTCATCAGGGCCGAGGTCTGGTCCTGGCCGAGGTTCTTGGCGATCGGACCGCCCCAGGCGCCCTGGTCGTCAGACCAGAAGATGTAGCCGAGGCCAGGCTGGCCTTCGCCCTGGGCCCAGGAGTTCATGCGGTCGCAGAAGGCGCGCGAGCCGCCCTTGGGTCCCGGAATGGCCCAGACCGCGTTCGACGCCGTCTCGAGGATGCGCGCGAACAGGCCGAAGCCGCCGCCCCGGAAATGTTCGGACACATCCTGCATCTCGATCGGATTGCGCAGGTCCGGCTTGTCGGTGCCGTACTTGGAGATCGCCTCGCGGTAGGGGATGCGCACGAAGGGGTACGGGTCGACCGCCTTGCCGTTCGCGAACTCCTCGAAGACGCCATGCATCACGGGCTCGATGGCCGCGAAGACGTCCTCCTGGGTGGCGAAGCTCATCTCGACGTCGAGCTGGTAGAACTCGAGGCTCCGGTCGGCCCGCAGGTCCTCGTCGCGGAAGCAGGGCGCGATCTGGAAGTAGCGGTCGAAGCCCG
>CAMPGL010000139.1 GCA_946885435.1 uncultured Brevundimonas sp. | reverse complement strand
TTCTCGGCGGCGTGGGAGATGATCTCCGGGCACAGCCAGTCGGTGCCGAGCAGGCCGGTGGGGCCGTGCTGCTCGTTGGAGCCGATGGGGATGACGACCGTCTTGGTCTGGTTCAGCCGGGCCTCGATCTCGGGCCAGGAGGACAGATGGATGAGCATGGGGACTTGGGGCTTCGCCGGCTGGGCGGCTTGGAATCGGATGGCCGTCCCCATACTGAATGCGCGACGGTTCCGCGACCTTTACCGACGGAACGCCGTTTCCGGAGCCCGCCATGAGTGACCGCGAACTGTTTCCCGTCAGCGAAGACCAACAGGCCCGCGCCTCCATGGACGCCCGCGCGCTGGAGTCCGAGCGGGCGCTGGCGCAGCGCGACCCCGACATCTTCTGGCGCATGGTCGGTCAGCGGCTGGACTGGATCGAGCCCTTTTCGAAGGTGAAGGACGTCTCCTTCCGGCGCGAGGACTTCCGCATCCGCTGGTTCGAGGACGGGGTGCTGAATGTCTCGGTCAACTGTCTGGACCGGCACCTGGCCGAACGCGCCGAACAGGTCGCCATCCTGTGGGAGGGCGACGACCCATCCGAGAGCCGCGCCTTCACCTATCGCGAGGCCCACGCCGAAGTCTGCCGGATGGCCAATGTGCTGAAGACGCACGGCGTCCAGAAGGGCGACCGGGTGACCATCTATCTGCCGATGATCCCCGAGGCGGCGTGGGCCATGCTGGCCTGCGCCCGCATCGGCGCGGTCCACTCGGTGGTGTTCGGAGGCTTCTCGCCCGACAGCCTGGCGGGCCGGATCGAGGACTGCGGCTCGACCGTCG
This sequence comes from uncultured Brevundimonas sp., assembly GCA_946885435.1. Next base: position 4,732 of record CAMPGL010000139.1, on the reverse strand, counting down.
TCATCACCGCCGACGAAGGCCGGCGCGGCGGCCGCACCATTCCGCTCAAGGCCAACGTCGACGAGGCCCTGGAGAAGGCCGCCGGCGTGGCCTCGGTGCTCGTCGTCCGCAACACCGGGGCCAAGGTGGCGATGCGCCCGGGCCGGGACCACGACTATGGCCTGGAGCGGGACCGCGTCCCCGACGACTGTCCGCCCGAGCCGATGGGCGCGGAGGATCCGCTGTTCATCCTCTACACCTCGGGCTCGACGGGTAAGCCGAAGGGCGTGCTGCACACCACCGGCGGCTACCTGGCTTGGGCCAGCTACACCCATGAGCGCGTCTTCGACTGCCGTCCGGGCGAGGTCTACTGGTGCACCGCCGACGTGGGCTGGGTCACCGGCCACAGCTACATCGTCTACGGCCCGCTCGCGAACGGGGCGACCAGCTTGATGTTCGAGGGCGTGCCGACCTGGCCGGACAGCGGTCGCTTCTGGCAGGTCGTCGACAAGCACCAGGTCAATGTCTTCTACACGGCCCCCACCGCCATCCGTTCCCTGATGCGCGAGGGCGACGGGCCCGTGAAGGCGGCGAGCCGCCGGTCGCTGCGGCTGCTGGGTTCGGTCGGCGAACCGATCAATCCCGAGGCCTGGCTCTGGTACCACGACGTGGTCGGGGAGGGGCGCTGTCCCATCGTCGACACCTGGTGGCAGACCGAGACGGGCGGCATCCTGATCTCGCCCGTCTATGGGGCCACCGACCTGAAGCCCGGCTCGGCCACGAAGCCCCTGCCGGGGGTCTTCCCGGCCATCGTGACGGCCGAGGGCGAGGCGATCGAGGGGCCTGCCGAAGGTCCCCTGACCCTGACCGATTCCTGGCCCGGCCAGATGCGGACCGTCTACGGCGACCACGAACGGTTTCTGGACACCTATTTCTCGACCTTCCCCGGCCAGTATTTCACCGGCGACGGCGCCCGGCGCGACGCCGACGGCTACTACTGGATCACCGGCCGGATCGATGACGTACTGAACGTCTCGGGCCACCGGCTCGGTACCGCCGAGGTGGAGAGCGCCCTGGTCGCCCACCCGGCCGTCGCCGAGGCCGCGGTCGTCGGCTATCCGCACGACATCAAGGGGCAGGGGGTCTGGGCCTACGTCACCCTCAAGGCCGACGAGACGCCTTCGGAAGACCTGAGAAAGGCGCTGGTCGCCACGGTCCGCCACGAGATCGGTCCCATCGCCTCGCCCGATGTCATCCAGTGGGCTCCGGGCCTGCCCAAGACGCGCTCCGGCAAGATCATGCGCCGCATCCTGCGCAAGATCGCCGAGGGCGACACCTCCAACCTCGGGGACACCTCGACCCTGGCCGATCCGTCGGTGGTCGACGATCTGGTGCGGAACCGGGCGGGGTGAGCCGACTGCGCTGGCCGCCTGACGAGGACCGGGTCGAGGAGATCTTCTCGCGCCTGGCCCGGGTCATGCCCGAACCGAAGACCGAGCTGGTCTTCCAGGACCCCTTCACCCTGGTCGTGGCCGTCGCCCTGTCGGCCCAGGCCACGGACGTCGCGGTCAACAAGGCCACCGACAAGCTCTTCGCCGTGGCCGACACGCCCGAGAAGATGCTCGCGCTCGGTGAGGCGGGGCTGATCCCCTACATCGCCTCCATCGGGCTGTATCGAAACAAGGCGAAGAACGTCATCGCGCTATCGGGACTGATCCTGGAGAAGCACGGCGGCCAGGTCCCCCTGAACCGCGCCGACCTCCAGTCCCTGCCGGGCGTCGGGCGCAAGACCGCCAGCGTGGTCCTCAATGAACTCGGGATCGAGCCGGCCATCGCCGTCGACACCCACGTCTTCCGTGTCTCGCACCGCCTGGGCCTGGCCAACGCCGCGACGCCCGACAAGGTCGAGGATCAGCTCCATCGCGTGGTGCCCGAGGGCTGGCTGCCCAAGGCCCACCATTGGCTGATCCTGCACGGCCGCTACACCTGCACGGCGCGCAAGCCCAACTGCCCCGCCTGCGTGCTGCGCGACATCTGTCCCGCCCGGGCTGGGCTGGAGGCCAGCCACGCCGCGACGCCGCGCAAGGTCGGGAAGAAGAAGCCCTAGCCCTTCAGCCGGGCCAGTGCCTCGGGGAAGCGGCGTGAAACCGGCGCCTCGATTGCGCCCAACTCGACCGTCCAGTCTCCGGACCCTTCGGGCCGAAGGCCTGTCGCTCTCGCGGCGTTGACCAGCCAGGACCGGTGGACCCGGACGAAGCCGAAGCGCTCCAGCTCGACCTCCACGGCCGCGAGGGTCGCCCGCATCAGCGGCCGGCGCCCGTCGGCCAGAATGAACTCGACGTAGTTGCCCGCCGCCGTGACCGCGAGGATGTCGTCCAGCGGGGCCCGGATGATCCGCGCGCCGTCCCGGATGTCGAAGCTGACCGGGCGGATCGTTGTATTGCGCGCCTCGCGCAGCCGTCGGGCGAGCCAGAAGGTCGCCACGAAGGCGGAATAGCTCAGCGTGTCCTTGCGCAGTTCATAGATGAACCGCTCGGCCAGGCCGTCGAACGCGTAGGGGCCGGCTCCCGCCAGGGCGTAGGCGGCCTGTCGCAAGAGCACGAAGCCGGCGACGTGGATGACCGAGAACACCAGCAGGCCTGCGAGGTGGGTCGCCGCGAACCGGCCGATCGACCGCCAGCCGTCGGCCAGGACCGAGTCGTCCGGAGGCGCGCGTCGCGCCGTCCACCAGGCGACACCGGCGGCGAACAGAATGCTGACCGCGCTGGTCGCCTCCCACACCCACGGCTTCCAGTCGGCCACCTCCGGCGTGTCGACCTGGACGGTCAGGGCGTTGACGATGGTCACCACGACGGCCGCCGCGGCGATGACCACCCAGCCCCTGAGGAAGTCGTTGGGCGCGCCGCTCGTCCCGCCAGGCGCGCCGTTGGTCACGGTAGCAACCATGTCGTCACCGCCGTTCCGCCGTCCGGCCCCGCTCCGTTGCCGGACCCGGGCCGGCGGCTTTTCTGGACGCTCATCCCCGCCCATCGAGCGCTCGCATGACCGACATCGCCACTTCCCCCGCACAGCCGGCGCCCTATCGCCGCCATGACCTGGACTGGATCCGCGTTGGAGCCTTCGGCCTGCTGATCCTCTACCACGTCGGCATGTTCTACGTGCCCTGGGACTGGCACGTGAAGAGCGGCCATGAGGTCGAATGGCTCGAGCCGGTCATGATGCTGACCAGCCCCTGGCGGCTGACGCTTCTGTTTCTGGTTTCCGGAGCCGCCACGCGGTTCCTGGCCGATCGGTCGCCGCCTGGTCGGCTGGCCGCCTCACGCGTCCTGCGCCTGCTGCCGCCGCTGCTGGTGGCGGTGTTCGTGATCGTGCCGCCCCAGTCCTACTACGAAATCTTCGAGCACCTGCGCGGTTCGGGCGTCGCCGCTCCGGGCGCCCATGCCTCGCTGGCCGACTTCTGGGCGCGTTACGCCACGGCGTCGGGCGGCTGGTGCGGTCCGGAAGGGTGCCTGATCACCCCCACCTGGAACCACATGTGGTTCGTCGTGTACCTGCTCGTCTACAGCCTGATCCTCACCGCAGCGCTGGCCATGACTGGCGGTCGGCTGCGCGACCTGGATCGTCTCCTCGAGCGGGGCCTGGCGGGGTGGGGCCTGCTTGTCTGGCCGATCGCCTTCCTGGCGGTGATCCGGCTCACGCTGGCGCCGATGTTCGAGATCACCCACGCCCTGGTCGACGACTGGTACAACCATGCCCTGTCGTTTTCGGCCTTTCTTTTCGGGTTCCTGACGGCTCGGTCCGAGCCGATGCGCCTGCAGTTCATGCGGCTGCGCTGGCCGGCGCTGGCGCTCGCCCTGATCTGCTACGCGCTGTGGGCTGGCTACGCCTGGGCCTACCGCGCCGACGACGCAGTTCCGCCTGAGGCGCTGCGCAGCGTGATGCGGGTCGTGTACGCGGCGGATCAGTGGGCCTTCATCGCCGCCATCCTGGGCTTCGGCGCGCGCTGGCTGAACCACGGCGGGCCCCTGCTGCGCTATCTGACCGTCGGCGTCTTTCCCTTCTACATCGTCCACCAGACCATCATCGTCGTCGCAGGCCATCACCTCGCCCGGCTTGGGTGGCCGCTGGCGGCGGAAGCCGGCGTCCTGATCGGACTAACGGTCGTTGGCTGCTGGCTGACGTACGAGATCGCCAGGCGTGCCGGCTGGTTCGGCCTGCTGCTCGGCGTCCGGCCTCAGCCGGCCTTGGCGAAGCGACCGCCCTTGTTGGCGTAGGCCTGGGTGCCGCGGGTGTAGACCTTGTCGGAGGGCAGGATGGCTTCGATCGGGATCTCGCCCGCGTTCTTGAGCCGAGCGTAGATCGGGCCGAAGTCCTGGGTGGTCTCGGCCAGCAGGTGCTCCAGCGACGGGATGACGAAATAGACCTGCTGGAAGTCGTCGATCCGGTAGAGCGTCCGCATCACCCGCTCCAGGTCGAAGCCGAGGCGGTTGGGCGACGGGTCTTCCAGGCTGAAGACGCTTTCGGTGCGCGACGACACGATCCCGGCCCCGTAGATGCGCAGACCCTGCGGCGTCTCCATCAGCCCGAACTCGACCGTGTACCAGTAGAGGCGCGCCAGGTTCTGGAGCATGCCCAGCTCGGCGGCGCGCTGGCCGCCCTTGCCATAGGCCTCCATGTAGTCGGCGAAGGTCGGATCCGTCAGCATCGGCACATGGCCGAAGACATCGTGGAAGATGTCCGGCTCCTGCAGGTA
>CAMPGL010000138.1 GCA_946885435.1 uncultured Brevundimonas sp. | reverse complement strand
GCGAGGATGTCGCGGGCGTTGTCCGGCTTGACCGAGCCGCCATACAGGATCGGAACCGCGGCCACGCCGAGGCCGAGCCGCTCGATCATGGCGGCGCGAACCGCGCGGTGGACCTCCTCGATCTGCTCCAGCGTCGGGGTCAGGCCGGTGCCGATGGCCCAGACCGGCTCATAGGCGACGGCGAAGACCTTGCCGTCCAGCGAGGCGGGCAGCGAGCCCATGACCTGGCCGCGCACCACCTCGACGGCGCGGCCGGCCTCGCGTTCCTGCAGGGTCTCGCCGACACAGATGATGGGCTCCAGACCGGCGCGGAGGGCGGCCTCGGCCTTGGCGGCGACCAGGGCGTCGGTCTCGCCGTACCCGGCGCGGCGCTCGGAGTGGCCGAGGATCACGAGTTTCGCGCCCGCGTCGGCCAGCATCTCCGCGGAGATGTCGCCAGTATAGGCGCCCGAGATCTCGGCGCGGCAGTCCTGCCCACCGACCTCGAGCGCGCCCTCGCGCAGGAACCAGGCCATGCGGGCGATCAGGGTCGCCGGCGGGCACAGGGCCACGCGTGTCGCGGCCGGGGTCTGCGCCAGGTCCTGCATCAGGGTCTGGGCCTCGGAGAGGTCCGCCCCCGTCCCGTTCATCTTCCAGTTGCCGGCGATCAGTCGAGTCTGTGTCATGCGCGGCTGTCTAGCCGCGAACCGCGTCGCCGCCAAATCGGTCAGGCTTCGGCCGTCTGCTCCGCCGGCGCCTTCACCACGGGATGGAAGATCAGCTTGTCGATGCGGCGGTCGTCCATGTCGACGACCTCCACCTCGAAGCGGCCGACCTGGAGGCGTTCACCCTCCTCCGGGATGCGCGACAGTTCGTGCAGGATGAGACCGGCGACCGTGTGGAAGCCCTCGGGTTCGCCGAAGTCCTCACCGAGCGTGTCCGCCAGTTCGTCCAGGTCGGTCTGACCGTCGACGAGCCAGGAGCCGTCGTCGCGCTGGATGATGCGGACGTCCGGCTCATCGTGCTCTTCGTCGAAGTCGCCCGCGATCATTTCCAGCAGGTCGGTCGCCGTCACCACGCCTTCGAAGGCGCCGTATTCGTCCACGATGAACGCCATGTGGATCTTGGAGGACTTCAGGATCTCCAGCGCCTTCAGCACGGAGGTCGACTGCGGGATGAAGGCCGGGACCTGGACGTAGCGCTCGACGTTGAACTCCCCGTTGTCGAGGAAGCTGTCGAGCATGTCCTTCTTGTGGACCACCCCGAGGGGGTTATCGACGTCGTTCTCCTTGGCCACCACGATCCGCGAGTACGGACAGTTGCGGACCTCCTGGCGCAGCACGTCCTCGGGATCGTCCAGCGCGATCCAGAACACCTCGTGGCGCGGCGTCATGGCCACCCGGATGGGCCGGTCGCCGAGCGTGAGGATCTCCTCGATCATCTCCTGCTCTTCCGGCTCGATGGCGCCCGAGGCCGTGCCCTCGGCGATCATCGTCTCGACCTCTTCCTGGGTCACGTCCGAACCGTCGCGGTCCTTGATGTTGAACAGCTTCAGGATCGCCGAAGTGGACAGGGTCAGCAGGATCACGAAGGGGTGCATGACCAGCGACAGGCGCGAGATCGGCCCCGCCATCTTCGAGGCGATGGCCTCCGGGAAGATCAGGGCCAGGCGCTTGGGCACCAGCTCGCCGATGATCAGCGAGAAATAGGTGATCAGCACGACCACCAGCGCGGTCGAGATGATGTGAGCATAGGGCGCCAGCGCCGGCGCCGACGCGCCCAGCATGGTGGTGAGTTCGCCCGCGATGGCCTGCTGCCCGTAGGCGCCGGCGAGAATGCCGATGAGGGTGATCCCGACCTGGACCGCAGACAGGAAGTGAGTCGGCTCGTCCGCCAGCTTCAGGGCGCGGCGCGCGCCCTTGTCCCCGCGCTCGGCGCGGGACTGCAGCTTGGACTTGCGCGAGGAGACGACCGCGAGCTCGGTCATGCTCAGGAGGCCGTTCAGCACGATCAGCAGCAGAACGACGACGATGGCGAAGGCTAACATCGAGTGGGGAGAAGCCCGGCGCGGCCTCGGGGCCGCGCCGCAAGCTTAGGGCTTCGCGCCCCAGCGCGCCATGAGATTGTGCGGTTCTCCCAAAGCCTTGACGGAAGGCGCGAAGAACACAGGAATGCGAGGCGGGAGGATCGGGCATGATGTTCAATCGCAGACAGGCCCTGCTGGGGCTCGGCGGACTCGCGGCGGCCTGCACCACGCGGGCCTCCGGCGAGCCGGACGTCGTGGTCATCGGGGCGGGCTCGGCCGGCATCGGAGCGGCGCACGCCCTGCAGGCGGCCGGACGCAGCGTGCTGGTGCTGGAGGCCATGGACCGCGTCGGTGGCCGGGCCTTCACCGACACCGCCACCTTCGGCGCCCCGTTCGACGTGGGCTGCGCCTGGCTGCACAAGTCGGACGACAACCCCTACACAGCCTACGGCCGCGAGCAGGGCTTCACCCTGAGGCCGCACGAGTACGACCTCGAGCGCGTCTGGTTCGGCGCCCGTCCCGGCGACGCGGCGGCGGTCAACACCGCCGAGGAGGAGATCGCCGAGGCCATCGTCGCGGCCACATCTGACACCGACGCCCTGTCGGTCGCCGGCATAGATACGCCTGTCGAGGAGGCGGCCGGCGACTACCTCGGCGCGCTCGACATGGCGGTCGACCTCGATGACCTGTCGACCTTCGACTACGCCAACGCCGACGACCTCGAACCCAACCTCCTGTGCGCCGAAGGCTTCGGCTCCATCGTGCGGCGCCGGGCGGGCGGCCTGCCGATCCGCCTGTCCACCCCGGTGCGCGCTGTCCGTTACGACGGGCCCGGCGCGGTGGTGGAGACCGACGCCGGGTCGATCCGCACGCGCGCGGTCATCGTCACCGCCTCGACCGGCGTGCTGGCGTCGGGCGCGATCCGCTTCACGCCCGACCTGCCGGCCGAGACGGCGCAGGCGATCGACGACATGCCGATGGGCATGCTGGCCAAGATCCCGCTGCAGATCCCGCGAGGACGGCTCGGCGTCGAATCCTTCACAGACCTACTGCTGGCCCGGCCGGGCAAGCAGGACCTCTATTTCCTCTGCCACCCCTTCGACTACGATTTGATGATCGGCTTCGTCGGCGGCGACCTCGGCTGGGACCTGACGCGCGCCGGCCGCGAGGCGGCGGTCGACTTCGCGGTCGAGGGCCTGGTGGAGATGTTCGGCTCGGACGTGCGCGGCGAGGTCGGCCGGACCGGCTTCACCCTGTGGGGCGCCAATCCCTGGACGCGAGGGGCCTACGCCGCCGCCCGCCCAGGCCGGTACGCCGCGCGCGCGGCCCTGGCGCGGCCGGTGGCGGATCGGGTCTTCTTCGCGGGCGAGGCCCTGGCCGGGGGCCTGATCCAGACCTGCGGGGGCGCCTTCCGCTCCGGAGAAGCGGCCGCCCGCGCCGCCCTGTCCGTCCTGGCCTGAGTTTACCGGGGCGCGACCGCGCCCGCCGCTGGCCAGCCGCTGTCCCCGACGCGACGCAGCGTCATTTCCATGGTCGGCATCGGAGCCATGCCCTCGCGGACATAGGCCCCCGCCTCATGCCATACGCCGTCCTGGACGGTCGCCGTGTAGCGCACGACGGCTCCCGGCCCGGCCGGAACTTCCCAGACGAAGCCGGTGTCCGTCCGCTCGAAGGTGAAGTCGCCGTCGCGGCCGTTGGCCCAGGACCGGAAGCGATAGCGGTCCTCCGCCTCGTCCCAGGAGATCACCGCCATGGCGTTGAAGACCGTGTCGCCCGAGGCGTCATAGCCGCGCCCCTCGATCACCCGGATCGAGCCACCCAGGAACGGCCCGACCCGCTCGGTCTGCGTCAGGGTCGTTCGGCTTCCGTCGCGGTTGTAGATGGTGGCCTCGCCGCGCCATTCGCCGTCGAGGAACGCGAGTTCACCCACGGCCTGGCGCTGCTCGTCCGAGCCGGCGGGGTTCATCTCCTGGGCGGCGGCGAAGCTTGGGGCGCTGAGGGCCAGTGCGGCGATGCAGGCGAAAGCACGTAAACGCATGAGGGCGTCTCCATCTCCCTTGCTCGCTTTGCATATTAAAGTGCTTGTCCGCAACGGTCAAGGTGCACGGCCGATGTGCGCATCTGTTGGGATACGGCCAAGAAAAAAGGCGAGGCCGAAGCCTCGCCTTGGTCTTCTCTCAGCGCCCCGCGCTAGTGCGCGACGTTGCGCCAGATCCGGCGGTAGCTGAACCAGGTGAGGAGCGCGAAGCCCAGCAGGTAGATCAGCACGACCAGGCCGGTCTTCTTGCGCTCGACCTGGTGCGGGTCGCCCGCCCAAGCGAGGAAGGCGGCGACGTCCTGCGCCATCTGGTCGACGGTCGGCTGGGTGCCGTCGTCATAGGTGACCGCCCCGTCCATCAGGGGCGGCGCCATGGCGATGAATCCGCCCGGCGGCACGTGATGCTCGTCACCGTCCCAGAACGGGGTGAGGTCGCCCGCCATATAGGCGTTGTAGTACTGGCCGGCGCCGATCCGCAGGCCGGCCGGGGGCTCGCGATAGCCGGTCAGCAGCGAGTAGATGTACTCGGCTCCGCCGTGGCGGGCCTTGGTGATCACCGACAGATCCGGCGGCGCCGCTCCGCCGTTGGCGAAGGCCGCGGCGGTCGCGTTGGGGAACGGGCTGCGGAACCGGTCCGCCGGCGTGGCCGGCCGCATGATCGGCTCGCCCGTCTCGGTGTCGACGTCCGCCACCTCGATCTGCGCGGCGATGGTGGCGACGTACGGATTGCGCGCTTCGTCCGGATACTCCTCGTCGAAGAAGGGGCCGCCCTCCTGTCCGAGGTTCCGGTACGACATCAGGTTCATCGAGTGGCAGGCCGCGCAGACCTGCTCATAGACCCGGTAGCCGCGTTGCAGCTGACCTTGGTCGAACGTCCCGAAGGGCCCCTCGAAGCTGAAGTTCACGTTGCGCGGATGCAGGGCCTCGCCCTCGGCGTGGGCGGCTCCGGCGCCCGCGAGGGCGGCGGCGGCCACGATCCCGGCCGCGATGCGCTTGGAAAGCGTGGAGAACATCGCGCGTCAGCCCTTCTGTTCGGCTTCGACGCCGGGCAAGACCGGCTCGGAAATGGTCGCCGGGATCGGCGAAGGCGTCTCCTTCAGGCCGACCCAAGGCATGAGCACGACGAAGAAGATGAAGTAGTAGGCGGTCAGGATGCGGGTCAGCCACAGGTAGCTGTTGATCTGGCCGTCGAAGAGCATGAAGCCGCCGCCGATGCCCGGGATCACCGGCGCGTCAGGCAGTTGGGCGCCGCACCAGCCCAGACCCAGGCAGACCAGAACGAAGATCACGAACAGGGTCCGCATCGTCGGCCGGTAGCGCATCGAACGCACCCGCGAGGTGTCCAGCCAGGGCAGGATGAACAGCACCCCGATGGCGCCGAACATGGCCAGCACGCCGCCGAACTTGTCCGGGATGGCCCGCAGGATCGCGTAGAAGGGCAGCAGGTACCACTCCGGCACGATGTGGGCCGGCGTCACCAGCGGGTTGGCCTGGATGTAGTTGTCGGCGTGGCCCAGCGCGTTGGGGTTGAAGAAGACGAACACCGCGAACAGCATCAGGAACAGGATGATCGCGAAGCCGT
>CAMPGL010000137.1 GCA_946885435.1 uncultured Brevundimonas sp. | reverse complement strand
CGCGAAGGTCGTCTCCATGGCCCGCGGGCAGGACCACATCTGATCCTCGCCGCCCAGCGTCAGATTGGACGGCTCGCCGGTGCGCGCTGCGCGGGCGGCGTTGATGGCGTCGCACAGGGCCCGGTCCAGCACGGCCATGTCGGCGCCGCGCCGGAACAGGGACGCGGCCGCGATGCGGCGATCCAGCGCCTTGTCCCAAAGCAGGGCGGTGAAGGTGGTCATGCCGTGCGCTCCGCCGGTGTATTCGGACGTCTGGGCGGCCAGGCTGAACAGCTTGCCGGTCTCGGCGGCCACGCGCCAGTCGACGGTGCGGTTATAGGGGGGCAGGCCCTGGTCGCCGCCGTATTCGGTCCGGTCCGCCTGGGCGCCGTCGAGGAACTCCCGAAGGTTGGCGACCGCGTCGCCGTAGAGGCTGGCGTGCAGGTCGCGATACCGGGCGATCCCCTGCGGCAGGGTCAGGCTGACCTCGGCGTACTCCGTGTCGCGCGCATAGGTCAGGGGCGCGGCCTGGTCGGCGGGCGTGACCTCGGCCTTGGGCTGGGCCTCGGGCGCGGTCGGGGGCGGGGCCTCCTCGCGGCGCTGGCAGGCGGCGAGCGCCAGTACGGTGCAGGCGGCGAGAAGGGCGGCTCTCATGGTCAGCTCCATGGATGGACGGCTCCGAGCGTGATGGCGGCGAGCAGGATCAGGCCAGCCTCGCGGTTCGACTTGAACAGGGCAAGGGCCAGCGCCGGGTCATCGGGCCGCAGCCGCGCGACCTGCCAGGCGAGATGGGCGGCGTAGGTCACCAGCAGGACGGCGAAGCCGGGGCCCAGCCCGGCGGACATGCCCGCCACGGCCGCCATCAGCACCGCCAGGCCGTAGAAGACCGCGACACCCGTCCTGACCCCGCGTCCCAGCCGCCGCGCCGAGGACTTCACCCCGACCATGGCGTCGTCCTCGATGTCCTGCAGGGCGTAGATGGTGTCGTAGCCGAGCGTCCAGAACACGCCGCCGAGGTAAAGGAGGGCCGCTGGCCAACTGACGTGACCATACTGGGCTAAGCGTTCCGCCATCCAGATTTGGTCGCCTACTGCTTGAGCCTGGGCGACGAAGAGCCAGGCCGCAGCCGGCAGGCCGCCGACAGCGGCGGCGAACCCCATCAGCGCCCCCCAGTTGAAGGTGAGGCCCAACCAAGCCTGGGGCCACCAGGTGATCCTCTTCATGAAGGGATAGGCTGCGACCAACGCCAGCGAGGCCATGGCCAGCCCGAGCGTCACGGCATTCATGGTAAGCAGAAGCAGGAAGCTGATCAGGCAGCAGGCTGCGATGAAGGCGAGCGCCTGCTTCACCGAAATCCGACCCGCCGCCACCGGTCGATCTGCAGTTCGGGCGACTTGTCGGTCGATGTCGCGGTCGACCACGTCGTTGAAGGCGCAACCTGCCGCGCGCATGAGGACGGCCCCTCCCGCGAAGGCCGCGACCAGCCAAAGGCCAAATTCCCCAAAGGCCGTGTCGCTGGATGCGTAGAAGAGCGCGATCCCCTGCCAGCAGGGGATGAGCAGCAGCCAGATGCCGATCGGGCGGTCGAAGCGGCCGAGCTTCAGCCACGGCTTCAGCGCCTCGGGCGCATGCCGGTCGACCCAGTTCAGCGGGCGCGCGTCGGGAAGCGGGGCGGACTCCATGGCGGCCTTCTAGCCCAGCTCGGCCTTGAGCGCGCGGTCCAGCCCGCCCGAGCCGCGCACCGCCACATCGGACAGGCCCAGCCAGGCCGCCATCTCGCGCAGGTTGGCCGCGAGCGCCGGGGCGACCGCCTCGGGCCGGGCGTGGTCCTCGGTGTGGCTGGCCTGGACGCGCAGCACGCCCGCCTGCCGGTCGGCCTTCAGGTCGACGCGCGCGGTCAGCCGCTCGTCCTGCAGGAAGGGCAGGACGTAGTAACCGAACAGCCGCTTCTCGGCCGGCACATAGATCTCGATGCGATAGCGGAAGCCGAACAGCCGCTCGGCCCGCTCGCGCCGCCAGACCAGGGAATCGAAGGGCGACAGGAGCGCGCTGGCCGCCACCTTTCGAGGTTTCGGCGCCTCCGCATGGCGCCAGGCGGGCCGGCCCCAGCCCTTCACCTCTGCGGGGACGAGAACGCCTTCCTCCGCCAGCTCGGCGATGCGCGACCGCGTCTCGGCGGGGTCCATGCGGAAATAGTCGCGCAGGTCCGTCTCGGTCGCCACGCCCATGGCCCGGGCCGCGATCTCGATCAGCCGGCGCTGGGCGTCCTCGACCGGCGGGGTCGGCAGGGCGACCACGGAGGCCGGGAGGGCGCGTTCGGGCAGGTCGTAGAGCCGCTCGAAGCCGCGGCGCGTCCTGGTCGTGACCAGCCCGGCCCAGAACAGCCACTCCAGCGCCCGCTTGGAGTCCGACCAGCCCCACCAGCCGCCGGCCCCCTTCTCGCCGGCCTTCAGCTCACCCGCGGACATCGGCCCGCGCTGGGCGATCTCGTCCAGGACGTGCTCGACGAAGGCCCGCTTCTCGCGCCCGAACCGGGCCAGTCCCGAATAGATGCCGACCCCGGCCTCGGCGCGCGCCATGCGCCAGCGAAACAGGGGATGCAGCGCCAGCGAGATCAGCGAGGCCTCGTGTCCCCAGTATTCGAACAGCCGCCTGCGGGGCCCCCAGGCCAGCCCCTCCAGATCGGACTGATCGTAGGCGCCGAGCCGGGCGAAGGGCGGCAAGTAGTGCGACCGCGCCAGCACGTTCACCGAGTCGATCTGGATCAGACCGACCCGGTCGAACACGCGCATCAGGTGGGACCGGCCCGGGGCGGCCGGGCGCCGGTCGCCGAACCCCTGCGCCAGGAGCGCGATGCGGCGGGCCTGAAGCGCGGTGAGGGTCTCTGCGGCCATGCCGCCTTTGTAGCCGGAGCCGCGCGGCTGTCTTCCCGGTTTTCGCGCTGCATCCGAAGGCGCTATCTGGTCTCATGATCCGCTTGTTCCTCGACCAGGTCCTGTCGCCCGGCGCGCGCCTGGAGCCCTCGCCCGACCAGGCTCGGTACCTGACCGGCGTGATGCGCCAGGGTGTCGGCGACGAGGTCCTGCTGTTCAACGGACGCGACGGCGAGTGGCGGGCGCGCCTGGCCGAAGTCTCCAAGCGGTCCTGCGTGCTGGAGGCGGTCGAGCGCACGCGCGAGCAGGCCGGCACGCCCGATCTGGAACTGGTCGTGGCCCTGGTGAAGCGGGCGCGGCTGGAGACCATCGTCGAAAAGGCGGCCGAACTGGGCTGCCGCCGCGTGCGTCTGGCGATCAGCCGTCGGACCCAGGCCGACCACACCCGCGTCGACCGGCTACAGGCCATAGCCGTCGAAGCCTCGGAGCAGACCGGCCGTCTCGACGTCCCCGAGATCGTCGCGCCGGAGAAGCTGGATCGTATCCTCGACGCCTGGCCGCAGGACCGCCGGCTGATGTTCAGCGACGAGGGCGGAGACGTGCGCCCGGCGCTCGAGGCCCTGCCCCGAGAGGCCGCGCCCTGGTCTATTCTGATTGGGCCCGAAGGCGGCTTCGCGCCCGAGGAGCGCGAGCGGCTGCGGGCCTCGAGCTTCGTCACGCCGGTCGGGCTGGGCCCGCGCATCCTGAGGGCGGACACCGCCGCCATCTCGGCCCTGACGCTGTGGCAGGCCGCGCTCGGCGACTGGGCCTCTTGAGTCCGGGCCCGGCTTCTCCCATCTACCCGCCGGGCTGGAGAGGATGATGACGCCGATGGCTGACACCGGAGCCGGGGAGCGTCCCCTCACGATCGACGACCTGACCGCCGTCCTGGCGGGCGGCTGCAAGCCGAAGGACCAGTGGCGCATCGGGGCCGAGCACGAGAAGTTCGGCTTCGTGAAGGCCGACCTGCGCCGGCCCTCCTACGACGAGCCTTCGGGCATCCGCGCCATGCTGACAGGCCTGCAGCGCTTCGGCTGGACCCCGGTCGAGGAGGGCGGCCACCTGATCGCGCTCGAGCGGGGCGGCGCCTCGGTCAGTCTGGAGCCGGGAGGCCAGTTCGAGCTGTCCGGCGCCCCGCTCGAGGATATGCACCAGATCTGCGACGAGACCGGCCGGCACCTCATGGAGGTGAAGATGGTCGCCGACGAGATCGGCCTGGGCTTCCTCGGCCTCGGCTTCGACCCCCTCTGGGCGCGGGCCGACATCCCGATCATGCCCAAGGGCCGCTACGACATCATGCGGGCCTACATGCCCAAGGTCGGGTCGCTGGGCCTGGACATGATGCTGCGCACCTGCACCATCCAGGCGAACCTCGACTATGCGTCCGAGGCCGACATGGCGCTGAAGTTCCGCGCCTCGCTGGCGCTTCAGCCGATCGCGACGGCGCTCTTCGCCAACAGTCCCTTCACCGAGGGCAAGCCGAACGGTTTCCTGTCGGCGCGCGCCAACGTCTGGACGGACACCGATCCGGACCGGACCGGCATGCTCGACTTCGTCTTCCAGGACGGCTTCGGCTTCGAGACCTACGCCCAGTACGCGCTGGACACCCCGATGTATTTCGTGAAGCGGGACGGCCGCTACATCGACGCCTCGGGCCAGTCGTTCCGCGACTTCATGGAGGGCCGCCTGCCGGCCCTGCCGGGCGAACTGCCGACGCTGAAGGACTGGGGCGACCACCTGACCACCCTGTTCCCCGAGGTGCGGCTCAAGACCTATCTGGAGATGCGCGGCGCCGACGGCGGGCCATGGAGCCGTATCTGCGCCCTGCCGGCGCTGTGGGCCGGGATCCTCTACGAGGACGCCTCGCTGAACGCCGCCTGGGACCTGTGCAAGCACTGGGACGTCGAGGACCACGAGCGCCTGCGCCGGGACGTGACGCGGCTGGGCCTGAAGGCCGAGGTCGCCGGCCGCTCGGTTCGCGACGTGGCCGTCGACATGGTCGCCATCGCGCGCGACGGCCTGAAATCGCGCAACCGCCTGTCCGGCGGACTGGTGGACGAACGCGGCCATCTGGCCGAGCTGGAAGAGATCGCCGACAGCGGGGTCACGCCGGCTGAACGGCTGCTGGAGCTCTACCACGGCCGCTGGGAAGGGGACCCGGCCCGGATCTACGCCGAGTTCGCCTACTAGGCCTCAGAAGAGGCCGCTCAGCAGGTACCACACGACCAGCACGGCCAGGATCGCGGCCCACAGGACGAGGGGATGCTTCGCCCAGCGCGGCAGTCCCGCCGGCCTGGGCTTCTTCGGCTTCGGCCGGCGCAGCGGCACGACATTGTCCACACCGCGGTCAGCGAGGTTCTGGCGGCGCACCCGCTCATCCGCCTCACGGCGGCGCTGACCCAGGCTCGTCGGCTCGCGGTCGGTCATGGTGTGCTCCCCGGCGGTTTCTAGTCGATCCACAACACCGAGGCGAACACCGCCGCAAAGACCGCCAACGCCCAGATCACGGTCCGCCGCCGGCCGGCGCGCGAAGACATCCGTTCGGACACCGCCTGAAAGCGGCGGTTCAGGTCTCGCAAGCTGCGTTCGGCCGCGTCATGCCGCGAGCCACGGACGGGTTGTGGGACAGGCGCCATGCAAGAATCTTCCGCGCCTTCGCCTAACGCCTGGTTTCCGCTAAGCCCGACGAAGACCAGGGAGCAGGATCATGGGCGACATCCGCATCGGCGTCGGTGGCTGGACCTATGAGCCGTGGAGGGGCGGCTTCTATC
>CAMPGL010000136.1 GCA_946885435.1 uncultured Brevundimonas sp. | reverse complement strand
TCTGCAGCAGCTTCATGCCGAGTTCGGGGTGGGCCATCTCGCGGCCGCGGAAGCGAAGCGTCACCTTGACCTTGTCGCCCTCCTCGAAGAAGCGGCGCATGGCCTTGGCCTTCACCTCATAGTCGTGGGTGTCGATGTTGGGCCGGAGCTTGATTTCCTTCAGCTCGACGACCTTCTGGCGCTTGCGCGCCTCGTTCTTCTTCTTCTGCTCCTGGAAGCGGAACTTGCCGTAATCGAGGATCTTGCAGACCGGCGGATTGGCGTTGGGCACGATCTCGACGAGGTCCAGCCCCACCTCCTCGGCGGCCTCGAGGGCGGCGGAGATGGGCATTTCCCCCTGCTTTTCGCCGTTCTGGTCGATCAGAAGGACGCGGGGAACGCGGATGTCTTGGTTCGTGCGCGGCCCGTCCTTGACGGGGGGCGCCTGCATGGGGCGACGAATAGGCTGGTCTCCTGGAGCCGTTGAGTTCGCATGCGGTCACACCGGCGCGCCGGAGCGTTCCGCAAGCCTGTCTATATGGCTTTTGCACCGGTTTCTGGCAAGCGCGGCCGGGGCGGCGAGGTCCGAAGGATGTCGGCCGTGGCCTCCAGAACCTGGGTCACCGCGACCCCGCCCATCTGGCATTCGGTCTCGCTGACGGTGCGCGAGGTGGCGCCGAACTCGAAGCGGGCCTCCGGATCGCGCACCACCCGGCTGTCGACGCCCCAGGGACCGTACAGGCGCTCGTCCGTCGGGCCGAACAGGGCCACCACCGGCGTCTCCACGGCCGCCGCCAAGTGCATCAGGCCGGAATCGTTGCCGACGAACAGGTCCGCCTGGCCCAGCAGGGCGGCGGTGGGCAGCAGGGCCTCGCCGGTGAAGTTGAGGATTCGCCGGTCCGGAAGCGCGGCCTGCAGCCCTCGCGCGGCGGCGGCGTCCTCCGGTCCGCCGAGGACGGCCACGGACCAGCCGGCCAGCACGCCCCCTGGGGCGGTGGCGGCCTTGAGATATTCGGCGAAGCGGTCAAGCGGCCAGGTCTTGCCGACGCGGTTGGCGGCGGGCGCCAGGGCCAGCAGCTGGCCCTCGGGCAGGCGGGCGCGGACCCGGACGCGGGTGATGTCCGAGACGTGGACGACCGGACGGGCCTCGGCCACGGGCGCGCGGACGACCGAGGCGGCCTGCTCGGCCTTGTGACGGCGGTCGTCCCGGGTGGTGGTGCGGATGTGATGCTTGCTCGCCCTGAGCAGGCGCGACACGCCCGAGCCTCGCATGTCGGCGATGACCGCCCAGTTCACGCCCATCAGCTGAAGCCACAGGCGCAGCCAGTGCCCGCTGAAGCGCGTCTTCCTCAGCGGGATGACGCGCTCGACGTAGGGCGTCTCGGCGAACAGGGGCGCGGCCACCGGCCCGGCGACGACGGTGAAGCGCAGCTCCGGGTGACGGCGATGCAGCGCCTCGAGCGCCCCCGTCGTCAGGAGGGTGTCCCCGATCCGGGTGTTGGTGATGAAGAGGCCCCGGCCTGGCTCAGCCATGGGACTTTTCTTCGACGATGTCCGAGCCGGCGGCGACGCTGAGCGCGCGACGGAGCGCGGCGCGCTCGTCATTGCGGAGGTAGACCTGGCGGGCCAGTTCGATGAAGTCGGCGTCGAACCGGCCTTCCCGCTCATGTCGGCGCTTGGCGTCCTCGATGTCCCAGAGCGTTGCGTTCAGCGCCTGCAGCCGGGCCGTGAGGTCCTCGAACTCCGGCGTTCGGGGCAGGTCCCGGGCCAGGGTCTCCAGCCGCGACAGCTCCCGGCCGACATTGGCGAGCTTGGCCGGGTCGGTCAGCCGTTCGGCCTTGAGGCGCAGGATGGTGATCTTGTCGATCAGCTCTCCCACGGAGATGGGCGCGAGGATTTCCATGATCAGTCGCCGCCCTGACGCCTTGCCGACACGGACGACAGGCTAGCGCGCGCCCGCGGCGCGCTCCAGCACGTCGCGATAGACGGCGAAGGTGGCCGCGATCATGGCGTCGAGGGAATAGAGCCGCCGGGCGCGGCACATGCCGGCCTGGCCCATGGCGGCGCGGCCGTCGGGCCCGATGTCGATGGCCTGAGCCATGCGTTCGGCGAGCGCCGCGGCGTCGGCCGGCGGGAAACGCCAGCCGGTCTCGCCGTCGAGCACCGTCTCGAGCGGGGCGCCGTGGCCGGCGACGATGACGGGACGACCCATCAGCTGGGGCTCGACGGCCGTGCGTCCGAAGGCTTCGGGCTCGAGCGAGGGCGCGACGGCCACGTCGGCGGCCATCCAGGCCGCGGGCATGTCGCTGAAATGGCCGGCCAGACGAACGCAGTTCGAGAGGCCGGCCCTGGCGACGGCGGCCTCAAGCTCGGCGCGGTAGGCGGTGCGGCCCTGATCGTCCCCGACCATGACCACGAGGAAGTCATCGCGGTCTTGGGCCTTCAGCCGCTCGACGGCCTCGACCAGCAGCCCCTGGCCCTTCCAGCGCGTGAGCCGTCCGGCCAGCAGGAACAGGGCGCGCCGCTCACCCGGCGCCACGCCCCAGGCGGCGCGGGCGGCGGCGATGCGGTCGGGCGAGACGGCCTCGGGAGCAAAGCGGGTCAGGTCCGAGCCGCGCGCCACCGCCGTGATCCGCTCGGGCGACAGGTCGTAGGCGTCGAGCACGTGGCGGCGGGTGTAGTCGGAGTTGGCGATGACGTGGTCGGCCCGCGTCATCACCCCATTGTACCAGCGCTTGAGGTCGCTGCGGGCGTTGTAGACGCCATGATAGGTGGAGACCGAGGGCACGCCCGCGCGGCGCGCGGCCCTGAGCGCGCTGAAGGCCGGGGCGCGTGACCGGACGTGGACGAGGCTGACGCCTTCGGCTCGGATCAGGCGCTTCAGCCGGCCGGTGTTCGACCAGATGGTCAGCGGGTTCTTGGAGGCGACCGGCAGCCGGATCAGTTCGCCGCCGCCTTCGGCCAGTTCGTCCTCCAGCCGTCCGCCCTCGGAGGCCACGAGCGAGCGTCCGCCGGCCGCGACGACGGCTCGGCTGATGTCGACGGTGGTCCGCTCGACGCCGCCGGCGTCCAGGCGCGGGACCACTTGCAGCAGGGTGAAGTTCGGGGGAAGCGTCGCCACCGCCCCGCTCTTAGAGGAATGCGACCGTGACCGAAACCTCAGGCTTCTTCGAGCGACCCGACGGGGAGCGCATCGCCTGGCGGCGCGTGGCGGGAGATGGGCCCACCGTGGTCTGGGTCGGCGGCTGGCGCTCGGACATGGGCGGAACCAAGGCCGAGGCCCTGGCCGAGGCCGCCGCAGAGCGGGGCTGGGACTATCTGCGCTACGACCACTTCGCCCACGGGACGTCGTCCGGAGCGTGGCGCAAGGCGACGATCGGGCGCTGGCGCGAGGACCTGATCGCCCTGATCGACGAGGTCATCGAAGGGCCGGTGGTTCTGGTCGGGTCGTCGATGGGCGGCTGGGTCTCGTGCCTGGCGGCCGTGGCGCGGCCGGAGCGGATCGGGGCCATGGTGCTGATCGCCCCTGCGGCGGACTTCGCGCACGCCCTGATGTGGCCGTCCCTGACCGACGAGGCGCGGCGCGAGATCCTGGAGCAGGGTTTTCACACCGTCACCGACTTCGAGGGGACGCACGACCTGACGCGCGACTTCTTCGAGGAGGCGCGGGCCTGGACCCTGCTGGACGGGCCGGTGTCGATCACCGCGCCGGTGCGCATCCTGCAGGGCGCCGAGGACGAGCCGGTGCCGTGGAGCCACGCTCTGAAGCTGGCTGAGCGGATCGAGGGCCGCGACGTGGTCTTCAGCCTGATCAAGGACGGCGACCACAGGCTCAGCCGGCCGCAGGACCTGGCGCGGCTGATCGCGACGGTGGCGGAGGCGCGCGGTTTGGTCCCATGACCTACCGGTCATCCCGGCGAAAGCCGGGATCCAGATCATAGGGCTGACGGTCGGCAAGGACGCGCAGCAGGCAGCTGAAGCAGCGCCAGCGCTATGTCATCTGGGCCCCGGCATTCGCCGGGGGGGGCGGAATAGGGATCAGCCCTGGGCGGGGCGGAGTTCCTCGACGGCGGCCTGCTGGACCACGCCGCCGCCCTGACGCTCGGCGATCATGGCGTCGATGCGGGCGCGCTGGGCCTGGAAGGCGGCCAGTTCGCGGCCGGTCAGGATGGTGCCCTGCGGGACGCGGGCGCCGCGCGGGTTCACCCGCTGGCCATTGCGCCAGAGCTCGTAGTGCAGGTGCGGGCCGGTCGAGGCGCCGGTCGAGCCGACGTAGGCGACGATCTGGCCCTGCTGCACGCGCTGACCGGCGCGGATGCCCGAGCCGAAGCGCGACAGGTGGGCGTAGCCGGTCTCCCAGCCGTCCGAGTGACGGATGCGCACCCAGTTGCCATAGCCGCCCCAGCGGCGGGCCTCGACGACGACGCCGTCGGCCGCGGCCACGACCGGCGTGCCGTAGCCCGCCGCGAAGTCGATGCCCTGGTGCATGCGGCGATAGCCGGCGATCGGGTGACGGCGCATGCCGTAGTTGGAGCTGATGCGGGCGCCGTCGATCGGCGTCTGCAGCAGGAAGCCTCGGATGTTCTTGCCGTCCTCGTCGAAATATTGCGCCTGCGAGGCGCCGGCGGGCTGATAGCGGTAGAAGCGCACGCCCTTCAGCTCGGCGTAGAGCAGTTCGCCCGTGGCGACGGTGACGCCGCTCTCGGTGACGCTGCGCTCGAACACCATGGTGAAGGGATCGCCGGCGCGGATGTCCCGCGAGAAGTCGAGGCGGTGGGCGAACAGCTGGACCACGCGGGCCACCACCGAGGAGTCGGCGCCGAGCGCCACGGCGGACTGGTGCAGCGAGCCGTGGATCTCGCCGGCGGCGACGGTCGTCTCCTGGGTGACCTGCTCGGCCAGTTCGCGGACGCGCAGGGCGCCGTCGAAGTTGCGGCTGACGGTCAGCTGGGTGGCGGGACCGGTGCGCAGCGTCAGGCCGATCAGGCGCGCGGCGCCCCGGCCGGAGCGCGGACGGGCGACGGCGGTGTCAAAGCGCAGGCCGGCGCGGATGTTCACGACGTCGAAGCCCTCGGCCAGGCTGCGCACCACGGCGCGCGCCTCGTTGGCGTCGATGCCCGTGCGCTGCACGGCCTGTTCGAGGGTCTCGCCGGAGCGGACCTCGACGGGGATGATTTCGGGATTGGTCAGGCCGTCCGGCGCGGAGGCGGCGGCATAGGCCTGGGATTCGAGCTGGGCTAGCTGGACCGGAGTGAGCCCGGCGGCCTGGGCGGAGGTTTCGAGCGGCTGATAGACCCGCCAGACGAGGGCGGCGACGGCGACAGCGGCGCAGACGGTGAAGAGATGCGGAGAGACGCGCACCGGCTGGCGACGCGGATCGAACTGAGCCATCAGCCCCCCATTCGGTTCGCGGCGCCGTCAAGAGGCGCCGGGCCACACCCACGGCCCAAAAGAACTCAAGCGGCGCTATACCCTGTCGCGTCGCCGGTGAAAAGTTCGAGCGCCAGATAGGCGAAACTCAATCTTTTCCATGCCTTGATACCAAAACAGGCGGAAATCAGGGCCTGGAGCAACAATATGCCGCACCGGATTCGACCATAAGATTAACAAGCCGGAGTGTCCCAACGGCCACGGTTGCGCGTTGGACGCTGCAAATGGGGCGCCGCCTTGCCCGCTTGCGCATTAGAGGCTTGATGTCCGCCCGCGAAACATTCGAACGGCCCGCTTGACCCAAACCGAGACGACGACGGCCGAGCCCCTGCCC
>CAMPGL010000135.1 GCA_946885435.1 uncultured Brevundimonas sp. | reverse complement strand
CGGTCGAGGAGATCGCCGAGCTCAACATCCTGCACGCGACCGGCCTGGCCATGTGCCGGGCCGTCGAGGCGCTGGAGATCGAACCGGCCTTCGCCCTGGTCGACGGCAACTATCCCTTCAAACTGCCCTGCGAGATCCGCACAGTCGTCGGCGGTGATGGCCTCTCGGCCTCGATCGCTGCCGCCTCCATCCTGGCCAAGCAAGCCCGCGACCGGGTCATGGTCGAACTCGACGCCGAATGGCCCGGCTACGGCTTCGCCAGCCACAAGGGCTATCACGCCCCCGCCCACGTCGAAGCGCTCAAGCGCTTGGGCCCCTGCCCGGCGCACCGCTCCGGCTTCGCGCCGATTCGGGCCTTGCTCGAAGACGCGGCCTAGGCCGCCTGGGCTTCGCCACCGGGGCCGGCGAGGCCCTGCATCAGGATGCGGTTGATCTCGACGAGCGGCTCGATCTCCTCCTCGCGGCGCATGACCGCGGAGGTGTGACGCGACACCCAGAGGCTGAGCGAGATGATCTGCGCTCGGACCGGCTGAGGCAGGGCGTTGTCGGGATCCGAGCAGCTGGTGGCCAGCGCCGACCAGACCCGGCGATTCCAGTCGAGCGCGTCGATACGCGTGGCGATATCGGTCGGGTCGGCCTCGGCGGCCGCCATCAGGGCGCGCGTGACCTGACCGAACAGGCGGTACTCGGCCGAGCGCGGCTCTTCGGTCCGCTCAGCCGCCTGTCTGTACGCCTGAAAGCCCATTGCCCAGCCTCTGCTCTTCGTAGTCGATGATCTTCCGGGCCGCGAGCAGCGCCTTGTAGTACTCGCGCGCCATCACATGCTTGGACGCGGCCACACAGTCGGCCAGCGCGTCCGGGTTCTTCACGACGCTCATGAACTCCGTCACGCGCCGTACGAATTCGTCGTAGAATTTGTCGGCCGAGCCCTCGTCCAGGTACATCATCATGACCGGGAAATAGATGCGCTTGGCCGGGGTGTTCGCGTCCTCGGCCTGCATGATGTCCTTCTCGCGGAGCACCGAGGCCTTGTTCTGCAGGATGAGCGATCCGCGCCGGTCGCCGTTCTGGACGACCGCGCCGTTCAGCACGAACCGTTCCCCTGGCTTCAGCGACAGCTTGAGCGGCATTCAGCCCTCCCCTTGGCGGCCAGACTGGCCGCCCGACAGTTAATCCACTGTGAGCAGGCATGCCGCGATCATGGTTAGCGGGGCCTTAACCATGCGCGCGCGAGCGTGCTTGCCTATCCTCGGGGACAGGGAATCACATGACCGCTCGCCAAGCCTCGAGCGCCGCCCAGGCCGGCGCCGCTCCGCTCCAGGTCCGGCCCGCCGACCAGCTGGCCGGGGATGCGGCCTCGGGTGTCCAGCGGCTGGCCCAGGCGATGGCCGAGCTGAAGCAGTCCGCCGCCGTTCCGTGGTTGCAGGCCGGGGTCGCGGCCATGATGGAGCAGGACTGGTCTGCCGGGGGCAAGCACCTGCTCAAGGCGCTCGAGCTCGACGAGAGGAATGCGCTTGGCTGGCGGCTGCTGGCCATCTGCCGCGAGAAGCTCGAGCACTTCCCGACCGCCTTCGAAGCCTATGAGACCGCCCTGCGCCTCTCCCCCGACCAGGCCGAGCTGGCCAACGACCTTGGCCGCCTCGCCCAGCGGCTGGGCCACCTCGACATCGCCGAGAAGTTCTACCACGCCTTCCTGGTCCGGAACCCGGGGAACATCGAGGCGGTCAACAACCTGTCGTGCATCCTGCGCGACGTCGGCCGTTACGAAGAGGCCGTCGCCCTGCTCCAGCCCGTGCTGCTGGCGCATCCGGAGGAGATACTGCTCTGGAACACGCTCGGCACGGTCCTGTCCGAGCAGTCCGACGTCGATCAGTCCTTCGTCTTCTTCGAGGAGGCCCTGCGCCTCGACCCGACCTTCGCGAAGGCGCGCTACAATCGCGGCAACGCCCGCATGTCGCTCGGTGACCCGCAAGGCGCCCTGAAGGACATCAACGAGGCGCTGGACGGCACGACGAGCGCCTTCGAGCGCGCCATGATGACCATCTCCCGCGCGACGGTCCGCATGGCGCTGGGCGACCTGGCCGGCGGTTTCGAGGACTACGAGGAACGCTTCTCGCCCCACTCCGCCGACGCGGTTCGATTCGTCACCGACGCCGAGCGCTGGCACGCCGACACGCCGATCGAGGGGCGCAGCCTGCTGGTCATCGCCGAACAGGGCCTCGGCGATGAGGTCCTGTTCGCCAACGTCCTGCCCGACGTGGCCGAGGCCATGGGGCCGGGCGGCAAGCTCTACATCGCGGTCGAGCGGCGGCTGGTCCCGCTGTTCCAGCGCAGCTTCCCCACGGCCGTCGTGGGGGCGCATCGGACCTTCAAGCTGAACGGCCATCAGATGCGGACCACGCCGTTCATGGACGACACGCCGGTCGAGTACTGGGCGCCCATCGCTTCGCTGTTCAAGCGCTTCCGGCCGGACGTCGCCAGCTTCCCGGCCCGGGAGCGCTTTCTGACGCCGGATCCTCAGCGCGTCGCCTACTGGAAGGCCCGTCTGGCCGAGCTGGGGCCCGAGCCCAAGGTCGGGGTCCTGTGGAAGAGCCTGAACCTGGACGGCACCCGCGGCCGCTACTTCTCACCGTTCGAGCTGTGGAAGCCGGTGCTGGCGACGCCCGGCCGACGCTTCGTGAATCTGCAGTACGGTGATGTCAGCCGAGAACTGGCTGAAGCCGAAGCCGCCGGCATCGAGGTCTGGAATCCGGACGGGATCGACCTGAAGCAGGATCTCGACGAGGTCGCCGCCCTGTCGGCCGCGCTGGACCTCGTCGCCGGCCCGGCCAATGCGACGACCAACATCGCCGCCGCCGTCGGCGCGCCCCTGTGGCTGATCACCACGCCGGACGCCTGGCCCCGCTTCGGGACCGACGGCTATCCCTGCTACCCGCAGGCGCAGTGCTTCCACACCGGCCGGTTCAACGGCTGGGAGGATGTCATGGGCCGCATGGCCGAGGCCATGGCCCGGCCCCTCTAGCGACCCGCGATCCGCCGGGAACGGCGGCCAAGCGCGGAGCGTTTCGCCTTCGACAGAAGGAGGCGCGACATGCCCGAGGTCGACATCGACGGCTACGACGAACAGGACCAGTCCGAGGTCTTTGACGAGGACAACCTCGACCCCGCCGACGCCGGGGCCCCGACCAACGAGTTCCGGACCTTCGAGGAGATACCGGATGTCCTCGACGTCACCCACGCCGACGGCGACGAGGACGACGACCTCGACCTGGCCGCCGACGCCGACGAGTTCTCCGAGGAGGAGGACGAGGTCGTCCGCACCGACGGTTATGACGACAATGACCTCGACGAGCCGACCGACCTCGACGACCTGCAAGGCGTGGACGACCAGGCGGGAGACGAGGCCACCCTGGTCTATGTCGGCGACGTCGAGAACCTTAAGGGCCCTCAAGGCAGCGCCGCCCATTTCGAGCCCCGCCGTGAGCTGTCCGACGACGATGTCGAGGCGCTCGGCTATGGCGACGAGGAACAGGCCTGACATGAGCAAGCACGAATCCGACAAGAAGGGCTTTCTGGAACGCGGCGGTCCCGCCGCCGCGGACGCAGCGCCGGGCAAGCTGCGCGAGGAAGACAAGTCCGTCGACGGTCCGCACGCCCGCCGGGTCGAGGAGCTGGAAAAGGGACAGAAGCCCGATCAGCTGAAGGGGCAGGAAGCCGAGGACCGTCAGGAAGCCCTGATCGACGAGGCCGTCGAGGAGTCCTTCCCGGCTTCTGACCCCGCCACCGCCAAGAAGATCACCTGACCTGTGTCGTCACCCTCGGGCTTGCCCCGAGGGCCAGACGTTCCGTCGTCCAGTCCTCTCCTGCAGAGAGATCGGGCGCTCGGCGTCCGATCCTCGGCTCAAGGCCGAGGAAGACGATGATCACCCCTCCCGTGCCACGCCTTCGACCAGCGGCACGAACCGAACCTCGATGAGGGTCTCGCGCCGGAAGGAGCCTCCCTCCTCCGCCACATAGCGGTGCAGGAACTGCGAGCCGGCCTTGCCGACCGGCGCGACCATGATCCCGCCCGGCTTCAGCTGGGCGATCAGTTCGGTCGGTTCGTGCGGCGCGGCGGCCGTGACCATGATCCGGTCGAACGGCGCCTGCTCCGGCCAGCCCTTCGAGCCGTCGCCGTGGCGGATGAAGACGTTGTCGCAACCCAGCTTCTTCAGGCGCGCCTCGGCCTCGAGCATGAGCCCCCTGTAGCGCTCCACGGAATAGACGAAGCGGGCCAGCTTCGAGAGGATCGC
This sequence comes from uncultured Brevundimonas sp., assembly GCA_946885435.1. Next base: position 1,570 of record CAMPGL010000135.1, on the reverse strand, counting down.
CGCCTGGTAGCCCGAACCGGTCCCGATCTCGAGCACGCGGTGGCGCGGCTGGACGTCCAGCGCCTGGGTCATCAGGCCGACGATATAAGGCTGGCTGATCGTCTGGGCGCAGTCGATCGGCAGGGCGGAATCCTCCCAGGCCTGATCCAGGAACTGCGGATGGACGAAGACCGAACGGTCGATCGACTCCATAGCCTGCAGCACGCGCGGGTCCGTCACGCCCTGCCGGCGCAGGCCCAGGATCAGCCGCGCGGCGCGTTCGTCAGACACCCGCCGGTTCCTTCAGCTTCGGCGGTGGCCCGCCCAGCACGCCACGCAGATCGCGCACGGTCGGCAGATGCGTCAGGTCGATGTGCAGGGGCGTCACCGAGATCCGGCCCTCGGCGATGGCGCGCAGGTCGGTGCCATCCTTGGGCGACTGTTCGCCCGACCGGAACCCCATCCAGTAGTAGTGCCGCCCACGCAGGTCGGTGCGCCGCACCGCGTGCATCTCGGTGACGTCGCGGAAGCCCTGGGTGGTGACCTCGACCTCCGTCACCTGGTCCGGCGGCTGGTTCGGGAAGTTCAGGTTCATGACCACGTCGGACGGCCAGCCGGCCTCGATCAGCCGCTGAATGATCGCCGGCGCGAAGGCCTCGGCGGTCTCGTAGCGGGCCACCACCTCATCATGAAACCGCTCCAGCGACTGCGACAGGGCGATCGACGGAATGCCCATGGCCATGCCCTGCAGCGCCCCGGCGACCGTCCCGGAATAGCTGACGTCCTCGCCGATGTTGTGGCCCCGGTTGACGCCCGACAGCACCAGGTCCGGCCGCTCCGGCATCAGGTCGTTGACCGCCAGCACCACGCAGTCGGTCGGCGTGCCGGTGACCGCGAACCGCTTCTCTCCGAACTGCATGACGCGGAGCGGTTCGGTAAGGGTGATCCCCCGCCCTTTGCCCGACTGCTCCACCGCCGGCGCGCAGACCCAGACATCGTCGGACAGCGCCCCCGCGATCCGCGCCAGGCTCTCCAGGCCCTCGGCCTCTATCCCGTCGTCGTTGGTGAGGAGGATGCGCACTATTTGTCTCCTCTCCCATCGCGAAGGCGATGGGGAGGCAGGCTCGCTGAAAGCGAGCCGGAGGGGAATCCAGCCGCCACACCGGCGCCTTGCGGCGGCCGGCCCCTCCACCGCTTCGCGGTCCCCCTCCCCATTCCTCCGTCATGGGGAGGAGACCAGGGGTTCACACCGCAGGTCATCGATCGGCCTCGATGTGGGTCACGCCTTCCGGCATGTAACGGCGCAGAGCCTCGGGCACGGCGATCCGCCCGGCCTCGTCCTGATAGTTCTCCATCACCGCCACCAGGGTCCGGCCGACCGCCAATCCAGACCCGTTCAGCGTGTGGACGAACTCCGTCTTCTTCTCTCCCGCCCGCTTGAAGCGGGCGTCCATGCGCCGGGCCTGGAAGTCGCCGCAGTTCGAGCAGGAGCTGATCTCGCGATAGGTCCCCTGGCTCGGCAGCCAGACCTCCAGATCGAAGGTCTTCCGCGCCGAGAAGCCCATGTCGCCCTTGCACAGCAGCATGCGCC
>CAMPGL010000134.1 GCA_946885435.1 uncultured Brevundimonas sp. | reverse complement strand
GCGAGATCAGGGCGATGATCTCCTCCAGGCTCTCGCAGCGCATCTTGCGCAGCGTATCGCGCATGCCCTGGCTTTCGAGCTGGAACACCCCGATCGTCTGACCCGACGCCATCAGCTCGTAGGTCTTGGTGTCCTCGAGCGGCAGGTTGAGCAGGTCCAGCTCGACGCCGCGCTTCCTCAGATAGCCGACCGCCCGGTCGAGAACCGTCAGCGTCTTGAGGCCCAGGAAGTCGAACTTCACCAGGCCGGCGCTCTCGACCCACTTCATGTTGTACTGGGTCGCGGGGATGTCCGAGCGTGGGTCCTTGTAGAGCGGAGCCAGCTCGACCAGCGGTCGGTCGCCGATGACGATGCCGGCGGCGTGGGTCGAGGCGTTGCGGTAGAGGCCCTCCAGCCGGAGAGAGGTCTCGATCAGGACCTCGACCGTGCGATCCGAAGCCTTGGCCTCCTTCAGGCGGGGCTCAAGCTCGACCGCCTGCTCCAGGGTGACCGGGTTGGCCGGATTGTTCGGCACCATCTTGGCCAGACGATCGACCTGCCCGAGCGGCATCTGCATGACCCGGCCGACGTCGCGCAGGACGGCGCGGGCCTGGAGCGTGCCGAAGGTGATGATCTGGGCGACGCGGTCGTCGCCGTACTTCTGCTGGACGTAGTCGATGACCGCCTCGCGGCGTTCCTGGCAGAAATCGATGTCGAAGTCGGGCATCGAGACCCGCTCCGGGTTGAGGAAGCGCTCGAACAGAAGGCCAAAGCGCAGCGGGTCCAGGTCCGTGATCGACATGGCCCAGGCGACCATGGAGCCGGCCCCGGAGCCGCGGCCGGGACCGACAGGGACGCCGTGCGCCTTGGCCCATTTGATGAAGTCCGACACGATCAGGAAGTAGCCGGAGAAGCCCATCTGCTGGATGACGCCAATCTCGCGCTCCAGCCGGGCCCAGTAGTCCGCCTCGTCGGCGGCGAGCGTCAGGCCGGACAGCCGGGCCTTCAGCCCCTCGCGCGCCTGCCAGGCCAGTTCCTCGGGCTCGGAGCGGCCCTGGCCGGTGTCGAAGCGCGGCAGGATGGGATCACGCGGGGTGACGAGGAAGGCGCAGCGCCGGGCGATGTCGAGGGTGTTGTCGCAGGCCTCCGGGAGATCGGCGAACAGCCGGCGCATGTCCTCGGCGGGCTTGAACCAGTGCTCGGGCGTGATCTTGCGGCGGTCGTCCTGGCCCAGGAAGGCCCCGTCCGAGATGCACAGCAGGGCGTCGTGCGCCTTGGCCATGTGAGGCGGGCCGAAATAGACGTCGTTGGTCGCGACCAGCGGGACGTCATGGTCGTAGGCGAAACTTACCAGTCCCGGCTCGGCCGCGCGCTCCTCGTTGAGGTCGTGCCGCTGAAGCTCGACATAGAAGCGGTCGCCGAAGACCGTCTTCATCTCCGATAGCGCCGCCCGCGCGTCGGTCTGGCGATCCTGCACGAACAGCGGATCGACAGGACCGTCCGGCCCGCCGGACAGCAGGATCAGTCCCTCGGAGTGCGCCTTCACCCGTTCCCACGGCACCGCGGGCTCGTCGGCCGGATCGATGTCGAGGAAGGCCGCCGACGACAGGACGGTGAGGTTGGCCCAGCCGGTCTCGTCCTGCGCCAGCAGGACGACGGTCGGGACCTTGGCCCAGCGTTCGGCCTTGCGACCGCCAATGCCGGTGACGGGAATGGCGCAGCCGATGATCGGTTGAACGCCCGCCTCGCGGCAGGCCTGGCTGAATTCCAGAGCGCCGAACAGATTGGCCCGGTCCGCGATGGCCACCGCGGGCATCTGCGCATCGGCGGCCATGCGCCCGAGCTTGCCCGCCTTGATCGCCCCTTCCAGCAGCGAATAGGCCGACCGGACACGAAGATGGACGAAGCCCTGGCTCAACCCTCAGCCCTTTCGACTCTGCAGCCCGACATGGTCGAACACCCTGACAGCCGGCTCAAGCGAGGCCGCGACCTGAGCTGTGGACGGATCAGGCGACAAGGCCGGCGGCGGTCCAGATCATCCAGACGAACGCCCCGACCGAGGCTAGCGACAGGGTTTCACGAACGAGACGCAACATCGGACGACGCTCCGGGCTATGTTCCGCGTTTGTTCTATTCTGGTTTTGTTCCGCTTGGCAAGAGCCAGGTTGGGGAACCATGCTCGCTGGAGCTGGAGGGCGAGGCATGGAGCAGTTGCCACAGACCTATTTGGCGCAGATCGCAAGCCAGATGGGCTTTCTCAGCGCCTTTCTGGGGGGCGTCGCCGCCACCCTGCTCGCGCTCCTGCTGGACGACAAGCCGCATCGAAGGGTGGTGACCTGGGCGGTCGGCCTCGCCGCCGCGGCCGCAGTGGCCTTCATCATCGCCGTGGTCTGCTCCACCATGCTGGTGTCGGTGCTGCACCCGGACGCTCCCGACCACCTGGTGCGCCAGGCCTCCATCAATCGCGCGCGGGCGTTCGGCACGCTCAGCTTCCTGCTCGGGCTCTATCTGCTGCTGGCGTGCATCGCACTGTCAGGGTGGATCCGCTCGCGGCCGACCGGAATCGCGACGACCGCCGTCTCGGCGTTCGGGGTCTGCATGGTCACCTGGGCGGCGTTCGGCTTCTAGAACCTAGATGAGCCATCCGCCGGGCGAGCTCACCGGCAGGACCTCCGGCTCGTCCTGTCCGGCCTTGCCGGTCTGGAACGCCTCCTCGAAGCGGCAGACGATGACCTGATCCCCGGGGGCCAGGGTGAAGTCGTCGAAGACAATCCATTCGACGTCCTCCAGGACATCCGAGCCATCCGACCGAACCACGACCCAGCGTCCGTCTTCGCCCAGCTTCATGAACCCGTCTTCGGCCCCGCCCCCGTAGCGGGCCCGATCGACGCCTGCGCCGCCGACGAGGTGATCGAAGCCGTCGGCGCCAACGAGGACGTCGTCCCCTGCCCGACCCTCCAGCCGGTTGTCAGCGTCGTTACCCGTGATCTGGTCCGCGCCGGCTCCGCCGACAGCGTTCTCGATCACCGCGCCGAAGGCGATGGAGACGTTCGAGGTCAGGCCGCCGATGTTGGAGAACAAGCCCGCCCGCAGATCGATGATCTGGTCCATCGCATAGCCGGAGCAGTCGAGGGTGTCCTGGCCCCCGGCGTCCCAGACGGTGACCACGGGCCTGGTGTTCACCGTGAAGTCGTAGGAACTGCGGCCGGCCGTCGAATTGAAGCCGTAGACGGTGTCTCCCGTGCGGGTCGTCATGTTCGCCCCGTAAAGGCGCTGCATGGCGGCGACGTCGTGGAGAAGCAGGGTCGAACCGAAACTGCCGAGGTGGTTGGCTCCGCTCTCCCAGGCGCCGAAATAGGACATGACCGTGTACTGGCCTGTGTCCTGAGCGTAGTCGGCGTGGTTGGCGTAGGTGATCTCCTCATCCGGATTGCGGTTGTAGTCGCCAGGATGCGGCATCCCGAGGCCATGCAGGATCTCGTGCAGCAGAACCGAAAAGTTCCTGGTCCCAGGTTCGTACTGGCCGCCCCAGCGGAAGTAGTTGAACAGGGTCTCGCTGGAATCGATGCGCATCCGCCCCTCGGGTGTGGTGACGAGGGGGTTGAAGCTGACGTCCGCCGCGCCGGTGGCCCATGAGGGGAAGGTGGTCGAGGTTCCGAAGGTGATCCGGCGATTGTTGGCCCCAGGCGCCAGCTGGTTGTCGGCGACTTCCTGGAAATCGAGATTCACGACATCGGCGATGAGGTCGAACGCGCGGTAGGTCGCCTCACGCTGGGTCTGGGTGAAGGGCTGGAAGCCGGCCCACCATTGGTCGCCGCCCAGGTGAGCCGGTCGGGTGTTGTAGAAGCTGAAATTTATGGTCGGGTCCGCCCAGGCGCCGCCCCAGCGCAGGAACTGGGCGATGACTTCTTCCAGGGTGAAGACAGGCGGAACGGCCTGAGGCCCGTCGGTGGCGACGGAGAGCGGGGTGGATTCGTCGGTCATGCGACCTCTCCCGGCTAAGCCAGGGGAGGCTACGCCTCACCGTTCGCGGAGTCGCGTTACGTTGATTTAATGCGCCGAGCCAGCGGCCGCGGCCGCGCGCAGGTCCAGACCGTCGGCGGCGTCGACCGCGCGCAGGGTGTCGTGGGCGATCTGGACCGCGCCCCGATACCAGTCCGCGTTGATGCGCTCCACGTCGTCGGTCGGCTGGTGGTAGTCTGCATGGTCGTCGACACTGAAGAAGACGAACGGGACGCCGACCGCGTGGAAGGCGCCCTGGTCGGACAGCATCACCCAGTTGTTGCGACCCCGCACGGCAGGATCGTCATAGCCGTACCGGCGCTCAACACCGGGCTGCTGAGGCAGGGCGTCGATCAGAGGGATGAGACCCGGATGCTGGCGCGTGCCGACGGCCCACAAAATCCCGTTGTCGCCCCGGGCGATCATGTCGAGGTTGATGTTCAGCCTCATCGCCTCAAGCGGCACGGGCGGCGAGCGCACGAAAGCCTGGGCGCCGAGCAGACCGGCTTCCTCACCATCCAGCGCCACGAACATCACGGAGTGGCGCGGCGGGTTGAGCCTCAGCAGCCGCGCCAGTTCGAACAGCGCCGACGTGCCCGAGGCGTTGTCGTCCGCCCCATTGTAGATCTGGCCATCGCGGACCCCTTCGTGGTCGTAGTGGGCGGTCACGATGATCCACTGGTCGGGATGCTCGGTCCCCCGGACCACGCCGGCCAGATTGATCCCCTCCAGCGCGCTTGGCCGCCGGGTCGTCGGGGCGGCTGTGAACGGGAGGAGGTAGTCCTCATCGACCGGCTGCAGCCCCTCCTCGGCAAAGCGGCGCAGGATGTGCTCGCGCGCCATCCGGTTGCCCTCCGTGCCGATGGCGCGCCCCTGCATGGCGTCCGCCGACAGGACGGTGACGTCGGCCATCAGCCGTTCGGACGAAACCGCAGGCGGCGCGCTCGTCCCGGCAAGACTGGCGCAGCCCGTGATCGCCAGGGCGCCCGCGCAGGCCAGGGCCGAGAGGATGGATCGTTTGAAGAACACAGGCTCGGCTCCGTCGAGGGCGCGGGGATCAGTCGACCGTCGCCTCCCGGCGACGGAGTTCGATGAGGCGCACGCACCAGATCGAGACTTCGTAGAGAAGCACCAGGGGGACCGCGAGCATCAGCTGGCTGATGGGGTCAGGCGGGGTCACGATAGCGGCCACGACCACCACGCCCACAATGGCGTAACGGCGTCCCTGGGCCAGGGTCTTGGAATCGATGATGCCCGCCAGCCCCAGCAGGGTCACAACGACCGGCAGCTGGAAGCAAAGGCCGAAGGCCAGGATCAGGGTCGTGACGAGATCCAAATACTCGGCGATGCGTGGCAGCAGCTGCACCTCGATCCCCTCCCCCGCGATCTGCTGCGACAGCGAGAACCAGAGCACGAAGGGCAGCATGACGTAGTAGACGAGCGCCGCCCCCATGATGAACAGCACCGGCGAGGCGAACAGGAAGGGGGTGAAGGCCGCCTTCTCACGCCGGTACAGGCCGGGAGCCACGAACCGGTACAGCTGCCAGGCTATGATCGGGAAGCTGAGCGCGATCGCGCCGAAGCCGGCCAGGCGCAGCTTGGCGAAGAAGAACTCCAGCGGCGCGGTGAACATCAGCCGCAGCGGCTCGCCGGCGTTCGGCGGCGCCGCCGTCGCCTGGATCAGCGTCACCAGCAGGTCCATGCCGTGACCATGCCCCTCGCCCTGGGCCGCGAAGATGCCGTTGGCCACCTGGAACGGATGGAACAGGAAAAGCGAGATCTGCTCAGCGAAGGCGAAGCAGAGAACGAAGGCCAGAAAGAAGGCGATGACGCAGACGATCAACCGCGAGCGCAGCTCGGTAAGGTGCTCGAGCAGCGGCGCGCGCGAGGCTTCGATGTCGGCTTCCTCGTCGGGGCTCATTCCGCGGTCTTCTTCCTGCGCGGCGCACGCGGCT
>CAMPGL010000133.1 GCA_946885435.1 uncultured Brevundimonas sp. | reverse complement strand
GGTTAACCGTTGCGGGTTGAGGCGCGGCAGCGCCGCCCTCTCCCTTCAGGCGGGCGATGGGGGTGTTGACCTTGACGCCCTGGGCGCCCTCCTCGACCAGAATCTCGGCGACCTCGCCCTCGTCGACGGCCTCGACCTCCATGGTGGCCTTGTCGGTCTCAATCTCGGCGATGACATCGCCGGCCTTGACCGTGTCGCCCGCCTTGATGTGCCACTTGGTGAGCGCGCCCTCCTCCATGGTGGGCGACAGCGCCGGCATGAGGATGTCGGTCATGCTCAACCCTCCTTCGGCGCCTGTCCGTGGGCCATGACCGTCTTCATGGGGATACCCTTGGCGTCGTCCCAGCCCAGGCGGATCTGCTCAAGCAGGGCCTCGGCCTCGCCGTGGCCCTTCGAGGCGTAGACCTGCGAATAATGGAAGGCGGCCTCACCCAGCATGCGGCCGATATTGCGCGGGTCCTTGAGCGCCGCCGACAGGACGAACTCGGGCCGGTCGTGCACCCAGAAGGCGCGGATCAGCTCGACTGCCTCGTCGGCGTGCGGGCCCTCACGGGCGCCGTCGGGGATTCTCAGCTCACGAGCCGGCATAGGTCACCTTCTTGACGGCGGCGACGATCTTCTCGACCGACGGCAGGGACAGGGCTTCCAGGTTGGCCGCGTACGGCATGGGCACGTCCTCCTGGTGGACGCGCAGCGGCGGGGCGTCGAGGTAGTCGAAGGCGTGCTCGACGACGCGGGCGCAGATCTCGGCGCCGACGCCCATCGGGCCCCAGCCTTCCTCGACCGAGACCAGACGGTTGGTCTTGCGCACGCTCTCGAGGATCGTCTCGTGGTCGAGCGGGCGCAGGGTGCGCAGGTCCACGACCTCGGCCTCGATGCCTTCCTTGGCCAGCTCTTCGGCGGCCTTCAGGGCCAGGCCGACCATGCGGCTGTGGGCGGTGATGGTGACGTGGTCGCCTTCGCGGCGGACCTTGGCCTTGCCGATGGGGACGATCCAGTCGTCCACCTCCGGCACGTCGAACTCCACGCCGTACATCATCTCGTGCTCGAGGAAGACGACGGGGTTCGGGTCGCGGATGGCGGCCTTGAGCAGGCCCTTGGCGTCGGCCGCGTCATAGGGCGCGATGACCTTCAGGCCCGGTACCTGAGCGTACCAGGCGGAATAGTCCTGGCTGTGCTGGGCGGCCACGCGGGCGGCCGCGCCGTTCGGGCCGCGGAAGACGATCGGACAGCGGATCTGGCCGCCGGACATGTAGAGCGTCTTGGCCGCCGAGTTGATGATGTGGTCGATCGCCTGCATGGCGAAGTTGAAGGTCATGAACTCGACGATCGGCTTCAGGCCCGCCATCGAGGCGCCGACGCCGAGGCCCGCGAAGCCGTATTCCGTGATCGGAGTATCGACCACGCGGCGGTCGCCGAACTCCTGCAGCAGCTCGCGGCTGACCTTGTAGGCGCCTTGGTACTGGGCGACTTCCTCGCCCATCAGGAAGACGGCCTCGTCGCGGCGCATCTCTTCGGCCATGGCGTCGCGAAGGGCGTCGCGGACCGTCGTCTTGACCAGCTTGGCGTCGGACGGGATTTCCGGGTCCTTCAGCTCGGTCTTCGGCGTGACCGGCGCGGGGCCTCCGCCTTCCGACTTGGGTGCGGCGGCCTCCGGGGCCTGCTTTTCGGGCTCGCCGGCGGCCTGGGGCGCGGCCTGCTGCGGGGCCGGAGCCGCGCCGCCGCCCTCGCCTATCAGGCGTGCGATGGGGGTGTTGACCTTCACGCCCTCGGAGCCCTCGGCCACGAGGATTTCGGCGACCTCGCCCTCGTCGACCGCCTCGACCTCCATGGTCGCCTTGTCGGTCTCGATCTCGGCGATGACGTCACCGGCCTTGACGGTGTCGCCTGCCTTCACATGCCACTTGGTGAGGGTCCCCTCCTCCATGGTCGGGGACAGGGCCGGCATCAGGATGTCGGTCACTGCGCGGCCTCCTGATAGACGTCAGTGTAGAGCTCGGACGGGTCCGGCTCGGGGCTTTCCTGGGCGAACTGGACGGCCTCGGCGACGATGGCCTTGATCTCGTCCTCGATGGGCCTGAGGTCGGCTTCGGTCGCGCCGGCCTGGTCGAGCAGCATCTTCACATGCTCGATCGGATCGCGGGTCTTCTTGACCTCGTCGACCTCCTCCTTGGTGCGATACTTGGCCGGATCGCTCATGGAGTGGCCGCGGTAGCGGTAGGTCTTCACTTCCAGGATGAAGGGGCCGCCGCCCTCACGCGCCCGTTTGACGGCGCGCTCGGTGGCCTCGCGCACGGCGAGCACGTCCATGCCGTCGACCTGCTCGCCCGGGATGCCGAAGCTGGCGCCGCGCTGGCTCAGGTCGGTCGTCGAGGACGAGCGCTCGATGCTCGTGCCCATGGCGTACTGGTTGTTCTCGATGATGTAGATGGCCGGCAGCTTCCACAGCTGGGCCATGTTGAAGCTCTCGTAGACCTGGCCTTGGTTGGCCGCGCCGTCGCCGAAATAGACGAAAGCGACGTTGTCATTGCCGCGATAGCGGTTGGCGAAGGCCAGGCCCGCGCCCAGCGCCACCTGGCCGCCGACGATGCCGTGGCCGCCGTAGAAGCCGGTCGCCACGTCGAACATGTGCATGGACCCGCCCTTGCCCTTGGACGAGCCGCCGATGCGGCCGGTCAGTTCGGCCATGACTTCCTTGGGGTCCATCCCGGCGGCCAGCATGTGGCCGTGGTCGCGGTAGCCGGTGATGACCTGGTCGCCCTGCTTGAACGTCGCTTGCACGCCCACCGCCACGGCCTCCTGGCCGATGTAGAGGTGACAGAAGCCGCCGATCAGGCCCATGCCGTAGAGCTGGCCGGCGCGCTCCTCGAAGCGGCGGATCAGAAGCATCTCGCGGTAGTATCTGAGCAGTTCGGCCTTGTCGGCCTTGGGCGCCGGCGGGGCCTTGCCCGATGCGCTCTTGCTGGCGGCCTTCGCCATCCGGCGTCCTCCAATAGGTCTGTACAGCCAGCGACGGCGGCGCTTCGCTTCGTCCGGCGGGCTCGGCTGTCGCTACGGAAGCGGGCTTTAGCAGGCTTCGTTCCCGAAAGGCAAAGCCCCTCGCGGCGCCTTTCGGCGGATCGTCAGGAAGGCCGCGTCTCGCGGATGACGTAGTCGTCGGGCCGGACGTAGCCGAGCACCACGCGCGCCCGCTCCTCCAGCACGTCGAGCGACAGGTGGCGCGACGACAGGCCGTCCACGCGGGCTTGGAGTTCGGCCTTCTGGGTCTCGAGCGAGGCCAGCTCCGCCTGGCGCTCGGCGAGCTCTCGCTTGCGCTCGCCATCGTTCAGCAGCCCCCGCTCGCCCGTTAGGGCCTGGGCCGTGAAATAGACGATCAGGAAGCCCAGCACGCCCAGACGCGCATAGCGGCGGAGGTTCAGAGACACCTGGCGGGGGCCCTCAGGGGAGTGCGGTCATGACTCGTTAAGCGTGCCGTCCAAGCCCTTAAGGAAGCGTGATTTCGGGTCAGGTTTTGGGGGTGCGCTGGCGCCAAGCTGCGAGAAATTCGGACATGGCCGAGTCCTCCTCCGCGCGCGTACTCTCGGATGACCGGTAACCCCCTCGATGGCCGGTTCGCATGTTCTGCTCAAGGTTGAAGGCCGAGTAGAAGAGCTCTCTCGCGACCTTTTCTCTGGACGCCGCCAGCGCCGCATCCTTGATAGCGGGCATCAACTCAAACCAGTCCGAGAAGACGGCGGTCGAGGCCGTCCGCACCTGAACCTCGCTGCTGCGATCTTTGAGAAGCCTGCGGGCGACCTGCATCAGCTCCGCCCGATCAAATGCGATAGGCGCATGGCCCCAGATCAGCGCCGCCCGCACCTCGGCGCGAGGGTGAGATAGAAGAGCGCGGACCCGCTCCTTCGCGCGAGGGTGGCCGTCACCCGCCAGTTCACACAGCCTGCGCAGGCCCACCGAGTGGTCGGGTTTGCTGAGCGCAAGCTCGTCGTCGCAGGCGGCTAACAGTTCTGGCGACAGCCTGCCTGACCGACGGTACGCCGCGACCTCATCGACGAGGTTCCTCCGCGCCGCCGCAAGGCCTGGCAAGCTGGCTGGGGTGTAGCGCTCGGCCATTTCGTATTCGCGCTTGAGGTCGAAGGCGAATACGTGCGTCTGGGGCCCGCCATCCGTATTTCGGCCGCGCCCCCGCACAGTCCTACTCCCGCAGCACGCTCTCCCCGGCGTAGACGGCCAGGTCGCCGAGCATCTCCTCGATGCGCAGGAGCTGGTTGTACTTGGCCAGACGGTCCGAGCGGGCGAGCGAGCCGGTCTTGATCTGACCGCAGTTGGTGGCGACCGCCAGGTCCGCGATGGTCGAGTCCTCGGTCTCACCCGAGCGGTGGCTCATCACCGCCGTGTAGCCGGAGCGGTGCGCCAGATCGACGGCGTCCAGGGTCTCGGACAGGGTGCCGATCTGGTTGACCTTGATCAGGATCGAGTTGGCCAGGCCCTCTCCGATGCCAGCCAGCAGGCGGGCGGGGTTGGTGACGAACAAGTCGTCGCCCACCAGCTGCAGCTTGTCGCCCAGCCGCTCGGTCAGCATCCGCCAGCCGTCGAAGTCGTCTTCCGAACAGCCGTCCTCGATCGAGACGATCGGGAAGCGGTCGCAGAGGGCGGCGAGGTAGTCGACCATGCCCTGCTGGTCGAGCGTCTTGCCCTCGCCTTCCAGATGGTAGCGGCCGTCCCTGAAGAACTCGGTCGAGGCGACGTCGAGGCCGAGCTGGAAGTCCTCGCCGGCCTTGTAGCCCGCGGCCTCACCGGCCTTGACGATGAAGGCCAGCGCGTCCTCCGCCGAGGCCAGGTTCGGCGCGAAGCCGCCTTCGTCCCCGACGTTGGTGTTGTGACCGGCGTCCTTCAGGGCCCTCTTCAGGCCGTGGAAGATCTCGGCGCCCATGCGCAGGCCTTCAGAGAAGGTGTCGGCGCCGGTCGGCAGGATCATGAACTCCTGGATGTCGATCGGATTGTCCGCATGCGCCCCGCCGTTGATGATGTTCATCATCGGGACCGGCAGGACCCGGGCCGAGACGCCGCCGACGTAGCGGTGCAGCGGCAGGCCGACCGACATCGAGCTGGCGCGTGCGCAGGCGAGCGAGACGCCGAGGATGGCGTTGGCGCCCAGCCGGCTCTTGTTGTCGGTGCCGTCCAGGCCGATCAGCGCTTCGTCGATGCGGCGCTGGTCCTCGGCGTCCATGCCGCACAGTGCGTCGAAGATCTCGCCGTTCACGGCGTCCACGGCCTGGGACACGCCCTTGCCGAGATAGCGGTCCTTGTCGCCGTCGCGCTTTTCGACCGCCTCGTGCGCGCCGGTCGAGGCGCCCGAGGGCACGGCGGCGCGGCCGAAGGCACCGTCCTCCAGCGTCACGTCCACCTCGACGGTCGGGTTGCCCCGGCTGTCCAGGATCTCGCGGGCGGTGATGTCGGCGATGTCGGTCATGGCGGGCCCTTTGTCTGCGCGGGGCCGCGATAGCCCACGGGGAACGTCCGGGCAATGCGAGGGGTTGGGTCCCGAGACGGATCACCCGGATCGAAAGGAGCCCCCATGCGCAAGATCATCGCACCCGCCCTGGCCGTCGGCGCCCTGTCCCTGGCCGCCTGCGGCGGCGAACGTTCCGCCGAGGTCGAGACCGCCACCGCCGAGGCGGAGGTCTCCACCGAACTGCCGGAGGAGATGATCAGCGACGAGGAGCTGGAAGACCTCGCGAGCCAGGCCGCCGCCGGAGCCGGGAGCGCGACCGTGCCGACCGATCCCGCCGCCAGCGCGACCGGAGGGGTCCAGACCCAGACCGGCGTCGCGGGCGCGGGCCAGACCGGCTCGACCACGAGCGGCTCTCCCCCGCCCCCGGCTCAATAAGGCCGAGCCTCAGAGGCAGCCCTCGACGTACTGGATGGACGGGCCGCCGACGTG
>CAMPGL010000132.1 GCA_946885435.1 uncultured Brevundimonas sp. | reverse complement strand
CTGAGGTTCGGCGAGAACATCCTCTACTACATGGTGGTCACCTTCTCGATCACCTACCTGCACCACCGCGAGGTCGACACCACGCGGATCCTGGCCCTGCTGTTCCTGGCCCACGTGCTGCACGTGGTGGTCATCCCGGCGGTCGGCTGGCTGGCGGACCGGGCGGGGAGACGGCCGGTCTATCTGGCCGGGGCGGCCCTGACGCTCGTCTGGCCCTTCGTGGCCTTTCCGATGTTCGACACAGGCCAGACCGGCATGATCCTGGGGGCCATCATGCTGGGCCTGGCGGTGCACGGCCTGATGTACGCGGCCCAGCCGGCGATCATGACCGAGATGTTCCCGACGCGGATGCGCTACTCCGGCGTCTCGGTCGGCTATCAGGCCACCGCCATCATCGCCGGCTCCTGGGCGCCCCTGATCGGCACGGCCCTGCTCAGGCAGTACGACAGCTGGGTCCCGATCGCCTGGTACGTGCTCGCCGCCGGCCTGGTCAGCCTGGTCGCCGCCCTTGTCATGCGCGAGACGCGCGGGGCCTCGCTGGCGGCGATCGACCAGGCGGACCTGGCGCGGCTCAACGCGAAGGGCTGAGCGGGCTCAGCGGCGCTCTTCGAAGGAGCGGTCGTGGCGCAGATCGCGCCGCCCGACGTCCACCTGATAGCCGTCCAGCCGCTCGTCATAGTCGAGGTCGCGCCAGGCCACGGGCCGGTATGCCTCGCCCGAGAACAGGCCGCCGCGCACGCGCACCACGGCGTACTCGACCTGGCCCGTGCGCTTGTCGACCATGAAGTTATGCACCTCGCCGACGCGGCGGCCGTGCATGTCGAAGACGGGCGAGCCCTCGACCTTGTCCGAGGCGATCAGCCGCTCGGTCTCCTCGCGCGGCAGCCGCCGGCGCGTGTCCTTGAGGCTATAGCGCCGGTCGGGACGGCCGAAGTCCCAGTCGTCGCGGGCCCGCTCGCGGCGGTCGTCCTCGTCGTGCTCGCGCGCCTCGACATAGCGGGGATCCTCGCGCCAGGCGCGGTCGTCGCGCCCGTCCGGGCCATAGCCGTCGCCGGGTTCCGACCAACTGCGGTCCTCCTCATAAGGGCGGCCGTCCCGCGCGACGTGCTCGCGGCGGTCGTCGAAGCGCGGCGCCTCGTCATAGCGCCAGTCGTCATCGTGGCGGTGATCGCGTCCGAAGTCATGGAACATTCCGGTCTCCTGTCCTGGCTTGGGGGTCAGGAGGACAACCGCGCGGCCGGGGCCGGTGTTCCGACGGCCAGCCGGGCCGGTCCGGACTCACCGGCGCTTGAAAACACCGTCCAGACCGTCCGGACAGTCCGGATCGGGATGCGATCCGTCGAGGCGCTGCCGCACGGTGTCCTGCTGGTCGATCCAGCGCTGAACCTCGGCCTCCTCGTGCTCCATGGCGTCGCGCACGCGCTGCCAGCGCAGGGCCTCGACCGCGTCGCCGCGCATCACCGCGCGCATCATGCGCCGCACGGCGACGTAGGAGAGCTGAGCGAAGTCGATCCTGTCGAGGTCGCCGCCGCATTCGATCTCCAGCTGCACGCCCTCGTCGTCCGGATCGAGCCGGTTGGCCGGGGGCCCGGCCTGGTCGATGCGCCGCCATCCTTCGCGCGCGGCCCGGTCGCGCAGGGTGGTCAGCTTGACGCCATGCCGGCGGCAGCAGGCCGGGCCGGAGAGGCCGTCGGAATAGTCGGCGCGCACGCGCGCCCAGACCTCGTCCGGGGCGGCCCAGTGGCCGGAGGCGGGGTTTTCGGTGTCGGACATGGGGGGCTCCCCTCGGGCGAAAGGGAGGAAGCGTAAGGGGGATCAGGCGGGGCGAGGGTGACAGGGCGTCGGGAAGACGGGAACGCCCGCATCGAAACGCCGACGTGCCAACCCTGGACCGCCCGAGCCATATGATCTGGACCCCGGCATTCGCCGGGGTGAGCGGATTGATTGGTGGGCGAACGCCCGCTTCGATGCGGGCGCTGTCGCCCTGTCTCCTCCCCAGCTAGGCTGGGGAGGGGGACCACGAAGTGGTGGAGGGGACTCGTGCCGACACGCGAGACGGTGGAGATGGCCCGCGACCTGCGCCGCCGCCTGACGCCGCCGGAGGCCCGGCTGTGGTTCGCCATCAAGGGCGGCAAGCTCGACGGCCTTAAGTTTCGCCGCCAGCACCCCATCGGCCCCTACGTCCTCGACTTCTACTGCGCGGCGGCGAAGCTGGCCGTGGAGGTGGACGGCCAGGGCCACGACCATCCCGACCAGATCGCGGCGGACGCCCGTCGCACCGCGTGGCTGGCCGCGCAGGGCGTCGCGGTGATCCGCTTCGCCGCCGAGGACGTGCGCGTGAACCTCGATGGCGTGCTCGAGGCCATCCTGTCGGCGGTCCGGACGCGGAAAGGCTGATTTCCCCTCCACCGCTTCGCGGTCCCCCTCCCCAACGGCTCCGCCGTCAGGGAGGAGACACCCCTTTCTGTCTCCTCTCCCATCGCGCAGGCGATGGGGAGGCAGGCGCGCCGCAGGCGGGCCGGAGGGGATGCTCTCCGCCGCACGGACCCCTATCTGCCCCACAAAGGAGCCCGCCCATGCCCACCACCCTCCGCATCGACTTCGTCTCGGACATCGTCTGCCCCTGGTGCGCGGTCGGGCTCTACGGGCTCAACACCGCCCTCGACCGCCTGAAGGGAGAGGTCACCGCCGAGATCCGCTTCCGGCCGTTCGAGCTGAACCCCAACATGGGGCCGGACGGGGAGAACATCGTCGAGCACATCGGCAGGAAGTACGGCTCCACGCCGGAACAGTCGCGGGCCAACCGGGCGGCGATCCGCGAGCGGGCGGCCGCCGTGGGGTTCGAGATGAACCTCACCGACGACAGCCGCATCTGGAACACCTTCGACTGCCACCGGCTGCTGCACTGGGCGCAAGAATTGGGGGCGGAGGAGTCCGGCCCGGACGCGCAAGGCCGCCTGAAGGCCGAGCTGCTGAAGGCCCACTTCACCGACAACCGTCCCCTGAACGACCCCGAGACCCTGGCCGCCGCGGCCCGGGCCGCGGGCCTGGACGGCGCCGAGGCCCGGGCCGTCCTGGCCGAAAACCGCTACGCCCAGGCTGCCCGCGACGAGCAACGTCTGTGGCTCGGCCGCGGGATCAACTCGGTCCCGTCGGTGGTGGTGGAGAACAAGTGGCTGATCAGCGGCGGCCAGCCGCCGGAGGTGTTCGAGGAGGCGCTGAGGCGGATGGCGGGTAATGCCTTTCCCTAAAGGGATGAGGGAGCGGCAATCGGCGCAGAGTCGATTACAGTCTCTAGTGGCAGAGTCTCGCTCCCTAGTGATGCCCGCGATCGTTCTCTCAACCTCTCGCGCATCTCGAGCGCGAAATTGTTGTCGGGCTCGATTTGGAGCCAGAAATTTAAACGACCAAGTAATCGTTCCAGATACACCGGGTCGGACCCGCAAGACTCTTGAAATCTCTCATCCATTCCGAACTTCAAAACGAAGTGACAATCGTTTTTTAGAGCCCTGACCGATGTTCTTGGCAGCTTCAGGCGTCCGGATGAAATAGATAAGCCCGTGATAATCTTTTTCTGCCCTCTGTTTGAGAGCCGGGTTTTTTGCTTGTTTAGAGCAAAGCCCTCGTCGTTTATAATTCGCTCAACAGCCATAAATGTTGAGCTGGGAATTGATTTCCCTGACAGACATATGTCATCCGCGTACCGAGTGTAGATGAGATTTTCTGATACAGCGTAGCCGCTCAGCCTCGCGTCCAATCGTTTTGTCACGATGTTGCTCAACGCCGGAGAGGTGCTTGCACCCTGAGGTAATGAGTCTTGTATAAAGCAATGCGACGCTAGAAGATAACTAACCTCTGGAGTGTATCCACACCTCATAAACACCCTTAACCCGCGTCGTATATTTATGCTCGGGAAGAAGTTCTGTATGTCTAATTTAAGCAGGGAATCGCTGCCTAGATGGAGGCTCGCATTCGTTATCACCGAACGCTTTGGTACAAAGCCGTGGGCGCAGTCGTGAGGAGCAATGCGGCTCAAGATGTTATCATATATCCAGCGTTGGCTCTGAGCCAATGTAGGTATTGGCGCTTCGATAGTCCTAAAGCCGCCGCGCCGCTTGGGAAGCTGATAAGACCGATAGAAGTTGTCTGGAGAAGCTGCTTGGCTCGCTATGACCCCGACTTCTAGCCCGACGAGGCGACTGAAGTGGCGCATGTCAACTATTGGGGGGAAGCCTAGCGAAATCGTCCGCTTTGCGCTCGCTAGGGCGAGAATATCACGTTTGGACGACCGCTTTCGGCTGGCGAAAAAAAGGTCCCACGCCTCAATGGCAGCGGTTGCGTCCATTCAGCTCCCCGAGGGTGCGAGGGGAGGGGTACCCCTGCAATGCAATCTTGATTCCGCACTTTAGTGCACGCTCTTCGAGCGTAGGCCCGAATCCTTTTGGGCCTATGGTCTAAAACTGGCCTCAGCCACCGAGGCGACACCGCCTCGAAGTGCTACCCCTCTCCTGCGCTGAAGTTAGCCTACCGTTTCAAGGGTCGAGCTGCAACCGCGTCAAGAGCCCCTCGTCGGCGAGATCGGCGCGAATGGCGCAAGCTTAACGGCTGTCTGCGTTTCACTCGGGAGCCTCCAATCGCGTGCGCGAGGGCGAAGAAAAAGCGCACGACGATTGCTGAGAATCCAGGATTTCCCCAGCTCCGAGACGCGTACCATACGCTCGGCCGCCGGTGGTTGACCTATGATTTCTAGAAGTCCCGCATCGTGCATGAGGCGGCAAGTGTGGGCTAGCTGACTGGGCGAGAGTTTAAAGCGCTTATGAAGATCATAGAGATCGAGTCCTTTATCGCCAGCTTCGAAGAGATTCCGCAGAATCTCAATCTCAGCGCTTGTGGGGGCTCTGGTCAAAGCCGGTCCAGTAGGGGCTGTCGTCGCCTACTCCCTGATAGCCATTTCCACCAAAATACAGGAAATACATTGTTGGGAGTGTTTCCTCCATCGAGGTAATATAGAGCCTCACTTTTCTTGAAGCCTAGGCGCACCTTCTTTAACCCACCATCTTCCGCCTTATCGCACAATCTGGATTCTATTCTCGCCATGAGCGCCAGTGCCTTGTCGCGCTGAGTTCCTTCATAATAATCAGAAATGCCCCTTGACAGCAGATTTTTTGCAAAGTGCTCAATCCCTTTACGGGCCAAGTATTCGGAACCAGCTCGCATGCACGAGAGGATCATGTACACCACGCGAGCTGAAATTCCTCGACTGTTCAACGATTCAACAAAAATTCGGTGCGCGGTAGCTGCTGTCTTGCCGGTGCCAACAAACTCCTCAAGCAACACGACAGTCGAGCCGTCTTTGACATGATCTACAGCCACCTCCAAGTTTGATATAAGGTTGGTTGTGGTCCAGCCTTCATGCCGCGAGAGATGTGGCTTTGCGCGCCAGAGGATCGATTGTGAGCCGTCTGAATAGTCACTTTTCTCCGGGGCGATGATTATGTCTCGATCAGGATTAAGGGAAAGGTCGGAAATCATATGCGAAACTAGATCTTTCATCTCTGAGTCGAATCGCTTTTGGGACATCGAATCGAATCGATATATCAAGTCGGCTAGTAGGTTAACCTCGTCATTATCTTCGCATAATTCGAACAGATCTAATAGTTCGGCCTCTCGACCTTCCAGCCATGGCTGCGTAAGCGTGAGTCTCAGGAGCATGGTGAAGGTTTGACGAGGCAGCACTTCAGTGCTGCGCTCAAGCTGCTCTGCACCGAGCGCCTCTGAGGGCAATTTCTGCGATTCAGTCACGTCGCCGGCCAGCATAAGTGTATGCGGAACAGCATAATAGTTCTTGGGCGGGCACGAAAGGGCTCCAGCTTCTCATCCGAGCCGTGGCCTGACGGCCATCATACGTCTTGGCTGATCCTTATCGCGAAGCCAGGTTCGGAAT
>CAMPGL010000131.1 GCA_946885435.1 uncultured Brevundimonas sp. | reverse complement strand
CCATCTTGAGGATGGCGAAGGGCTGTTCCTTGCCCATCAGCGGGCCGACGTCGCGGACCGGACGGATGTCGACCTGCGAGCCCGGCAGGAAGGCCGAGGCGCCGCCGAGGTCGACGGTGAAGCCGCCCTTCACGCGGCCGACGATCGAGCCCATGACCGGCTGGCCTTCGGCGAAGACGCCTTCCAGGCGGGTCCAGGCTTCCTCGCGCTTGGCCTTGTCGCGGCTGATGACCGCCTCGCCCATCGCGTTCTCGACGCGCTCCAGATAGACCTCGACGGTCTGGCCGGCCTTCGGGGCCTCGGCGCCCTCGGCGCCGCCGGTGAACTCGCGCAGCGGAATGCGGCCTTCGGTCTTCAGGCCCACGTCGACGATCACGAAGTCCTTTTCCACGCCCACGACGAGACCGTGGACGACCTGACCTTCGTTGAGGTCGCGGCCGGAAAGCTGTTCGTCGAGGAGCGCGGCGAAGTCGTCGCGCGAGGGGTTCATCACATCGGTCATTAGCTAGGGTTGCTCCAAAGGCGGATGTCCGGCGTCAGCCGGCGGGAGTCCGCCCGTTCGTTCAGGTTGAGGGTGGATAGTCGAAAGGTGCGGGGACGAAGCCGTCCCGAACGCCCGCGGCTGACGAGGGGATCGGCGCGTTGGATTTGGCCTAGGAGCCGCGCGCCGCCTCGACGATACGGCGGGCCGCATCGAAGGCGGCTTCTATATCCATCTCGGTGGTATCCAGCAAGACCGCGTCCGGGGCGCGCGTCATGGGCGCGGCGTCACGATCGGCGTCGCGCGCGTCGCGGATCCGGATGTCCTCGAGCACCGCCTCGAAGGTGACATCCTCGCCGCGGCCGGTCAGTTGCAGCCAGCGACGCCGCGCCCGGACCTCGGGGGCGGCGGTGACATAGAGCTTCACCGGGGCGTCGGGCGCGATGACGGTGCCGATGTCGCGTCCGTCCAGCACGGCGCCCGACGGCTGGGCGGCGAAGTCCTTCTGAAGGTCCAGGAGCGCGGCGCGCACGGGCGGATGGAGCGCCACGCGGCTGGCGGCGTCTCCGGCGGCGCGACCGATCAGATCCGGGTCCTGCAGGTCAGCGATCCTGAGGGCCCGCGCCTTGCCCGCCGCGAAGTCGGCGTCGTCCAGATCGCCGCCGGCGCGCAGCACCGCCATGCCGACGGCGCGATAGAGCAGTCCGGTGTCCAGATGCGGCAGTCCGAGCCAGGCGGCCAGTCGCGAGGCGATCGAGCCCTTGCCCGAGGCGGCCGGGCCATCGACGGCGATCACGAGCGGCATCAGGCGGACTCCATCACTGCGCCCAGCTCCGCCATGAGGTCGGCGAAGCCGGGAAAACTGGTCGAGATCATCTCGGGGTGGTCGACGCCGACATAACGTCCGGAAGCCAGGCCCAGCACCAGGGCGCTCATCGCCAGACGATGATCTCCGTGGGTTTCAACGAAAACGCCGCCGGCCGGCGGCCGGCCCGCGCCATGGACGGTCAGGCTGTCGTCCGTCTCCTCGACGCGAACCCCGCAGGCGCGCAGCAGGGCGGCGACGCCCGAGAGGCGGTCGCTTTCCTTGACCCGAAGCTCGCCGAGTCCGTGCATGACGGTCGGACCCTCGGCGCAGGCCGCGGCCGCGGCCAGGACCGGGTACTCGTCGATCATGGAGGCGGCGCGCTCGGCCGGGACCTCGACGCCGCGCAGTCGGGACACGCGAGCGGTCAGGTCGGCGACGGGCTCGCCGCAGACGGTGCGTTCGGCGTCGATCGAGAGATCCGCGCCCATCTCCTTGAGCGTGACGAACAGGCCGGCGCGCGCCGGGTTCATCATCACGCCCTCCACCGTCACGCGCGAGCCCGGAATGAGCAGGGCGGCGACGAGCGGGAAGGCCGCCGAGGACGGATCGCCCGGGACCTGGATGTCGGCGGCGCGCAGCCGCTGGCCGCCCTCGACCGACACCTTGAGCCCCTGGCGGCGGACCTCGGCGCCGAAGAGCGGCAACATGCGTTCGGTGTGGTCGCGGCTCGGGGCCGGCTCCTCGACCGATGTGACGCCCTCGGCGTTCAGGCCGGCCAGGATGATGGCGGACTTCATCTGGGCCGAGGCGGCCTGGCTCCGCCAGTCGATGGCGGACAGCCGGCCGCCGAAATGACCCCCGCCGCCGAGCGTCAGCGGCAGGCGGTCGCCGGAGACGCGCGCGCCCATGCGGGCCAGGGGCTCGCCCACGCGACCCATGGGGCGGGATCGCAGCGACGTGTCGCCGTCGAAGCGGACTTCGATCGGATAGCCGGCCACCGCACCCATGAGCAGGCGCGCGGCGGTGCCGGAGTTGCCGCAGTCGATGACGCCCTCCGGCTGGCGAAGCTCGCCCTGGCCGGTGATCCGCCAGGCGCCCGGGCCGGTGCGCTCGACCCTCGCGCCCAAGGCCTCGACGGCCCGGGCGGTGGCGAGCACGTCGTCGCTCTCGAGCAGACCCTCGATCCGGCTGTCACCAGCGGCCATGGCGGCGAAGATCAGGGCGCGATGCGAGATCGATTTGTCACCGGGCGCGCGGACACGGCCGCTCAGCGCCCCGGAGGGGCGGGCGATCAGCCTTTCGGGAGCCCCCGTGTCCGTGGCCAATTACGGCTCCCCGACGTCCTGCAGGTCAAAGCGGAAAAGGGCTTTTGACAGCGGCCCCTTCCAGTGGCAAGGGAGCCGCCCGATACGCCCGGGCGGCTTTCGCCCGGCCTCCTCACAGCAAGGTTTCGCCCCGTGGCCAATCCCGAGCTCGGCGCCAAGCAGATCTGTCCGAACTGCCAGGCGAAGTTCTACGACCTCAACCGTCGCCCCGCCCACTGCCCGAAGTGCGAGCACGACTTCGAGCCGGAAGAGGCGCTGAAGGCGCGCCGCGGCCGCGGCCGTGGCGGCCTGCCTGACTATGAGGACACCGCCGAGGAGTCCGAGGATCAGGTCAAGGCCAAGACCTCCGACGACGAGGAGGAAGAGGAAGAGGACGTCAAGACGCCCGAGATCGACGAGGCCGCCAACGAGATCCCGACCGGCGGCGACGACGATGACGACGATTCCGACGGCGCGCCCGAGACCGGCATGGGCGAGAGCGACGACGAAGTGCTCGAGGACGAGGAGGACGATTCCGTCCCCTTCATCGAGGGCGATGACGACGAAGATTTCGACGACGAGATCGAAGGTCTCGGCGACGACGAGGAGGATCAGTAGGGGCTTCGGAACGCCCGTTCGGTCTCGTGATTTTCGGGGCTTGATCGGGCGGTCCGGTGCGACTAGGTTCCGCCGCCTCGCGGGGGCCCAGGCCCTTTGCGAAACCCGAGCAGATCGGGGCTATAGCTCAGTTGGTAGAGCGCTTGAATGGCATTCAAGAGGTCAGCGGTTCGACTCCGCTTAGCTCCACCATCGAAGGCCTCGCGGGACACCCCGCGGGGCCTTCGGCCTATCTGAACCCCAGTTAACTTGACCGTTCGCCGGATCGGCAGGAGCGTCCCTCGCGGAGAGGAAGCTCATGATGCGCGGACCAATCACCTTGCCCGGCATGGCGCGGCACACCGATATCGCCGTCCTTCTGCTGCGGCTTTATCTCGGCGGGTTTCTGATCTGGGGCGTGTGGGACAACATCACCTCCGCCGAGCGGATGGCAGAGTTCGCGGGGTTCCTGACGGCCATCGGGTCACCGCTGCCGGAGTTGGCGGCGCCGGTGTCGGTCGGGGCGCAGTTCCTGGTCGGGGTGCTGCTGATCCCGGGCGTGCTGACGCGCTGGGCCGGGATGCTGCTGGCGGTGAACTTCTTGGTGGCGGTGGCCTTGATCGGGACGTCGGAGGGAATCTTTCCCGATGTGACGCGCGAGCTGTTCGGTCCAATGATGTGCGTGCTGGCCGGCCTCGTCCTGGCGACGCACGGGGCCGGCCGCTGGTCCGTCGACCGCAGGCTTGGCGGTTGATCCGGAGCGGCGCCGCCCCCATCTAGGGACCACGCGAGGCGCTCATCGGAGGTCTCGCCTGATCGTTGGGTCGCTTCCTGAGGAGGGCTCCGCCATGTCTCGTTCCGTCTTCGTCGACAGCCCGTTCCTGCTCGGCTTCGAGCACACCCGTTCGCTGATCGACCGCGCCGCCAAGATCGCGGCCGAGGGCTATCCCCCCTACAATGTCGAGGCGATCGGCGAGGACGCCGTACGCATCACCCTGGCCGTCGCCGGCTTTTCGCCCGAGCAGTTGTCGGTGACCGTCGAGGGCCGCCAGCTGGTCATCTCGGGCAAGCGCGAGGGTGAGCCGGGCCAGGACGCCTCCTACCTGCACCGCGGCATCGCTGCGCGTGGCTTCACCCGCGCCTTCGTCCTCGCGGACGGCCTGGAAGTCGAGGCGGCGCGCCTCGAGCACGGCCTGCTTCACGTCGAGCTGAAGCGGCCGGAAGCCAAGCCGACCGTGACGCGGATCCCGATCCAGGCGGGCTGAACCGCCCATCACGAGACCATGAGCCGTCGCACGCCCCGCTGAACCGGCGGAGGGCTTGGGCGTTGGCTATTCGAGGAGTTGAAAGATGCAGACCATCCTGTCCCGCAAGGCCTTTGCAGATCTCGGAGCGCCCGACCTGGTGTACATTCGCGAGGTCACGGCCCGCGAACTGCTGGACGACGCGCCCGCGCTGGAGGCCGGGGGCCTGGAGATCAATCCCGATCAGATCCTCTACGCCGTCCACGGCGCCGACGGCGCGCGCCTGGCGGTCCTGATGGAGCGGGAAGAAGCGTTCGCGGCGGCCGTGGCGCACGAACTGGCGCCCGTATCAGTCCACTAGGCCGCGAAGGCCTGCACCTCCCCGGTGAGCATGGCGTAGAGCGAATCCGCGCTGCGGGCCTGGCGCAGGCGGTCCCGGACGTCGGCGCGCCGGAGGAGGCGAGACACCGCCGCCAGCGCCCGAAGATGATCTGCGCCGGCGTCGGCCGGAGCGAACAGGCCGAAGACCAGATCGACAGGCAGATCGTCGACAGCCTCGAAGGCCACGGGCTGATCCAGCTTGATGAAGACGCCGGTCACGCGCGTCAGGCCCGGCAGGCGCGCGTGCGGCACGGCCACGCCGCCGCCCAGCCCCGTCGAGCCCAGCGCCTCGCGCTCCAACAGCCCTTCGAACACGGCCTCGGCCGGCACGCCCAGGGCGGGCGCGGCCAGGTCCGCCAGGCCGTGAAGCAACTGACGCTTGTTCGGTGCGGTCGCCCTGACGCCCACGGCCTGACGCGACAGCAGATCACCGATTCCCATACCCAAACCCCGACACCAAGGACCGCGATCGGCTCGCGGCCTGGTTGATTCTCGACCGCTCGACGCTTCGGCGGCGGCGGCCCCTTATCCGCAGATTATGACGGTGATGCGTTCCCGTTCGATGAACGCGTTCGGGCCGGGTCGATCCAGCCGACATTGCCGTCCGGCCGGCGGTAGACGACCGACAGGCCGCCGTGGCCGGCATTGGCGAAAACCACGAGCGGATAGCCGGACATGTCGAGCTCCAGCACGGCCTGGCCGACCGTCATGGTGCGGATGCGCGTGTCGGTTTCGGCGATCACCATGCCGCTGGGCGGGCCTTCGTCCGGCCGGCCGGCCTCCCCGAAATCCTCGTCCTCGACCGATTCCGGATCGCGGAAGACGGTCAGGCGAGCCACCTCGGCGGCGGCCATCTCGGTCTTTTCGGGCGAAAGCGGCTTGGGCCCGAGGTGATGGTCCTTGAGGCGTCGCTTGTAGCGCCGCACCCGCTTCTCGAGCTTGCTCAGCGACTCGGTGAAGGCCGCATGGGCGTCACCGGCCATGCCGGAGGTGACGATGGTCTGGCCCGAGGCCAGCCGGACCCAGCAGTCCACCTTGAAGCTGTGGCCCTCCTTGGAGACCACGACCTCGGCGTCCTGGGCGCCGCGTTCGAAGTATTTTCCGATCCCGTCTTCGAGTTCCTGGGAGATGCGCGAGCCTAACGCGTCGCCGACAT